>JAPXLT010000291.1:0-5882 GCA_033809415.1 Lentisphaeria bacterium
CCCCGCACCACGCACCACGCACCACGCACCACGCACCACGCACCACGCACCACGCCCCCCGCACCACGCACCACGCACCCTTTTTTATGTCTACCGTACAAGAACAACCGAATTGGAAATGGTTTCTAGCTCTTGCTGTCATGGCCATTGTGTTGTATTTTCCCCCCTTGTTTTTTGTTGAATTACAAGGTGGCGAAGAGGCCGGATATGCTGCCGTTGCCAGGGAAATGATCCGAACCGGGAACTGGTTGCAGCCCCATTTGCAGGGGAATCCGGTGTCCGTCTTTCCTTTGTATTCGTGGCTGATTGCCCTATTTTCCTGCGGGTCGCCACCCACGCTTTTCAGCATCCGTTTCCCGGCGGTTCTGTCCATTTGGGGGATGGCGTTGCTGGCAGGGACAACGGCCCGGAAAAGCAAGGGGAACCTGGCCGGTTTCATTGCGGCGGCTGTCGTTCTAACCTGCTGGGCGAGCCTGCGCATTGGGTTCCGTGCACAAAGCGAAACGCTGCATGCTTTCCTATTGGCCATGGCCTGGTTTTCCTGGTATCGCTTCGGTCCTTTGAAACAGCATTGGCATCATGCATGGGGAATCGCCCTGCTGTTTGTCTTTCTTGACGTCCTCACGGTTGGCGTAAAGGGTCTCTTCCTCTTTTATCTGCCCCTGCTGATTGCCAGGAATCCCCCGAAGACCATACGCCAGTTACAATCCGCGCCTCATGTGCTGATGCTTGGGATCTTTGCTGTAACCACGATCTTCTGGGTTCATTTTATCTGTCCGCAGCCTTTCCTGCCCTGGAATGCCCTTGCCTTCACCCAGCCCAATCCTGTCAGCACCGGTTTTTTCAGGCACCTGATCATTTTCCCAGTCAAGCTGTTACTGTATTTGCTTCCATGGTCTTTGCTGGCTTGGGCTCCATTCTGCCTGGCATTGCGACAATTTGAACCGACCGGCACCCTGGGAGGCTTTTTCAGGGCACTGGTTTTTATCCCTCTCATCTTCTTTCTGCTCTGGCCGGGTTCTTCGCCTTTACAACTCTTTCCTGTCCTAGCACCAATGGCCGTACTGCTGGGAATTCATTTCGAGATCGTGACCAACTGGTACCGGCATTTTTTCTGCTGGACCATTCGAGTGCTCGGTGCCGTCACTCTGGTCGGCGCCTGCATCATATCCCTGTTCTGGATATTGGTTTTTCTCGGCAATCTTGAAATACGCCCAACCCTGCTGCCGCATGGCACTGTAAACACTTTGGCATTCCTGCTATGTCTCGTTTCAGTGCTTCTCGTTTTGCTAAGCATCCACCTGCTCAAACACGCCAGATCGGCACCCTTATGGCAAACCATGGTATTTGCGACCAGCGGTCTGCGAGCGATGCTGCTGACCGGTTTTCTGTTCATTCCCTTCCTGACCATCGGGAACCGTAAATTATCCGGCATGACACTGGCAGGGCTGGCGCCTGCGGAAGCAGTGCATCCAGTACCTGACCCTGTTTCCGGACTCGAACCCCCGCCCGCCCGGCGACTGAACATGGAACCCGCTGTGCAGACAGTTTATCTTCATGGCAATTATGCGTACCTTGTCGAGACCTTCTATCTGGGCAAAGACATTGTCCGCCTGCATGCATTTCCATCTGGTTTGCCCAATGACGAGCCTATCGTCTACCTGCTCAGCCACCGCCAGCCGGCTGTGCCTTCGCGGCAGTGGGAGCCGATCAGCCCAACGGTTCACATGGCGCAAAGGCGTCGGCTGACATTTCAGCCACCTTCCTCGGACAATCGCTATCGGGGAATCATTTCCCGGGAAGTTGTCACATCGGAGCAAACTGCCGTTGATGATACCCGTCGTCATTATTTGCGTCTCTATCGCGGCGTCTTGAAAAGCGAATAGAAACCGGTATTTTTAACAACGAAAAGACACGAAAAGGCACGAAAATATTTTATAGGGTTGCTGCTTTGACGGATGAGCCTGCTCTGACAAAATTTTTGTTGCCTATTACCTGCTCGAGGCTGCATTTTATTTCTGGTAAGAATTGATGTCTGGAAGAATCAAAACCTCCTTGAAAGACCTGTCCGATAAGGAATTGGGCGAGTTGCTGCAGCGATGCGGTGCCGCCCCGTTCCGGGCAGTTCAGCTCCGTCACTGGCTCTATCAGAAATGGGCCACCGATTTTTCAGAAATGACGAATCTACCGGCGGGGTTGCTGGAAAAGCTGCAAGAAGACTATCTTGTCTTTACATTGAAGACGGAAGAAACGCTGACTGCCGAAGATGACACCGTCAAATGGCTTTCCAGTCTGCCCGATGGCAATCTGCTGGAAACGGTTCTGATCCGGGCACCGGGAAGGGCGACTGTCTGCATCAGCACACAGGTAGGATGCCAAGTGCGTTGTGTTTTTTGCTCGAGTGGCAGCGAAGGACTGATTCGGAATCTGACGGCTGCCGAGATCACCGATCAGGTTTTACTCTCTTGCCGTCATCTCGGGGCAAAAATAAACAATATCGTTGTCATGGGCATGGGCGAACCATTGCATAATCTCGATAACCTCACCCGGGCGCTGGATCATCTCAACGCCCCCGACAAATTTGCCCTGGGAGCACGCCATATCACCATCTCGACTAGTGGGATTGTACCCGGCATCCGACAACTGGCGGATTTGCATCGTCCCTGGAACCTGGCCATTTCCCTGCATGCCACCAGCGACCAGCAACGCGCCCAAATCATTCCGCCGGCCTGCCGTTATCCCATCGGGGAGATCATCAGCGCATGCCAGTATCACCGCCAGCAGACGAATCGCATGCCAACTCTCGAATATGCCCTGCTTAAAGATTTTAACGATTCACCGGAAGACGCCGTGCGCCTGGCGGCTCTGGCCGCTCGCCTGTATGCCAAAATCAACCTGATCCCCTGCAACCCCGGCCCCAGCAGATATCAGGCGCCCGCCCCCGCTAAATGCCGCGCATTCCTCGAACGGCTGATCCGTGCCGGAGCGCAGGCCACCCTCCGCACACGAAAAGGCGATTCCATTAAAGCAGCCTGCGGACAACTACGTGGAAAACACTGATTTTTTAACAACGAAAAAACGAAAAGGTACGAATTTTATCGGGCTGTTGCTTTGGCGGATGGTATTGCACGCGGGCTTGCGGTCTGGTTTGTTGGTTTTTCCGCCAGATAATCAGCAATTCATTCAATCCCGCTGACCGCCAAACGTGCCGCCTCCAGGAAATTGCTACATATTCGGGTAGGCAGTTTCCGATTTGTTTCCCGTTTTGACTCGAGTAGCAACCCTGGTATTTTGAAATTTTTGGCCAGTTGCATATCGCAATCGTTATCACCGATCATGCAGGAACGGCTAAGGTCAATACTGAAATCAAGGCAGGCCTGTTCGAGCATGCCGGTGGCCGGCTTGCGACAACAACAGCTGTCCGGTGCATGGGGGCAATAATAATATCCATCCAGCTCGATACCACCTTCCAGAAGCAGCTGTTCCATACGGGCATGCACCGCAGCCAGATCATCCTCGGTGAAATATCCCCGGGCAATGCCGGATTGATTGCTGATTATGATCAACAGAAAACCCGCTTTCCGCAAAAGATGCAGCCCCTCGATAACCTCGGAAGGAACCACCACTTCCTCTGGATTCTTTAAATACGGCACATCCGCAATTAAAGTACCGTCACGATCCAGAAAAGCAGCTGGACGACTTGATATCTGCATAAACACGGACGGGACACGGACGGGACACGGACGGGACACGGACGGGACACGGACGGGACACGGACGGAGAAGTCCTTCGTCCATTGTCCATTGTCCATTCAGCAGTCCATTCTTGTCCATCCCGTCCATTTTGTCCATTCTTGTCCCTGTCCCTCGTCCATCAGGAGAAATACGCACATACTGTCGAGAAGATTTCGTCGACAGAAGCCATGCGTCCCCGTCCTCCTGGTCCGCAGGCGACGTTTCCGGTATCCGGTCCGATAAAAACCACGCCACGTTCCTGCAGGATACGGCAGTTTTCCTGGGTAGCAGGATGGTTCCACATTCGCGGATTCATGGCAGGGGCAACCAGCACCGGACCAGTATGCGAGAGGTAAAAGGTAGACAAGGCATCATCGGCAATCCCATGCGCCATTTTAGCAAGGATATTGGCGGTGGCTGGTGCAATCAGTAGAGCTTTACAACGACTCGATAACTCGATATGACCCGGACGCCAATCCGGAATAGTCCAGAGGTCCGTAATCACCGGCATCTGCGACAGCGTGAAAAAAGTCTGCGCACAAACTAGTTTCTGGGCATTGGCAGTCATCAACACCTGCACTGTAATACCGGCCTGGCGGAGCTTGCTGGTCAGGTCCGCCGCCTTGTATGCAGCAATTGATCCGGTAACCCCAAGTGCCAGAACTTTATTCTCATTTTCACTCATTCCAGAACTCCTTTCCCTGGATGCAACTGCGGCAACGCGCACCTTGCATGATAGACCACAGCAGCTGGGCTGTCCTTTCCATTTCCCCTTCCTGATTGATCAGGACATAATCATATTCACGCCAATGCTGCAACTCACGTCGGGCATGTTCCAGGCGGCGGTTGATTTCCGCATCATTTTCGGTTTTTCGCCCGCGAAGGCGTTGTTCGAGCAAGGCAAAGGAAGGCGGCAGCAAGAAAACGCTGATAAAGCGTGCCGCAAGCGCCTGTCCCTCGATGTTCTTGCGAATCTGCTGAGCACCCTGCACATCAATATCCAGAATCACATCGCGCCCGGCAGCCAAATGTGGTGCCACTTCGCTACGCAAAGTCCCGTACCTGTGTTGATGAACCTGCGCATACTCGAGAAATTCCCCGGCCGCAACGCGCCGCTGGAATTCTTCCGGACTCAGATAATGGTAATGAACTCCAGCTTGTTCACCCGACCGGGGCGGACGGGTTGTGCAGGAAACTGAAAAATGCATATTATCTGACATGGCATAGAGATGCTGGCAAACCGTAGTTTTTCCGACTCCACTTGGTCCGGAAAAGATAACGGCAATGGCTGGGTAAGGTGAATTCATAAAAACTTTCGCCAGGGTTGATGTACAAGGGGGTCAGCCACCCATAAACACAACAGGCTCTTGATTTCGAGTTTGCAGACCGGATTGGTTCAGCAATTCAAAAATGGCAGCTGGCAATGGAGAGGCATTTTTGCTTTCGGGACTCAGATGAACCATAATCCGTCCTTCCTCTTTCTGCAAATGGCTTTCCAGATTAAGCAGACGGTCAAGGCTGTTCATGCGCATGGGCAAAGGCAGCGCCAGAAAATCCGGCATCCTCTGTAAACGCAGCAGACCCTGCAATGGAAACAGGCGGGGATTGTACGGATACCAAAGGGCGGCGGCCTCGAGTGAAGCTTCTGCCGCCTGTAAATCCCCCGTCAGCAATTGAACTTTTGCCAGGCGGCACCAGGAGGAAGAGCGGTGCGGTGTGCGCCGAACCAGCTCTTGGTTCGCGGCCAAAGCCTGCGCAAAATCCCGGCTGTGCAATGCAAAATCCCCGCGAATGCGGCACGGTGTCGGCGAAAAACGCAAGCGTTCCTCGACAGTCTGCAAACGTCGCAAGACATCCTCGACAGAAGTATTTTCTTCGGAGACCAGGCGTTGCAATTCTCGCTCTGCCGGGAGCGTCCTCGCTGGCCAGATGGCCAACAGTGCCGCAGCCAGGCCCGCCAAGCGCAAGACAAGCCCCGTCTTTGCTGCGGACGAGGTGTCTGTCGCCGGTCGTGGTGGTTGCTGACGGAAGGCCCACAATCCGACAAAAGCTGCCAAAAAGCTAGTGCCGGGGATGGTATCATTGAACTGGAACTGCGCATGCACCAGCCAAGCACACCAACCGCAACCTGTCTCTTATACACATCTG
>JAPXLT010000292.1:0-5870 GCA_033809415.1 Lentisphaeria bacterium
CCTGCACCCTGCACCCTGCACCCTGCCCCCTGCACCCTGCACCCTAGACAACACAGATGAACAGCGACGATTCAGCAGAAACAAGTGTATTGCAGCAGACCTCGCAACTGACGGTCCGAAGCGGCACGGTCATGCTTCCGGAGCGTTGCCGTTGTCGGCCTGGTGACGCTGAATTTGAAGCCCAGCTGGAAGCCATTCTGCCCGATGATGTCGCTCCAGTCTTAGTGCGTCAGATGGCTGACAAGCACCGCCGTCCGACTTTCCTCTTTATCCCGGCATTGCTGCTCTTTTTTGCCCTGGCGCTCTATTTCATGTATGCGTTTTTTCCACGCATGTTGCCCGCCACTCAAGGGCAATTGTCCATTCCAGCTCCGGAATATGCCGCACCCCAGCCAAAACACCTCCGCGCAATCTTTAAACAAGCGGAGAAGGCCTTCCGTCGCCGTGAATACCAGGCATGTCATCGGTTGCTTTTGCCGCTGCTGGAGCAAATCGGGACGGAAATTCCTCTGACGGATGCAACCACCCTGCTCTTTTACTACTTCGAGTCACTCCGCAAGGGACATTTCCCGCCAGCAGAAACGGCTCGGGCACGCGGTTTGCTGTCACAACTTTGTGCGCAGGAACCCGATCAAATCCTCTGGAAAATCTACTATGTCGCTTTCAACATTCCCGACCTCGATTATCAAGCCACCTTCCGAAACTTGACTGCCGGCAAGTTGCAAGACACTTGGCAACTCCAGGTGCTGCGGCTGCAAAAAGCCCGTAAACACCTCGATGAAGCCGCCGTCTTCAACCAGAATCTTCCGGAAAGCGAAGAAAAACGCCGTAAAAGCCACGGGCAGCTCATCGATCTGCTGCAATGTAAAGTATTAGTCAACCTTTGGATGCTCGAGGGTGGCAAAGGCAAAGCCATCCTGCCGGATGACCAAGGCGATCCCGGCGTCGAGCATCGCGAGCTGGCATGGACAATTGCCACCCGAGCGGAATACAGAAACTTGCTCGAATTCCTGCAAATCCGGCACTTTATCGTTCTTACCCTGAAAAATCAGCACCGTTTTCCCAACACCTTCTTTTTCAGAGGAAGGGAATACTATATGTCGGATGTACTACAGCAGGAACTCGAATTCCTGAATCTGCAGATGCAGCAGACTGCCCGCTGACCTGACCATATCCAAAAAGGATTTTTTAACCACGAACCACACGAACAGACTTGGCGTGGGCTGGCGCCCACAACCTACACGGACTTTACACGGACGGGACACGGACTTTACACGGACGGGACACGGACAACAAATCGGACGGATCAGTCGGATCGGTCGGAGAAAAAAGACGGAAATAGGCGATAGGATTTCTGAATTTCTGAATGGTACGATCAGCACACCGCCCAACTCTAAAAAAGTTCGTGCTACTATCGCTCAAAATCTTCTTTTTTGTGAAAGATTTTCAAAAAAACGATGCGCAAGTTACTGGCTTTGAGGGTTTTCTCATTTTTTGAGATTTTTTTGAACTTTTTGATTTTTCAGTGATGAGAGAGGAAAACCGGCTTCATGCCGGCGAGCCGCCGGCGCTCCATATCGCCTCCGACTGAAAAAGTAAAGCCGACCTTGACACACAAGATTTTTGGCAGAGCAGGTTCATCCGTCAGAGCAGCAACCCATAAAAAAATTTCCGAGTTTTCCGTGCTTTCCGTGGATAAAAAATGGGTTATGGGCGTCAGTCCGCGCCAAGCTTTTTCGTGCCTTTCGTGGTTAAAAACCTTTTTGGACGCCCGCTGATCTAAAATTCCAGGCAACCATCATGTTCAAACGCATCATAAAACTTTTGACGGGTCCCTCGAATTATTCTTGGGCGAGTGGGGTTTCCTCCTTTCATGACGTCAAATTCTATGTCGTTTTCATTCTCTACTTGGCGTCTTTCAGCCTGTTTGCCGCCGATCCTTTTTTTCATCAGCAGGGAGTGTTTGTCTATCAGCAGGGGATCATCACCCTGTTTCTTGCCTTTATCCTGGCTGCCGCCTTCAACTGGGAATTGTACCTGTTTGGAAAGCCCTCCGGTGCCAACCTGATCCTGCAATTCCTGCTGATCCTCCCGCTAGCTCTGTTCCTGGCACGCATCCTCTCGCAAGCCAGCCCCCTCCCTGAACCCGAGGGCTTCGTCGCGGAATTTCTCAACAAAATCAAAAACAGCCTTCGAGCAAATGCGGATCATATTCTGCCGTCCTGGCTGATGGACCTCTTTGTCAATTGGAAAACTTCCCTGTTAACCATTCTAATGCTGTTCGTGCTCAGCCTCAAACACCTTCGCCTGAAAGTGGCCGGCGTGCTGATCCTCCTAGCCATCCCGCTCTTCACCACCCTCACACAGAACCCCGAACTGCCCTCGATCGGCGGCGGACTATTGCTGCTGATCGGAATCAGCCTCCAATTCTGCCGCTATGATAAAGTCATCTACTATGAAAATGTGATCAAGGCCGTCACCTCGCCTGGCGAAATCGACAGCACGTTGCTGAAGGTTCTTCTCCTCGCCATGAAAAAACTTTTTCAGAGCAACGCAAAGTTATCGGAGACCCACCTGCTGCAGATCATCAAGGATTCCTATTGCCCGTTGCACACGCTCACGGAAGAGGAATTGAAGCTGATAGCCGCTGAAATCAGCAAAAAGATGGTTTATACCTACGATTTGGTGCATATTCAAGGAACCAGTGCAGGCTTTTACATGCTGCCCAACCCTGCCCTGTTTCAATATGATAATCTGCTGGCAGGCATCGCCGTTTTCCCGAGACTGGTACTGGCCGTCGCCGTCGCCATCATCTGGGTGCTGATCCCAATCGACCTCATCCCAGATGCAATCCCATTCTTCGGAACACTCGATGATATCGGAGTAACAGCCTTCGCCAGCCTCATACTCAAAAACTCGATCGAGCAAGATTAATCAGAGGGTATTTAAAAAGTGGCGCAACCGTCTCGGTTGTGATGTGCATTTGCACTCCCACTGCTGGAATGTCACGGCATGGTACAGGATGCAAGTTTAAAAGGATTTATTTTTCATTGCACTGGGATTTGATAGCAGACCCGCAGACCGAGGCCGTTGATGCGCAATCCCGGTGGGCTCCCCTCCCGGTATGCCGCCCGGCAATATCGTCCTTCGCTATTCCATCCGCCACCGCGGGTAACCTTTTTCATCTGCAAGTCATCGGTCTGACGGTCTTCGTTCTGTTCGACAGCATGCTTGTTCAAGTCATCGCTGCACCATTCCCAAACATTGCCGTGCATATCATAGAGTCCCCAGGCATTTGCTGAAAATTCGCAGGATGGCACGGTTCTTTCGCGATATTTTCCTTCCGATGCGCCTCCATAAGGATAGCGACCATCAAAATTGGCCATTTCAGCATCCAACTGATTGCCAAAATGGAACACAGTCTCCCCTCCTGCGCGGCAGGCATATTCCCATTGTGCTTCCGAAGGCAGACAAAAGCCCAAGCCGAGCGCCTGGCAGAAAGCCTGGCAGTCCTCCCAGGAAACATTTTCCACCGGCCCCTTTGGTCCGGATTCCTTGAACCAAGCTGGATTGGAAAGCATCACCTTTTCCCATTGCTCCTGGGTAACTTCCGTTTTGCCCAGATAAAAACCGGACTCGATATGGACTGCCCGCTGAGACTCCCTTTCATATCGTCCTTCTTCGCTTAACGGGCTGCCCATCATGAAATTCCCCGCCGGGACGAAGACCAGTGTTATACCAGATGGTTCATGAAAAACTTCCTTTGCCCAGCCAGTTCCACTGTAGGGTTCAGGGACAGTCCCCTCTACCGCGCTAAATCCAGGCGGAATACGCATGGACACTCTGCCAAGTTCTGCCGACCAAGTGTGAGTGCCCTGCCAATCCGCTGTCACTCGATATTCGACCACATTACAGCATCGTCCGGAATCTGGCGGCATGGAAACATACACAACGTAGGCTTGCCCGGGTTGCAAAATATAAACACCTCCATCCCGCCGACAGGGAGGCTCAAAATGCACTTCCGCATCTGTAATAGGAAATCCATCCAGCATCGCCGACACCTGTAAGCGCGGCAAATCAAGCCCAATCAAACGCTCCTGGTTGGCGCGAGCCTCCAATACCGCTACTGGTAACAGCGCCAAAGCACGGGCATACGCTCTCCTACCAGCCATTGTTGCCCCACTGCTTTCAGCGCCTAACTTCGCCAATCGCTCGACTTCGTTCCATTTCTCTCCGCCGTATTCTTGCAAAAGCACTTCATCCACCAGGACTGCCTTTTGAAATCGTCTTTGAAGAGCAAAGTAAGAGCACTTCTGCCATTTCTGAAAACCAACGTAGGCGGCGCACAGCAGCAGCAAAACCACTAGCAGCCAGCCCCCACGCCGATGACGATTCCCCCTGCTCTGTTCTTGCAATTTTTCAATGAGAGCCCCACAACTGGGAAAACGCAAAGCCGGATCCTTGGACAGGGCTTTCTGCAACGCCGCATTCTGGGCTTTCGACAATTTCGCTATTGGTGCAGGCAGTTTTTCTTCAACAACGTGCGCCATAAGCGACGGATCGCCGGTTGCAAAAATGGAGGCGAATGGCACTTCACCGGAGACCATTTCATAAAACATCACCGCCAAAGCATACTGATCAACGGATGAGTCCTGATGTTGCCCCTGCCATTGCGCTGGTGCCATATACGGTCGCACTTGTGCCGAAATGCCAAGCACTATGGAAGTCCGGTTTAAGCAACTGCGAATTTCTGCTTCAACTGCAAAGTTAAGCGCCCGTGCAACAAGTCCGGAGGATGTGTTTTCGATCAAGACGTTTCCGGGTTTGAGTTCTCGATGAACAATATTTTTAGCATATGCAAAATCCAAAGCAGCGGCAAGCTGACGGCACACATAAAGAGCCAGTCCTACCGGGACGATCCCCCCGGGAAAGGTCACCCGCCATTCGGAAAGCGTCTGTCCACCGGGCGCATATTCCATGGCAGCCAGATAGTCTCCGGAGAAGACCCGAAGGTCGCTGGATAGTCCAGCATTTACCACTTGCACCTGATACAAATAGAGGATGTTGCTGATATGCGGATGCAATAAATCATGCTGCAATGCCATA
Organism: Lentisphaeria bacterium; assembly: GCA_033809415.1. Classification (GTDB taxonomy): domain Bacteria; phylum Verrucomicrobiota; class Lentisphaeria; order Oligosphaerales; family Oligosphaeraceae; genus JAQVUB01. The sequence continues at coordinate 5,107 of JAPXLT010000292.1, forward strand.
CTCTTGCGAAAGTGCTCGAAATCGACAGAATTATTACTGATTGCCCCGGGAAGTACATAGATAATCAGTGGCCGTCCGGTGACCATATCCTCGGCAACATACATAGGGCCATACGATCCTTGAGCGAATTTGCGTATCAAGCGAAACTGATCAACATACCCCAGCTGGGAATCTTGTAATTTTGCATGATCACTGCATGATGGAAACGCACTGTCTCCAGAAACAGCCCCGTCGTTTACATGAACTTGATTGGATTGACGCATCGATCTTCCTGCAGATGAAACCAATGTTTTCAATCGAATTTCTGATAAGATACTGCTGGACTTTGGTTCTGCAAAACCTTTATGCAACTTCTTTATAGTTTTTCCGAATACTTTAAAATAAAAATGGCAACCCCGCTAGGATTCGAACCTGGACTAACTGGACCAAAACCAGTTGTGCTGCCGTTACACCACGGGGTTGCGACTTTTGATTACTATACCCTTTAATTCGCGTTTTTCAATCCGGGGAACATCCATGCGACAAGCTGCGTTAAGGGATTTTTTAACAACGAAATACACGAAAAGGCACGAAATTTTTTATAGGGTTGGTGGCTTAGACGGATGAGCACGCAGCTCGTATATGTGCATGGAGTGGACGTTGTGGGCGTTGTGGACATTGTGGACAGGAGAGCCCCGCACCCCGCACCCTGCACCCCGCACCCTGCACCCCGCACCCTGCACCCTGCACCCTGCACCCTGCCACCTGCACCCTGCACCCTGCAC
>JAPXLT010000293.1:0-5849 GCA_033809415.1 Lentisphaeria bacterium
CTACCCCCTGCACCCTGCCCCCTGCCCCCTGCCCCCTGCACCCTGCACCCTGCCCCCTTTTCTTGTTTTTTCATCCTGTTAGTTGAAAGTTAGAAATAAAGTAATATTGTAGGTACTTCGCATAGAGTGATCCGAGCTTCCCGTTACGTTTTTTTTGCGTGGCATTATTTTTCCTGTATCTTTTCTGGATTTTCGCATGAAAATAGCTGTTTTAGGGGATATTCATTCCAATCTTGAAGCCTTAAATGCAGTTCTTGACGAGACAAAGCGCCTTGGTTGTGAGAAATATATTTGCATAGGGGACATTGTCGGTTACAATGCCAACCCTCGTGAATGCCTGGAAATTGTCCGCAGCCTTGATTTGCTTGCTGTAGTTATGGGCAACCATGACTCCTATACCAGCAACACCCGCGAGCTGATCGGCTTTAACTTGCAGGCTGCCCAAGCTGTCGAGTGGACACGCCAGCAACTCAGTGAAGAGGAACTCACCTGGCTGGGCAACCTGCCGATGAAGCGCGATATTTTTCTGACTACTCCCCCTGCCCGTTTCAGCATCGTGCATTCCACGATGGACAACCCGAACATGTGGGGTTATATCTTTGACCGTTTTACCGCAGCGGCCTCGCTGCAGTACCAATGGACGCCCCTCTGCTTTTTTGGACATACCCATACGCCTCTGGCTTTCAGCAAAACCGATACGGTCAGCGGAGGATTCTACGAGAGCATCCAGCTCCTGCCCAATCATAAATATCTGATCAACGTTGGCAGTGTCGGGCAGCCGCGTGACCGTGATCCGCGCGCTGCCTTTGTTACTTATGATGTGGAAGCGGCGCTGGTCACCCTCCACCGGGTGGAATACGATATTGCCACCAGCCAGCAGAAGATCATCGACGCCGGGTTGCCCACCCGTCTGGCTGAGCGCTTGGCACTCGGGCGCTAATCTGCATTTTCGCCGGGAGCCATTGTTTGTGCGTATATTAATAATCAAACCCAGCAGCCTCGGTGATATTATTCACACCTTTCCGGCTGTCTATGCCTTGCAGCAGTCACAACCTGACTTGCATCTCAGCTGGGTCGTCAACAACAACTTCGCCGGCATCGTCTCCCTGCTACCCGGCATTGATCGAGTCATCCCCTTTCCAAGACAGCAAATCGCACGTCTGGACTGGTCGGCATGGAAACAATTCAAAGCGATGCTTCAAGCCGAACACTATGACTTGGCCATCGATTTTCAGGGACTCTTTCGCAGCGGCATGATCGCCTGGCTAAGCAAGGCTGACCGGCGCGTCGGCTTTGCCCATGCTCGGGAAGGCGCACCTCTCTTTTACCAGCAGAAAATCACCGTGCCTTCCAACATCCGGCATGCTGTTGACAAAAACCGCTTTCTTGTGCAAGATTTGTTCAAACTTCCCGAAGACTTTGCCCCTGAGCCGGTTTTGCAGGTGAAACCCGAATGGCTCGAGGCCGCCGGACAATTGCTGCAGGCCGAGGTGCGCCCTGTCCTGGCTGTCGGTTTCTCCTCGAGGTGGCAAAGCAAGACTTGGCCTGCGGCGTTTTTTGCGGAGGTTTTGCAGGAAGTCATCCGGCGGGTGCCTTCTGTCCAATGTTGGTTATTAGGAAGCAAAAGCGAACATGCCGAAGGCGAAAAACTCTGCCAGAGCCTGAATTCAGCGCAAGTCATCAACCTTGCCGGGCAAACCTCGATGGAGACTCTGGTCGGCCTGTTGAAGTCCTCCCACGCCTTGCTGACCAATGACAGCGGACCCATGCACATTGCAGCAGCACTGCAAACCCCCTGCATCGCCTTGTTCGGCGCCACCGACCCGCAATTGACAGGCCCCTATGGCGGCAGCCGAAACCAGGTTTTCCGGACGCTTTGCCCGAAATCACCTTGCTTCAAGCGCAAATGCCCCATCGGAGACGATCAATGCCCTAAAGAAATCCCCCCGGCAGACGTGGCCGAAGCAATAAGCTCACGGTTGAAAAACAGAACGCATCTGCAAGTTTGACAAATGCGCCCTGAAACATTATTTTTTATGGACGATGGGCAGGGATAGAGTGGACAAAGGACTTTTCGTCCGTACCCCATCCGTCTTTTCAACAAGGATTCAAATATGACAACTTCCTCGCGTTCTTTTTTACTGCCGCTTTTTTTATTTCTTATATTTACCGGCTTTGCGGCGCACGCTCAAATCGGCCTGCAACTGAAAGCCGCAAATCCAAGATATTTGCGCTATGAGATGATTGATTTGAAGCTGGTAATCAGCAACGTCAGCGGAAACACGCTGGTCTTCAGCGATCAGAGCGAAGCGGATGGCGGGCGGATTTTCTTCGCGGTCAATGAGCACTCTGGGAAGGTCGCAAGGGCATTTGATGCGACCGCCAATCCGGCGGCGGATTTAATCTTGGCACCCGGTGAGAGCCGTGAGCTGACCATCACCATCAACATGCTTCATGACATGCAGCGCGAGGGAGTCTATTCGATCACCGCCTACCTGAATCACAGCCGACTGCCAAGAACCCACCTCTCGAATACCGTCAATGTCGAGGTCATGGAAGGCAGCACGATCCTTGAACGCAACATCGGACTGCCTTCACAGAGTTCGACGGACATCATCAAAAGCATCCGCATCTTGCTGCTGCTTTTTCAGGATACCGAAGAGAAGCTCTACTGCCTGCGCGCTGAAGATGATGAAAACATTTATGCGGTTTTCCGGCTGGGGCCTTACCTGTCGGGAATCCCGCCGCAAATGGATGTTGACGGCAGCAGCTCGATCCATATTCTGATTCAGGTGCGCCCCAGGCTCTACTCCTATTTGATCTTCAGCTTTGTAGGCCGAAACCTCAACCTTCGCCAACAAAGATATTATGTCCCCGCTGGCGGCACCCCGACACTGAGCAAGCAAACTGGATATCTGCGTATCATCAATGCAAAAGTCGCCACCGAAGGCGTTGACTTCAAACTGAAAAAATAAACTTGGGTGGGCTGACGCACACAACGCATTTTTTAACAACGAAAAGACACGAAAAGGCACGAAATTTTCTATAGGGGGTTGTCGCTTCGACGGATGGAATGGCACGCGGTTTAAAAAGTAGCGCAACCGTCCCGGTTGTGATGTTCAGGGTGCAGGGTGCAGGTTAGCCGGATCGGTCGGGTCAGACAGGTCAGACAGATCGGTCGGATCGGCGATGTCAGCTCAGGGCAATGCCCTGGACTGGCGGTCACTTGAGATTCAAAAGGCAATCGTTTAGATCATGATGACTTTGCCCGTCGGAAGGAAATCTATCAGCTATGGAAACAATAGAACTCATTAAACTTATCGAGTGCGGTGAAGACAGCCGGACGCAATTCAAGCGTGAATCCATTGGTGCAAAGAGTCTGGCCGAAGAGATGATCGCTTTTGCAAATGGCAAAGGGGGAATCATCTTGTTTGGCGTGGATGATAACGGGCAGATGCCTGGTCTGACCGAGGCGGATATCCGGGCGATCAATGAACAGCTTAGCGATGCCGCGAACGACAAGGTGCGACCGGCCATCTACCCAACAACCGAGATTCATCAAGTTGGCAAAGACAATCGTCTGGTTCTTGCGGTAATAGTTCCGGAGGGAGTGGCGAAGCCTTATTCCGATAAAAGCGGCGCTTTCTGGGTCAAGTCGGGTGCCGACAAGCGCCGACTTACGGCACGAGAAGAAATCTTACGGATGCTCCAAGCCTCCCATCTGATTCACGCCGATGAGCTGCCGATCAATGGCGCTACCGCCAAGGACATAGACATGGATCATCTTGGTAAGTTCTTTTTGAATAATTATGGGCAAAGCCTGGATGAAGCCTTGGCGAAAGATGGCATCACAATCGGCCAAATGCTGAACAATCTGGGACTTGCACGCGAAGACAGGCTGAACTTGGCCGGTTTGCTGATGTTTGGCCGGAATCCGCAGCGTTTTCGTCCCGCACTTGTTATCAAGGCCGTTTCTTTTTTTGGCAACGACCCGGCTGGCGACCTATACCGGGATAGTGAGGACATAGACGGCTGTATCCGGGACTTGCACAAGGGTGCCATGTCTTTCCTGAACCGCAATCTGCGCCATTTGCAGGGGGAAAAGGGATTCAATACCCTGGGTGACATCGAGATTCCGGTCGCCGCGATGGAGGAAATCGTGGTCAACATGCTGCTGCATCGCGATTACTTTATTTCTGCTCCATGGAAGATTATGATCTTCGACGACCGCGTGGAGTTCATCAGCCCCGGCATGCTGCCGAACAATCTGACCGTCGAAAATATCCGTAGTGGCGTATCGATCATCCGCAATCCGATTATCGCATCCTTTGCCACCAAGGAACTGCCATATCGCGGCATAGGCACAGGCATCCGCCGTGCCCTGTCCAAAGTGCCCGATCTGGAACTGGAATCGAGCCAGGAGCACAACCTGTTTACAGCGCGAATTCCCCGAAAAGTTGAATAATGATGAATATCCACCGTAAACGACACGAAAATCTTTCACAAACAACAAGAGGTTAGGCAATAGTATGGACTACCAATATCAAAACAATCAGCAGCCGCCACCCTTGCCGCAATACGGCAGAATGCAAGCACCACCCCCCCGCAGTAGTGGAAAGACACCCGCTTTCATCGGCGGCTGCCTGACCGCGTTTCTGCTGATGGGCGCAATGCTGATCCTGCCTATGGTTCTCGTTGTTACGCTTGGGAAAGGATGCATGAGTTCCTTTCAGACCCTCGCCGAAAAGAGAACCACCTTCGGGGCTGCCATGAGCACGGATGAAGACCGCATCAACAAAAAAAAGGTGTTGCCCTCCGAGCTTGGTGAAAGCCGGGAAATTGCGGTTATTGACATCAAGGGCGTTATCCTCTACGAAAATAATTTTAACAATGCCTCGGCAAGACGCATCGCCGCAGAATTGCGCGCCGCACGCGAAGACGACAACGTCGTCGCCATCCTGCTGGACATGGACACCCCCGGCGGGGAAGTCGTCGCCAGCGATGAAATCCTGAATCAGGTTCGAGCATGCCGGGACGCCGGCAAACCCGTGGTCACCTGCATGCGCTCGATGGGTGCCAGCGGAGGATACTTCATCGCCTCCGGCAGCGACTGGATCATCGCCAACCGCATGACTTTTACCGGCAGCATCGGTGTCATCATCAGTTCATTCCGCGTCCAGGAACTGCTGCAAAAAATCGGTGTGCAGCCGGAAGTTTACCGTTCCGGCAGCATGAAGGATATGCTCAGCTCCACCCGTGAACACAGCGAACAGGAAAAAATCTACGTTCAGAATATGGTGCAAAGCACCTTCCGCGAGTTCTGCCAAGTCGTCGCGGATGGGCGCGAAGCTTTCCAGGATGCCGACGCGGTCGCTTCTTCCGTATTCGGTGATGGCCGGGTGCTCTCCGGAAGTGATGCTCTCGAGTTGGGACTTATTGATCAGCTGGGCTACTTCGATGATGCAGTCAGCAAAGCCCGTGAACTGGCTGAAGCTCCTGGTGCGGCAGTCATCCGATTCTCTTATGCGCCTTCCTTCAGGGATCTCATCTTCTCGATGAAAGCACCGGCTGCCCTGCGCGTTGAAGGCGTCCTGCCCACTCGAAACTTCACCCCCGAACCCGGTAAAGTATACCTTCTCGCACCGGAAACCTGTTTGTAAAAGACTTTTTTGGATAGGGATTATATTACGCCCTTACAGGGCTTTGTTGATGGGATGATCCCCAACCCAGGGCGTTGCCCTGGGCTGGTATATCACGCCCCTTCAGGGCTAATGCTAACACCGCCGATCCGACCGATCGCTCGTCCGTGTCCCGTCCGTGTCCCGTCCGTGTAAAGTCCGTGTCCCGTC
>JAPXLT010000294.1:0-5848 GCA_033809415.1 Lentisphaeria bacterium
GAGGCGATATGGAGCGCCGGCGGCTCGCCGGCATGAAGCCGGCTTCCCTCTTCCATCACCGAAAAATCAAAAAGTTCAAAAAAATCTCAAAAATGAGAAAGGCTTTCAAGGCCAGCAACTTGCGCATCTGTTTTTTGAAAATCTTTCATAAAAAACAAGATTCTGGGTGATAGTAGTACGAAAACTTCAGGTCTCAGCGGAAGCCGCCTCGGGAGACTCTGCCGCCGAAAGGTGCCTGCGCTCTTATTTTCTGCTGCGGGGGATTTTCCAGATGGAGTGCGAACCACTGTTCGCCGAAGGCGGCGTTGCTGAAGCGTTTTGTGCGTCCGTTGACCAGGTGATCCCAGTTCTTTTCCAAAATCTCGCTTTCGCATTTTTTGCGCCCTTCATCAAGGATGGCCACCGCTTCGGAGATGCGGTCTTCGGCAACTAGAATCCAGGAGTACAAGGCATAGAGCAGGGTGCCCTTTTCGTCTTTGAAACGACCAGTTCCTTTGTAGAAGGCCTTTTCCAATTTTTTCAGATCGCCTTTTTTGTACATCAGAACCATTTGCATGGCCAGTGTCAGCGGTTCGAGAACTAGGGCCTTGTCCAGCAGAGGTGCCGCGCTTTCAAAATCCTTGATCTGGAAGAGCATTTGTCCCTTGAAAGTATTGCATTGACGCAATACCAGCAGGTTCCATTTCTGGACAGGCTTGAGATCATCGAGGATTGCGATTGCCTCGCGAATACTGTCGGCCTGCTCCTTCTCGATTTGCGCCTGGAATTTTGGGCCGCTTTGCATTTTATTCTGCAGAGCCATGACTTTGCGTCGAAGCTGTTCCTGGCTGGCGATGATTTGGGCTTGCACGGCATTGAAAATCAATTCCATACGCTTACGAACCAGTAAAGTGATGGGTACGGTAACGGCGATAAAGGCAGCAAAGCCGGCCAAAGTGGCCCAGCCCCAGTGCTGCCCCTCGAACCCATAATAGACTCCACACCAAGCCAGGGTGGCCGCCAAAAACGCCAGTATAATCGTCAACACGTTCGAATCCTCCTTGGAAATAATCGTCAGTAAACAAAAGACTGCCGACAAAAACCGGCAGACAGTGGAAGGGAAAAAGTTTTAGATGCTGTCGAATTAGACCGCCTCCAAAAAGGTTTTTAACCACGAAAGGCACGAAAAAGCTTGGCGCGGACTGATCGCCCGCAACCCACACGGACTTTACACGGACTTTACACGGACTTTACACGGACTTTACACGGACTTTACACGGACTTTACACAGACGCCAGAGCAGCCGAACCGATGATATTGGGATTAGCCCTGTAAGGGCGTGACATAATCTCAGTTCATTGTCCATTCAGTCCATTGTCCATTCAGCAGTCCATTCTTGTCCATTCGGTCCATCGCGTCCATTCCTGTCCCTGTCCATCGTCCATAAAAAATCTTTCACAAAAAAGATTTTCAAAAAAAACGATGCCCAAGTTACTGGCCTTGAAGTTCTTTCTCATTTTAGAGAACTTTTTTTGAACTTTTTGAGTTTTCGGTGATGGGAGAGGGAAGCCGGCGCTCCATATCGCCTCCGACTAAAAAAGTAAAGCCGACCTTGACACACAAGAATTTTGGTAGAGCAGGCTCATCCGTCAGAGCAGCAACCCCTATAAAAATTTTCGTGCTTTTTCGTGTGGTTCGTGGTTAAAAAATCCTTTTTGGATGCTGTCGAATTACTGACGCATCAGCGGTGCTTCGGGCGCCCATGCCGCCGCGAAAAATCTGATTTTTTAGCAGGCGTGGGGGTATGCTGGCAGAAAAATGGGGTCAGGGTCAATTCGCCGCGGATGGGATCGGCAGTCTGGATCAGAAAATCCAGATTCGTGCGCGCCTGGAGGACTTCCCCGGTATTGTAGTTTTTCCAGAGGTGTTCTTTGCTGTTGAAGCGCCAGTCTTTCTTAGGGAGTTGCCAGGCATTGACGAAGCCGATCAGGCTGTAGTCCGGCAGAAAGACGGAAAGTCCTCCTTTGGTGGCACGGATGATGTTTCCGCGCAAGCGCAGCATGGGGTTGTCCTCTTTTTGTTTGATCAGGAAACGGAGCTTCATGCGGTCGGCAGCGGCAAAACTGGCCTGGTCGCAATTTTCCTCGAGCGCGGTGCAAGCTTGTGCCATCGTAGCAACCTGCTCTCGAGTGCGCAGTTTTTCACGTCGGTCGAAGGCAAGCAGCTGTTGATGGATGAGCAAATCCGGGTAGCGGCGAATCGGACTGGTGAAGTGGCAGTAGTCTTCCTTGCCGAGACCAAAATGACCTTCGCAGTTGACTCCATAATTGGCTCTGGGCAAATGCCGGAGAAAGGTCATGTGCAGCAGTTCCTGCAGAGGATGATTCACCAGGCTCGAGAGAAACTCGACCAGTTTCTTGCGGCTGTAAAAAGGGGTGATCTTGCGATTCAGAATCAAGGATGCCTCCGCAGTGAATTCATGCATCGAAGCCGCTTCCGGCTCGGCATGGTTGCGGAACAGCCCGGAAATCTTGTTTTTCTGCAATTCGAGCGCAATGCATTGATTGGCTGCCAGCATGAATTCCTCGACGAGGGCATGGGAGGCGTTGTGTTCGGTCTTCTGCAGACCGATGATTCGCGGGGGATGTTCGCTGCAAAGCACACGGACCTCCGGCATCTCCATCGGAAGGAACATTTCGTTTTTCTGACGGTAATAGCGCATCGCTTCCGCAACGGACTTCAGGCGGAGGAGCAATTTCCGGATTTCATCGGGCAGAAGCGTTTGTTCACCTTCAAAAAACCGCATGACGTCATCGTAACAGAGGCGCCGTGACACTTTGATAGTGGTGTGAGCGCGCCGGAAAGAAAGAATTTGACCGGAATTCTTGGAGATGCGGATGAAGACCGTATGGGCACAGCGTGGCAGTCCCTCACGGAGGCAGCACAGCTCGTTGGACAAAGCGGCTGGCAGCATTGGCAAGGTACGCCCGGGCAGATACGAAGTGAAGCCGCGTTTCAAGGCTGCTTTGTCCAGGGAACTTGCATGGGGAACATAGCAGGCCACGTCAGCAATGTGGACAGCAACCGTGCATTCATCTTTACCTGGCCCGTCCGTATAGGAGAGCGCATCGTCGTAATCCCGTGCATCGACCGGATCAATGGTCACTGCAAGCAGTTTCGTGCAATCCTCCCGCGCTACCTCGAGCGGCTGCAAGGCAGCTGCTTTCGTCTCATCACGAATTGTGTATTTGGTCGGAATGCCAAATTCCTTGACGATGGCATTGAGGTCTCCGGTGACGGTTCCGCTGGCGGCGATACGGCTATCGAGCCGAGCACAAAGGCCGCCATGTTCCGGATGTTCATTAAGCAGAGTCGCCCGAACCCAGTCCCCCTCCTTGCTGCGGCTGAGAATTTTGCCGCCATCGTCCTCGAACAGGCTCAGCAGCGGCGGCAATTCTTTGCGCAGGGGACGGATCGCCCAGCCTTGTCCATGGTGCACCAGACATCCGACAATTTCAGTGTGCTTGCGCTCGATTGTCTGCAAGATTTCCCCGCTGGGGCCTTTGGGATTTTCCGGATCCGTGATTTTCAGCCTGACCAAGTCTCCGGAGATGGAATTCCCAAGCATTCCGGGGGGTATGAACACATCGGGTTTCCCCGCCTGATCACCGGTCAGGGTGACAAAGCCGAAGCCCTGATTGTTGACATGGAGCCGACCTTCCACCTGGGTTGCAGAACCAGCGGCTTTATAGCGTTTCCCATCAAGTGCCGTCAGTTGCCCGTTGCTCAGCATTTCCTTGATGAGCTTCCGAAAACGTTTTTTGTCAAAATTTCCCAGCAGTTTTCGGAGAGCGGAACGGGTCATGCCCTTGTCCTGGGGTGCAGCAGCCACAAGACGCAGGATTTTCTCCTTTATTTTCTGGTCATTTGCCATGATAATATTTGTTCCCCTCTCCTGATTTCTCGAGCGATAAATGTAGCGCTGCTTTAAATTTAAAATAATGTAAGCCGGCTTTCCCTGATTTCAATACCGGATATCCGGATTATAGTATTGGGTAGCCGAGGAATTCTTTTTGAACAACGAAATGCCCGAAAGGACACGAAAAACTTCGTGTCCATTAGTGTCTTTCGTTGTAAAAAAACTGTCAGTGATCCGTTCAGTTTTTAACATAGAAAAAAGGGAAAAGGATGACCACTTTTGTATCAAAATCCGGTTTGCAGATGGCCTTGACTGCCGCAGATAAAGAGGAAGTGCTGAAAAAGGCTTTGGCTGCATTTGGCCGGCCGTTGAAGAAAGTTTTGATTATTCCTCCGGATATCACGCGTTTGAATTCGGATGCCGGTTTTTTGACTGATCTTCTGTACAAGTTGCTCAGCCCTACCGCCCAAGTTGATATTATCCCGGCTTTGGGCACGCATTTCCCGATGGGGGAAGTCGAGCTTCGTGCAATGTTCGGCAAGAATATTCCGCTGGATCGTTTCAAGGTGCATGATTGGCGCAATGACGTCAGGACCCTTGGGGAGGTTCCCGGGAATTTGATCAAAGAGTGGTCTGAAGGGAAAGTAGACTATTCGGTTCAGGTTCAGTGCAACAACCTGCTGTTTGCCGGCTATGATCTGATTCTTTCAGTTGGCCAGGTAGTGCCGCACGAAGTCGTTGGCATGGCCAACTATACGAAAAATATCATGGTTGGCGTGGGCGGTTCCGATATGATCAACAAATCCCATTTTCTGGGGGCCTGCTATGGCATGGAACGCCTGATGGGCATCAATGACACCCCAGTGCGGAAACTTTTTAATTACGGAGTGAAGACCTTTCTGTCGGACTTACCGATTCTGTATGTGCTCACGGTCATGGCGAAAAATCAGGAAACCGGCGCGATGGATATGAAGGGGCTCTTTGTCGGAGATGGGGAAAAACCCTTTGACGAGGCGGTCAAACTCAGCCAGCAGACGAATTTTGACCTGCTCGATGAACCGCTGAAAAAAGTCCTGGTCTATCTGGACCCCGAAGAATTCAAGACGACTTGGCTGGGCAACAAGTCCGTTTATCGCACGCGCATGGCTATTGCCGACGACGGGGAATTGATCGTCATGGCACCCGGCTTGAAACAGTTCGGGGAAGACCCGCAAATCGACAAGCTGATCCGAAAATATGGCTACAAAGGAACTCCGGCCACCCTGAAGGCCGTCGCTGAAAATGATGACCTCCGGCAGAATCTCAGCGCGGCGGCTCACCTGATCCACGGATCGAGTGAAGGACGCTTCACCATCCGCTACTGCCCGGGAGGAGGCGTGAGCCGTCAGGAAATCGAAGGGGTCGGATTTGCCTATGGAGACTTGGCCGAAGTCGAACGGAAATATCAGCCGGAAAAACTCAAAGACGGATATAACCGCCTGAGTAACGGCGAAGAAATCTTCTATATCAGCAATCCGGCCCTAGGACTATGGGCACTCAAAAAACAGTTTGCATGAGGGTGCAGGGTGCAGGTTTTTAACCACGAACCACACGAAAAGGCACGAAAATTTTTTATAGGGTTGCTGCTTTGACGGATGAGCCTGCTCTGGCAAAATTCTTGTGTGACAAGACCGGCTTTACGCAATTGCGTCGGAGGCGATATGGAGCGCCGGCGGCTCGCCGGCATGAAGCCGGTCTTCCTCTCTCATCACCGAGAAATCAAAAAACTCTCTCAGTAGTACTGAAGACGTCCAGTTCACCAACACGGCGAACGGAATAAATTTCATTATCCAAGTGCTTTGCTACCGGAGCCTTGTCCGTCAGAAATTAGTTGTTGCCGGAATTTCTGGCATAGAAATTGTCATAGCTGATTTCTGATTTGGCTTTCAATTCTACGTGCCCGTCATAGTA
>JAPXLT010000295.1:0-5833 GCA_033809415.1 Lentisphaeria bacterium
GCACCCTGCCCCCTGCCCCCCTGCCCCCTGCACCCTGCACCCTGCACCCTGCCCCCTCTCCTTCAGGAGTCTTCTCTTATGCAATTTCAATTTCAAGCCGACCTGGCGCACTTTCTCCAGGAACAGTTTCAATGTGAATCCTTCCCGATTGCGGTCGAACTTTGCCCGCCCGAGTTTGCCGGTGATGTGACCGTATCCTGTTTCCCGTTTGCCAAGATATTGCGCCGCAATCCGATGCAGTTAGCTGGGCAGGTCTGCGAATTTCTTGCCGCTCATCCGGACATCGAGAAAGCGGAGGCGGTGAAAGCCTTTGTCAACCTGACCTTGAAGCCCGCTGTCTTGATGCGCGATACCATTGCCGATCCAGAGCGCTTGCAGGCCGCTGTCCTGCTGCCGGAATCTGAACGCCAGCGCATTCTGATCGAGTTTTCCGCTCCCAACACCAACAAGCCGCAGCATCTCGGGCATGTGCGCAACAATACCGTCGGCATGGCTACCGCCAGTATCCTCGAGCGTGCCGGACATAAGGTTTTCCGTGTCAATCTAGTTAACGACCGCGGCATACACATCTGCAAATCCATGCTGGCCTATCAGCGTTTCGGCGAAGGTACCACCCCTGAAAAAGCCGGTAAGAAGGGCGATCACCTAGTCGGTGATTTCTATGTCCGCTTCGACCAGGAATTCCGCAAGCAGATTGCTGAACTCAAAGCTAAAAATCCTGCTTTTGCCGACAAGGACTCCGATGAGCTTTTCCTCGAGACGGAAATCGGGCGTGCGGCTCAGCAGATGCTCCAGAAATGGGAACAGGACGACCCTGAAGTGCGGCAGCTCTGGCAGACGATGAACCAATGGGTCTTCGACGGATTTGCCGAAACCTACCGCCGCATGGGCGTCCAGTTCGAACATACTTATCTCGAAAGCCAGACCTATACCCTGGGACGCGACATCATCCTCGAGGGCCTCGAAAATCAGGTTTTCAAGCGTCGTGAGGATGGCGCAGTGATCATCGAGTTCGATGAACCCAACCTGGGCAGCAAGGTCGTTCTGCGCAGCGATGGAACCAGCGTCTATGTCACCCAGGATATCGGAACGACTCTGCTGAAGCAGAAGGACTATCAGCCCGACCGGCAAATCTGGGTCGTCGGTGATGAGCAGAAATATCATTTTCAGGTGCTTTTTGCCATCCTGAAGGCTCTGGGCTATTCCTGGGCGGATCAGCTGACCCACATGGCCTACGGCATGGTCAATCTCCCTTCCGGCAAGATGAAGAGCCGGGAAGGTACGGTCGTTGATGCTGATGACCTCTTTGACGAAATGGCCGACCTGGCCCGCGAAGCAACTTTGCAGCGCAACAAGGATGAGGTGCCCGCTGACCTCGAAGAGCGTGCCCAAGTCATCAGCATGGCCGCCCTCAAATTCATGCTGTTGAAGGTCAACCCAAAGACGACCATTCTATTCGATCCGCAGGCATCGATCAAATTTGAAGGCGATACCGGCCCTTATGTCCTCTACGCCTACGCACGCATCTCCTCGATGCTCAGAAAAGCCGCCGAAATCGCCGATGATGGCAACACCCAGATAGACTGGGGACTGCTCGAAGATGAGGCGGAAAAGCGACTGGCTCTGCGCTGTGCGCTCTTCCCCGAAACCATCCACAAGGCCGCCCGTGAACTCGATAGCTCCTGCCTGGCGGCATATCTGCTCGATCTGGCTAAGGACTTCAGCACTTTCTATAACCGTTGTTCCGTGCTGAATGCCAGCGACCCGGCCCTGCGCAAAACCCGCCTCGAACTCAGCGCCAGAGTACGCAATATTATCGCCGACGGCCTGCATACCCTCACCATCGGAACCCTCGAAAGCATGTGAGGATGTCCGGGAAACACGGACATAATGCGTCAAAACTGGGTGACAGGTTTTTTTACAACTAAAAACACGAATGGACACGAAAAAATTTCATGGAAAATATGACTTGTTCTCGCAGAAAAAGCCATTTCCATGAAATTTTTTCGTGTCCTTTCGGGCATTTCGTTGTTCAAAAAGAATTCCTCGCTTACCCGGGTTCACTGACGCCTTCAGACCTTGGATGATTGGCAGGTTTTCTTTTTCATATTACAGTAAAATATACTTGTCGGCATGTCTTCTGTTGGAGGATTCAAGCTATGAAAGATTTGACCAGCAGCGTTTATAATTTCGAGGATCTCATCAATGGGCAATATCTCTATGTAGATAAGACGGAGTATATCTGGAAACTGATTCGTCCGTACAAGGGTATCTACTTCATGTCGCGTCCGCGCCGCTTCGGCAAGTCGCTGACCGTCTCGACCCTCAAGGCGATATTCCAGGGGAAGAAGGACCTCTTCAAGGGGCTTGCCATCCATGGCAAGGAATACGATTGGAAGGAGTATCCGGTCATCCATCTGGACATGGCAAACTGCAACGCGAAAAATGCCGTCGAGCTTGAAGATTTTATTTTTGACATGATATCTGGCCTTGCCGATCATTTCGGGGTGGAAATCCGCGGCCTGTCCAATGCGACGCGCTTCGAGTTCTTGATTCGTGATGTGGTCTCGGCGGCGGGTGCCCCCGCCGTCATCCTGCTTGACGAATATGACAAGCCGATTTTGAATACGCTGGCGACTCCGGAGGTCACGGCATGCCGGGATGTCCTCAGGGGATTCTACTCCCCAATCAAGAAATGCGAAAGCCTCGAGCGCTTCGTGTTCGTCACCGGTGTCACCAAGTTCTCGCACGTCTCGCTCTTCTCCGAACTCAACAACTTGGCCGACATCACGATGTATGCCGACTATGCCACCATGCTCGGCTATACGCAGCAGGAATTCGAGGACAACTTCCGCGAGGAGATCGACCAGACCAGCGCGCGCCTGAAAATCCCACGCGGGGAACTCCTGCAGAAAATCAAGGACTGGTACGACGGGTACCGCTTCCATGCCGGTGCCGAATCGGTGTACAACCCCGTTTCTCTGGCCTCGTTCTTCCTCAGCGGCGGGGAGTTCAACAACTACTGGTTCTCGACCGGCACGCCCTCGTTCCTCATCGAACTGATCCGGAAGCAGCGTTTCAGCTTCGAGGAGGTACTGAGCAAGCCGGTGCCCGGGATCGCCTTCTCCGCGTTCGAGGTCGACCGCATCGATCCGCTGCCCTTGCTGCTGCAGACCGGCTACCTGACCATCCGCGACGCCTTCGAGGACTTCGGCATGACCTTCTACAACCTCGCCTTCCCGAACTTCGAAGTGCGCTCCGCCTTCGACACCTACCTGCTCAACGCCTACACCGGCATCAGCAAGGCGGCCCTCGAGGGCACCAGCGCCAGGCTGGCCCGCAACGTCCGCAGCGGCGACGTCGATTCCTTCATGGACGACATGAGGGGCTTCTTCGCCAGCATCCCCTACGACATCCAGCTGCCCGACGAGAAATACTACCAGACCGTCTTCTTCCTGCTCTTCCTGATGCTCGGGGTCTATATCGAGGCGGAATCGCGCACCGGGAACGGGCGCATCGACGCCGTGGCGGCCTGCGGGGACTGGATCTACATCTTCGAGTTCAAGCTCGACAGGACGGCCGACATCGCGCTCGAGCAGATCAAGGACAAGGAGTATTTCCTCAAATACCGCCATTCCGGGAAGCGGATCATCCTGATCGGCGCCAACTTCGACACCCAGAAACGCCAGCTCGCCGAATGGAAGCAAGCCCCGGCATAAAATAAGCTACGCCCCGCAGATTATTTCGTGCCTTTCGTGGTTAAAAATGAATTCGACCAGTTCCTCCATTGTAGTTCCAGATGAAGCGGTTATGGCTCGTTGTCTATTGATCTGGCGTTGTCTGGCGGCAGTTCTGTCCGGGTTATTGCTTAGTGCTGCGTTTCCGCCGCTGAGCTGGGATTTTCTGATTTGGTTTGCATTGATACCGATCTTGCTGATTCCGCAGCCGTTCCGCTGGTGGGAACGGTTTCTGGTCGGCTATTTGTGGGGTTATTCGCATTATGCCAGTTGTTTGCTTTGGCTGAATGAAGTCGGCTTTGGCGCCGGCTGGCTGCTGGCTCTGTATTGTGCTTTGTTTCCGATGGCGTGGTACTTCCTGTTCAGCAGCGCCATCTGGCATTTGCGGCAGCCCGCCTCGCAAGAATTCCCTGGCGCGGGACTATTGTATATCCATTCCCTGCCAAAGACCTTTTTTCTCAGCCTGTTTGCAGCGTCTTCCTGGTGTGCCTTCGAGTGGCTGCGTTCTTGGCTGTTCACTGGTTTTCCGTGGAATCAGCTTGGCATCAGCCAGTTCGAGCGCATCGGCATCCTGCAGACGGCAGCCTATACCGGCGTCTATGGTATCTCCTTCCTGATTGTCCTCGTCAACATAGTCCTCTGCATCGAATTCTGCCAGGCGCTGCGACGGAAATTCAGCGCAGGCGGACGGATGTTCACTTGGCACTTTCTGCTGGCCGGCCTCTTTCTGCTTCCAGTCTGCTGGTGGGCCAATCGGTCTGTAGTTATCCCCGAAAATGACGCACCACGATTGCTGGTGATGGCAGTTCAGGGGAATATGCCGCAAATGCGCGAGTGGACCGAGCAGGAATTTCATCAGGCACTGCACGTCTATTCGTCCTTGACCCGCAGGGATGCCCCCCTCGAACCGCGTCCCGATCTGATTGTCTGGCCGGAATGCGCAGTGCCGGCCTCGCTCGATTATCCGGAATATCAGGATGCGCTGCACAAGTTGCTTCCAGAAATCCAGATTCCGTTGCTGGTCGGCGCCACCAATTACCGTCGTGATCCCGTTGATCCCGAGCAGATTCTTTTGTTCAACAGTGTTTTTCTGCTTGATGAAAAAGTGAATATT
Source organism: Lentisphaeria bacterium (assembly GCA_033809415.1). GTDB lineage: Bacteria > Verrucomicrobiota > Lentisphaeria > Oligosphaerales > Oligosphaeraceae > JAQVUB01. Next base: position 4,852 of record JAPXLT010000295.1, read on the forward strand.
CTCGGCTACTATGATAAGGTCCACCGCGTTCCCTTTGGCGAATATGTGCCTGGTTCCAAATATTTTCCCTGGCTGGTCGAGTGGATTGGCATGGGGCGCGATCTGACTCCCGGACGAGCCTACACGCTGTTTGAATTGCCCAAGGGCGCACGTGCCGGTGTCAACATCTGTTTTGAAGATGTTTTTCCGGAGATCAGCCGCAACTTCACCTTGCGCGGGGCGAATCTGCTGATGACTGTCACCAACGATTCCTGGTACAATGAAAGTGCCGGATCCCGCCAGCATCTCAGCCATGTCATTTTCCGCGCCGTCGAATGCCGCAGGCCTTTCCTGCGTTCCGGCAACAACAGCGACACCTGCATGATTTCACCCCGGGGCGAAATCCTAGGCGTACTGAAAAATGAACAGACCGGAAGCCCCTTTGTCGCTGACACAATGCGTTTCGAACTCCCGGTCTTCGATGGCTGGGGCGAAACTTTTTATACCCGCTACGGCAATCTTTTTGCCTTCTGCTGCGTTATCTTTACGACAGGCGCATCTGCCGTGCTTTTCGGCAGATGGTTCCGCCAGAAACGCCGCCAACTCGAGGCAATCAGCACCCGGCATACAGAAGACCATGCCCCCTGATTTTTTCGTGCTACTATTGCCCAAAATCTTCTTTTTGGGGAAAGATTTTTTATGGACGATGGACAGGGACAGGAATGGACACAATGGACTGAATGGACAAGAATGGACTGCTGAATGGACAATGGACAGGGACACGTACAGCAGGTGGCATTTTTTTTGTGCCTGTCCATTCGTTTGATTTTTCGGTGATGGGAGAGGGAAGCCGGCTTCATGCCGGCGAGCCGCCGGCGCTCCATATCGCCTCCGACACAATTGCGTAAAGCCGGCCTCGGCACACAAGAATTTTGGGCAGGGATTATGTCGCGCCCTTACAGGGCTTTGCCGATGGTGTGATCCCTGACCCAGGGCGTTGCCC
>JAPXLT010000296.1:0-5831 GCA_033809415.1 Lentisphaeria bacterium
CACCCCCGGAAAATCTCCAAGGCAAACCAGTCAACCAGCAGGATGTCCTCCGGATGTTCGCCGCTGTCTTCGAACGACTGCTCGAATGCGTAAACTGAAATAGGGTGCAGGGTGCAGGGTGCAGGGGGCAGGGGACAGGGTGCAGGGTGCAGGGTGCGGGGTGCAGGGTGCAGGGGGTAGGGGGCAGTCTTCTGTCCACAACGTCCACAATGTCCACCCTGTGCAATCCCATCCGTCGAAGTAGCAACCCTATAAAAAATTTTCGTGCTTTTTCGTGTGGTTCGTGGTTAAAAAATCCTTTTTGGACGCGGTCTAAATATGAAAGGGAAAAAATGCCGATTTTTCTGGTTCTTTTTGTATTCAGCTTTCTGTTCAATGTTGTTGCTTTCGGACAGGACCTCCGTATTATTGCGCGGGATTCGCATGGCCTGCTGGCTGAAACACAAGGCAGACAGGTTTTATTTGTGGCAGGCACTCCGGAACAGATGGGCGCCGCCCATGGACGCCTGCTCGCAAGCAAGGTGCCACAGGTCACCCCGCGTACGATGGCACTGGTGGCGGCAGGATATTGCTTTTCCTCCGGAAACTGGTTTTATGACCGTCTCGAGGAAATCCTTGCCAGAGCCCGTCCGCATACCCCGGAACGCTTTCTGCAAGAATGTCTGGCCATGGGACGAGCCGCCGGCATCAGCGAACGGGATGCGCTCTTCGGAAACTTTTTCCCCGAACTCTTCCATTGCAGCGGAGTTGCGGTGAAAGGAAGCGCCACAGTCAATGGCGAAATCCTGCATGCACGTGTACTCGACTATATGGCCGATATCAATCTGCAGAAATTTGCCTTGTTGCAGGTATTCATGCCAACTGGATTCAATGCTTGGCTTTCAGTCGGTTATGCCAGCTTTCTGGGTACCGTGACCGCAATCAATGAACATGGATTGGCTATCGGGGAAATGGGCGGAAAAGGAGAAGGACAATGGGACGGAATGCCGATGGCTTTCCTTCTCCGGGATATTATGGAACGGGCGAAAAATGTCCGCGAAGCGGTTGAAATCTTCAAAAACACACCGCGTACCTGCGAATATTATTATGTCGTCAGCGACCGCTCAGGAGACATGGTTGGACTCTATGCCACACCGGATGTCCTGGAAATTCTGGAAGCCGGTGAACAGCATCCGAAGCTTCCCCGGGTTCCGAAAGATACGGTCATGATCTCCGGCGGCAACCGTGTCAAGGTGCTTTCGGAACGCCTGCATGAAAATTTCGGCGCTATCACCCCGCAGCTGATGATGGATATCATCCGTAGGCCGGTAACCATGAAATCCAACCTGCACAACGCCATCTTCAAGCCCGCAACACTCGATGTCTGGTTCGCTCATGCGGGAGCCAACAGTCCAGCGTGTGATATGCCATACACGCAGGTCAACCTCGGAAAACTCCTCGAATTCTACCGGATGAACGAAGGAAAATAGAGGAAGCAGGGGGCACATGCAATCCCATTCATCAAAGCACCAACCCCTATAAAATTTTCGTGCCTTTTCGTATTTTTTCGTTGTCAAAAAATATCATACGTCGGTGGATGGTTATTGCAGGCGGATGCGGGGATCGACGATCGAGTAGCATAGATCGGCCAGCAGGGTTCCGATGAGATAGAGCACAGCGCCGGGGGTATTTAGGATGGCTATGGTTTCATTTCCTATTTTGGGTGAATGGGAAATACCTGATTTTGCAGGATGGTGACACCCCCAGTGCTTTCCAGCGCCAAGTGAACGGCATCGGAGGCCTCCGGTTCTGTAAACGTCTGCGTGATGACGGCGGCACCGTCATCGGAAAAAAGCTCCAAGACTCCGTAATCGAGCCACAGCGATAGACCGAATGTCCCTTCTTCCTGTACTTCACAAACCGTGGTTTGCCGGGGATGACAGGAACACCGCTCCGGCATTTCCTTTGGTCCCTCTGGCGGCCCCAGTAAAATATTGGGGCCATTAGTGGGAACGCGCTGCTTTGCCGTATCGCTGGAAAGTGTTTTGGCGTCGAAGTCGATCTCCGCCGCCAGATGTTCTGCATCCCGTTCCCGTCCGCTGCGAAGCCGGAGTCGGAGTTTGCCATTCCCCGTGCGAACTTTGATCTCCCAGCATAATGTTTTTCCGGTGCTTTTCAGCAGCTGAAACTCCCCAGCAGACAATACTCCGGTGAATTCCTGAATCGGTGCGGCACGGAGCGTCTGGAACTCATCCGGGACAAACTGCAGCAGGCGCGATCCCGAAGGGGCCATCCGGAGTTCTCGCGGCAGAGCAAAGAAATCATTCAGCAGCCAGAACCAGGCTATACGGCGTCCTCGTCCGTCTTCCAGAGATTCCGGTGCGAACAACGTTCCTCCCGGGTGATTCAGCCGTTGATGCACATCGATCCGAAAACGGTCGCCCTGGCGTTCGCCGATGTAACAGCGTGCGCCGTGGGGATGGCTGATCCCCAGCAGAACATCGCGGCCTCCGAGGCGGAAAAAATCGGGGCAGGCCATATCTTCATAGGGTTCGACGGAATCCGGCACATCGTAGAACTGCCCCCGGAAATCCCATTGCTTCAGGTCTTGCGAAGCAAAAAGGAACGCACCGTCCCCCTTATAGTCAGGGCGATGCCGCCCGCCCAGGAGTAGATAATAGATATTGTCGTCTCCGAGCCATAAATGCGGATCATAAACATGATAAAGTTTTGTCCGGGGATCATCAGGCATGTTTACGGGAATGATTGGGTTGAAATCCGCCCGTTGCCAGTGTTCAAAGGTATCATCCGTTGGAAATGCCAGTGATATTCCCTTGCCGACAACATAAAAACACAGTCCGATCCCCCCGTCTCTAGTGCGGAAGGCGGAGCCGCTGAAAATGTACTTTTCTCCTTCACAGGCCGTCAGCGCAGGTTTGCAGAAACGCCAATGGATCAGATCATGGCTCACTGCGTGCCCCCAGGCGCATTCATCTCCTTTACCCCGGGAGATTGACGGATCGTCGAAGAGGTAGAAGAGATGATATTCCCCGTTGCAGTAAAATGCGCCATTGGGGTCAAAAGGAAAATGCTTTTTCTCCGGCGCGTGGAAATGATAGAGGGGGGGATGATTCATAGTCTCTGTTCCTGTTGTTTGTAGAAATGACAAAATAAGATCGTAAACATATTCTTCTTATCAGAAAAACTTCGTGCCTTTTCGTGTTTTTTCGTTGTTAAAAAAAATCTATTCTTGTGTTCGTAGCCTGGGATCGAGTGCGTCGCGGACGGCGTCGCCGAAGGTGTTTGCCGGGAGGACGAGTCCGATCATGAACAGGAATGCGGCGAGGAGTTTCCACCAGATGATAGGGTCGCGGGTGAGTTCACTGCGGGCATCATTGATCATGACTCCCCAGGACATGGTGTCGGCGCCGACTCCGATGCCCAGGTAAGTCAGCGCGGCCTCGGCAAGGACTTCGCTCGAGAAGCGGAGCATGGCGGTGATCAGGATCAGGTGCAGGACATTGGGGATGATGTGCCGGAAAATGATTTTCCAGCCGCTCGAACCTAGGGCGACGGCTGCCTGCACGAATTCCGTTTCGCGTAGCCGCATGGTTTCGCCGCGGAGGAGTCGGCAAAGGCTGGTCCAGGAGGCGATTCCCATGGCCAGGCAGAGTTGCGGGAGTCCCTGTCCGAAGATAATCATGAATGCGGCAATGAAGAGGACGGTGGGGATCGAGCTGAGTACGGTATAGAGATATTGGATGAGGTCATCGACGAAGCCGCCGAAGTATCCGGCGCTGATGCCGAAAAACATGGCGAAAGGGACTGCCAGCAGGGTAGTCAGCAGCCCGATAATAATGCCGGTGCGGATGCTTTTCAAGGACTGGTACAGGACATCGACGCCGACACGGTCAGTGCCCAGCAGATGGCTGCCGGGATGTTGCAATGGCGGATGAATGCGGCGGATGACTCCATTTTCATCGGGTTGGACTTCACTGGTGAACTGCACGTCCGCCAGCGGCGCGGAATACGTCTTTTCGCGTTTGCGGATCAGGGGTTCGAGCAGATGATCGAGCACTGAGGCACCCTTGTCGTAGAGAATCTTCTGCGTTTGCGGATGGCGGGCAATCTCGCCGGTTTCGGGATTTTGCAAAGGGGATCGCCAGCCGAAGCTGTCCAGCAGAGCAACTAACAGATAGAGACAGAGTATCCAGAAGCTGATTACGGCGCTTTTTTTCTGACGGATTTCCCTTGCCGCCAAGCGCCAGTATTCACGCTTGGCGAGCTTCCGGATCAGCATCAGCAAACCCACCAGCAGGATGCCAGTGAGGATATTTTTAATTGCCCAGTTTTGCAGTAGCGAAGTCATGATCTGTCGAGTAATTCTTTTTAAACAACTAAAATCTCGAACGGACACGAAAAAATTTCATACTTCGGTGGATGGTTATTGCAGGCGGATGCGGGGATCGATGATCGAGTAGCACAGATCGGCCAGCAGGGTTCCGATGAGATAGAGTACAGCGCCAAGAAAAACCATGGCGCGGACGATGGCGAAATCCTGGGCGGCAATGGCGTTGATGGTGAAACCACCCAGGCCGGGAATGCTGAAGAAATTTTCCAGAAGCAGGTTGCCCATGATCAGCATCAGCAGCTGAATGGGGACATTGGTCAGGATCGGGATCATGGCATTCTTCAGGACATGCAGGAAAAGGACGGCATCTTCGCCGAGGCCTTTGGCGCGGGCGGTGCGAACGTAGTCGCGGTTGATTTCCTCGAGAAAGAGGGTGCGGTAGAAACGGATGCCGCTGCCCAGGCCGCAGACAATGCCCACTGCAATCGGCAAAATCAGGAATTTCAGCATGCCAGGTCCGGTCAGGAATCCGGAAACCGGCACCAAGCGCAGTGTCTTGGCAATAAAAAACTGCCCGGCAATGATGTAAATCAGCGCGGAGATGGACATCATCAGCACACAAACCAGCTGTGCAATGCGGTCGAGGGCCGTTCCCCGACGTGCCGCCAGCAGCATGGCGACAATGATATTGGTCACAAGGGTGGCCAGGAAAATCGGCAGAGTCAGGCACAGAGACGGTCCGATGCGCTTGCGGATTTCACGCCCGATGGGTTCGAGGGTCATATCGGAATATCCGAAATCCCCCCAGAACATCGGCAGGTTTTTCTGGAAGAAGATGGTTTTAGTCAGACATTTCAGACCTTTTTCGCCGGAATTGAAGAAGTGCGGATAGTGATAGCCATGCGCTTCTTTCCAGCGTTCGATCTGAACCGGATCGGAGGCTTTGTCACCAAGCGCCTGACGGGCCATGTCATCGGGTGAATTGATGAGAAAAAATAATGCAAAGACCAGCAGGTTGACACCGGCCAATATCGGCAACACATATAAAATTCTTCGGATAATATAGGAAGTCATGGGTGCAGGGTGCAGGGTGCAGGGTGCAGGGTGCAGGGTGCAGGGGGTGGTTTAAAAAGTGGCGCGACCGTCCCGGTTGCGATTTCTGTTGACCCTCCCACGCCTGAATGTTCCTAGATGCTGTCAGGGTATTGTGAGAAAAATTAGCTTTTCAATGCGTTTTTTCAAGTCGCCTGAAGCACTTTCAAAAAAGTCCCACAGCACATGGGAATTTTTTAACCACGAACCACACGAACAGACTTGGGGGTAGACTAGCGTCAACAACCTATTTTTTGTCCACGGAAAGCACGGAAAGCGCGGAAAATTTATAGGGTTGCTGCTTCGACGGATGAGATGGCACGTGGCTTAAATCCCCGCCCCCCCCCGCACCACGCACCCCGCCCCCTGCCCCCTGCCCCCTGCCCCCTGCCCCCTGTACCCTGCCCCC
>JAPXLT010000297.1:0-5829 GCA_033809415.1 Lentisphaeria bacterium
GAAAAAGCTCGAGGATTTCCAAAAATTAAAACAGGAACTGGCGTCTATCGACGAACTGGCAAAAAACGGGAAGACCTGGAAGAAACTCCTGCTTGCAGAAAAAATTCTGGAGATCACGCAGCAGGTCGCCTTGGCTGAAAAAGAATTTTCCAGCGAAATGGTCAACGAAATATCCACAAGAATTCAAGACAGACTGAAAACTGCCGCTGACTTACTCGAGGAACTGTCAGATGATGTTCCGGATAAAAAGCAGCTGAGCGAAAGACAGCAAAAATTATGGACGGCCTGCCAAAATTTCGATACGTTGCAGAAATTTTCCTTTTATCGTTTGGAGCCTGCGCACATCCGGGAGTTTGACCAGGCCAAGAATGCCGCACTTGTTTCTGAATTGCCAGTTTTGGTACAACTGGCCATCGAGAAGACCAATAGTTGCCTGCAAAATTTTGATTATTATGTGAACTCCCTCGATCCGCAAAAAAGCGATTTGACTTGGGACGATGTCGAAAGAGCAGGAAATATCCTGAGCAGCCTGCATTTGCTCACAGCCAACATCCCGGAATCAGGACGACGCAAACAGGAAATTGACACCGCTTTGCGCAATAAAATTGACAGCATGCAGCAGGAATTGAATAAAATCCTGCTGGGCATGCAAAAAACATTCCTCGAAGGCGGACGAAAAAACCGGGAATTGCTACTGAAAATGCTCCCGCTCGCAGACCCAAAAGGACGCTGGCGTCTCTGGATCGACAAACAACTCCAGCAACTCCCCCAGTAAATAGACCGTGTCTAAAAAGGTTTTTAACCACGAAAGGCACGAAAAAACTTGGCGTGGGTTCCTCCGCCCACAACCCATTTTTGTCCACGGAAAACAACAGGATCCCCCTCTATGAATGCAAAAAAACGGTTACTGTGGTGGTGGCGCATAATTTGCAGCTGTTTTTGGGAATTGCTGCTACTCTTTCTTTTGGTTGGTCTGGCCGTGGGAGTTCGTGTAACCATTATGGGACGCCCCATAAATTGGCAAAAACAATTACTAGAATCACTACAGAAACAGAATGTTCCCTCGCAACCTCCCTCTGAAGAATAAATCGAGCTTCTGAGCAATTTCTTTCCGGATCAGCCAAGATTCCTTATCATGCATGTAATCCCATCCAGCGTTTCCCTCGAGATGACCTACAACTGCAACCACGCATGCAAATTTTGCAGTTGTCCATGGTTGCGCCATAGCCGGTTATATGAGCGTGAACTTTCTATTGACGAATGGAAACGCATTATCAACAATCTGGCCGACTGGGGAATTGATTCGTTGTCCTTTACCGGCGGGGAGCCTCTCTTAAAAACAGGTTTGCAGGATTTAATCACAACGACCGCCGAAAGTCGCCGTTTCAAGTTTATTTCCCTTTTCACTAATGGAACACTGCTTGACGACAATTGGTTTGATTTGCTGCGCCGCTATCAAATTCCGATTACAATAAGCCTGCCCGGAATTTTTTCGTTTAAATCTTTGACGTCTTCTCCCATTACTTCTCGAAAAGTCATGGAAAACGTTACATCTGCCCGTCATTTGGGAATTGAGGTTAATGTCAGTATCGTTGTGACTAAAAAAAATTACTGGGAAGTTCCGCTTTGCGCCTATATCTCATATCGTTATGGTGCTTCCGCTATTCAAATTGGACCTTGCATGCCGGAAGGACGTGCCTTATATCATTCCGATTTGTGCCTTAGTGATCGTCAATTCAAACGGCTGACAAATACCGTAAATAAATTAAATTATGCATTAAAGATACCTGTTTTTTATTCGTTTGAACAAGCATGTGCCTGTTTTGATCGAAACGGCAACAGCATTCCAAACGGAACAACAGATTGCCAAGCAGGAAAAACATTTTTCGCTATCGGACCCGCAGGTGGAATCCGGAAATGCCTTCATGCCCCGGTGAATATGGGAAATATTCTTGATTGTGACCAACATACTTTCGAAAACCTGTGGAAAATGTGATTCTGTATCGGTGCATCCGGAGATGTTGAATTTCTTTTGCGAAAAACCATCAGGAAAAGGAGACGCGACAATGAAGCCACAATGGAAAGAAAGAATGCGTTGGGGAGTTAGGATACTCTTAGGACTCATGTTTATCTGCATAATATGCATGATTTTGCTCTCCATGGTGGGGAGAAAAATTCGCAACAGGATGATCATGGAACACCCTGCGGGGATCCGCGCCCTCCCGGCACAGAACGGCCGATGATTGAACCGCCAAGCCCTCCCGACACTGTAGAACGGTCGCCGATTGAACCGCCAAGCAATGTACAATAAGTGCCTGCTGCGGAATATGCATGCCGGGTAAACGCTACCCCGAAGGATGATTCCAACATCGCCGATCCATCGGAGAAACCAACAGATAGATCGTAAATCCGCGTGCAATCTCATCCGTCAAAGCAACAACCCCATATAAATTTTCGTGTCTTTTCGTGTCTTTTCGTTGTTAAAAAGAATTTCGGTGTTTACAGCTTCAATGCTCCTTTCACCAGAGCGATTGGGCTTTGCCAATGCACGGTACCTCCGCAGGGCAGGCTTTGGCGCAGGCGCAAGATATCTTCCTCGGGCAGGCCGGCTTTTTGCAGGCGGTCGGCATAGCTGCCTCGAGTGGGGGCAAACCAGCGTTCGAGCTGCGCCGGGACGAGGAGCTGTTCGCGGCTGCATGCGAGCATCTCGATATCAGTGGAAAATCCGGCTTCTTCGAGTTCCTGCGCCAGGGTTTGCTCATCCCAGGACAATATGGGTTCCTCTGTATTTGAATAAACCTTTTCCTCGGCGGCACGCACTCGCCGCAGCCAATCCTCACCGCTTTCCAAAAGACTGCTCAGGCGCTGGCCATATCGCGGAATGCTCTCGAGCAGACATAAACGCCCTCCGGGCAAAAGCAGGTCTTTGCAGATTGCTATCAGTGCCGAGCGCTCGAAGCAGCCGGACAGAATATTCCGTCCGGTGATGCAGTCGAGGCGCAGATCGGAATGCCCGGATGCCGTCAACAGTGCGGGCAAATCCGCCACCTGTCCGGTGAGAATCTGCGGTCGCCTTAACTCCGGCAGGTTGACAGCCTGCTCGTCGATCATCTGGCCAGCATGCGCAGTCTTTACCAGCGCCCAAACACCGCCTTCCGGAGTCCGACGCAACTCTTCCCAGAGCAGCAAAGGCACATCCGCCGATAAATCGAGTACCAGGCTGTGGCGTTCGAGAGCTGCCTTTTCCAGCAGTTTGTCGCGTTGCAGTTCGAGCTGATTGCCCCAAGCTTCGACCGCCCGGGCCAGCCAGCGGTCCGTCCGCTTGTCCAACGGGCTAAAAGTCAGGATTTCCGGTGGTGTCAGGCCGCCCTCGTTCTCCTGCAAAGCAGCCAATTGCAGTTCACGGCGTCGCAAAACGTCACTGGCCAGTTGCTTTTCATAGCCAATGTCGCCGGGCTGGTAAAAGATTTTTCCTTGCAGAGAAGTCGGCAGATACTGCTGTGCCACCCAATGCTCACGGTAAGCATGCGGATACTGGTAGCCTTGCCCATGCCCGAAGCCTTCCTTGTCACGGCTGGCATCGCGCAAATGATTGGGCACTTCCCCTTCGCGTTCCTCGCCAACCAGCTTCAAGGCATCAAAAAAGCCCATCGTGGAATTCGATTTCGGAGCCGTGGCGCAGTACAGCGCCGCATGTGACAGGGGATAATGCCCTTCCGGGAGACCAACCCGATCAAAGGCCTCCGCAGCCGCCATGACAAACGGCAGCGCGTGCGGGTCCGCCATGCCAATATCCTCACTGGCAAAGATAATCATGCGCCGGAAAATAAAGCGGGGGTCTTCACCGGCATAAACCATTTTTGCCAGCCAGTAAAAGGCGGCATCGGGATCGGAGCCGCGCAGCGACTTGATGAAAGCGCTGATCGTATCAAAATGATAATCACCCTCACGGTCATAAAGAACAGCACGGCGCTGGATCGATTCCTCGGCAACCTCGAGTGTGATCCGGATCACGCCTTGCTCATCCGCAGGCGTCGTCTCGACCGCCAGCTCGAGGGCGTTCAGTGCCGCACGTGCATCTCCATTGGCGATCGAGGAAAGATGCTGCAAAGCCGCTTGATCGAAATCGACCGACAATTTGCCATAACCGCGCTCGATATCCTTCAGCGCTTGCAGCATAATCCGTCTGATGTCCTCATCCTGCAATGGCTTCAACTGAAAAATGCGGCTACGGCTGACCAGTGCGCGGTTGACTGTGAAATAAGGATTCTCCGTAGTGGCTCCGATCAGGATCACCGTTCCATTTTCCACCCAGGGCAGCAGGGCATCCTGTTGCGCCTTGTTCCAGCGATGCACCTCGTCAATAAATAAAATCGTGCGTTGCTGATATTCGGAAGAACGGCGCTGCGCCCCTTGGGTAATCTCACGCAAGTCCGCGATTCCGGCCATGACCGCATTCAGGGTGACAAAGAAGCTGCTCGTGGTATGCGCGATTACGCTGGCAAGGGTCGTCTTCCCCGTACCAGGCGGGCCATAGAAGATCAGAGATGAAAGCTGATCGGCCTGAATGGCGCGCCGCAATAAGCGCCCCGGCGCCAGGATGTGCTCCTGCCCGATATATTCGTCCAACGTGCGGGGACGCATCCTCGCGGCCAGAGGCTGCTCCTCCTTCAGGCGTTTCTCATGGGCATGCTCGAATAAAGTTTTCATGCAAAACCGTAATGCGCCAGCAACAATTTTTTAACAACGAAAGACACTAACTGACACGAAAAACACGGTTCAGGGGCGTACTGGCACATTTTTTTCGTAGCTGACATCAATATAGCTGATCGTCTGTCCAGATTCCATGCGCAGTTTGACGATATGCTTCAAACGGTCAAGGCACTGTGCAATATGATCCAGCGAAACAATCACCTGCGCACTCTGGCGGAAAACTCCGCGTTCATTCAGGCGCAGAATCAGCTGATGATCAGCCTGGTTAAGCTGAATCAGGAAAACATCGTAATAAATCCCTTCCGGACGAACCGCCAGCTGATTAAGCAAGTATAAGGCACCCAGTAAAAAAGTATTCTCTGTGCGCTCGCCAATTTTCAGATTGCCTGGATTTGGAATATGATTGATGATCGGCAACTTACTGGTAGCTCCTTTCATGTTTCCGGGCAGAACCACACCATGCCGGTCAAGACTCATGGAAGGAAGGCCGAGGCTGCCGGGAAAATGCAGATAGGCCACCGGAACGCGTTCCACCAGAGTCACTTGTAGCGTATCGGGATAAATCCGCCGCACACGCACTTCGCCGACTATAGGCTCTTTCAAAAAACGCTGGCGTATTTCTCTCAGCGGTAGCAATGGCAACGTATAACGGCCACTTTCCACCCCCATCTCACTGAGAATAGTGATAATCCTCGAGCTTGAAAAATTATCCGTCTGGCTAGTTTCGATTTTTTTCAGCTGAAACAATGGATTATTATAATACAGCTTCTTGCGGCAAAAACTGACCGCGCCCAACAGCAGCAGCACCGCCAGCAAAAAAGGCAAAGCCCTGAGCAGCATAAGCCCCCAGATACTGGGTTTCTTTCTCTCATTGCGGGCTTCAACCGCCAGTCTTTCTTTTCGCTTCGCCATTAGCTTTATTCCAGATTTCTAAAAGGGGACAGGTGGTGCGTGGTGCGTAGTGCGGGTCGGACGAAAGTGGACATTGTGGACATTGTGGACATTGTGGACAGAGGAAGAGCGTCTACCCTGCACCCTGCCACCCTGCACCCTGCACCCTGCCACCCTGCACCCCGCACCCTGCCACCCAGCACCCAGCACCCTGCCACCCTGCAC
>JAPXLT010000298.1:0-5822 GCA_033809415.1 Lentisphaeria bacterium
GATGTCCTCTTTTCCCGCATGACTCCCCTGTTTTTGAAATTTCTGCTGAAGGATTCCTATCTGATGTTGACCGATCCCTTTGTCACGCCATTGGAATCAAGCGCCGTTTCTATGGATGATCCCTACGACTGGACTTTTTATCAACAGTTGGGAAAACGGGCTGCCATAGGAACTTTCGACAAGGGTTTCAAATATTTGCATTTGCAGGGTGCGCATGCTTACATCCGTACCGATGAACACCTCGAGTACACATACAACACGGATGTGGTTCGCCAGTTGCGTGGATCCCTGAAGAATCTCGAACTGTTGATTGAGAAGCTGAAGGAGCTTGGACTCTACGATCAGGCTTTGATTGTAGTCAGCGGAGATCACAGTGAACGTTATACCCAGGAAACGGTAACGATGATCAAGCGCGCAGGTGAAACACACGAACAAATGCAATTTAATTCGCTTCCTGCAAAACTATCCGATCTGGCAGGAACGGTACTGGCTGAAAAAAAGCTGCGCCCCGTTCAGCTGTCATTGTTCAGTTATCCTCCAGTCATCAGTACTGGTGAAACACGTCTATCGGTCATCCCCACGATTCTTCCAGTAGGCACATGGAGCAAAAAAGCTGATGCGACAGACCCATTCCAGGAAGAACTGGTACTTTCCGACATGAATTTTGTTACAGAAAAAGATTGCCTCAGGATTCCAGTCAGTGGCAACAAGGAACTCCCGACAGAAGTGTTGTTCATGGTACAACATCTGCATAACAAGGAAATCTGGCAGACGGAAAGCGTGGCTCTTCGTGAGGACTCCCTTCCTCCCAATTTTTATCAGTTGTCCCTGGAAGGTCTGCCGGATGGTGATTATATTCTTTTTCAGGTTGACAAATATACTGTGCAAGATACCAGCTTTACCAACGAGATTTCCACTACTAGTGATAGCTACAATATTGCTTATTTCCCCCACTATCTGATTCTTCGCAATGCTCTGCCATCCTTCAGCAAGCGCTATCCTGGAATCATCCCGAGACCTATGACGATCAATGAAAAGATTGTTTTTGAAGCGATGAAGCCATATCCCCAGCTGATCATCCCGGATGATTCGACACGCACCCGGTTCGGACTCAGGCTGAAAGAAAATTCGACTCTTGAAGTCCTTCTTCCGGAAGCGGAAAAGCGTCTTTCATTGCTACTGGACATGAAAATCATCACACCGAATGGCTTGACTCTGGAAATCTACCATGATCAGAAATTACTGCACTCGCAAGCGGTAAAACCAGTCAATCAAGGATTCTTCCCTGTGGAATTCTCCCTTCCTGCCGACGTTGTGGCAAGCAGGAACGCCAAACTGCAATTCCGCATCGTCAGGAAATTCCTGAACCGTGAAAAGCGCACGGCCTATAAAATTCTATTGTCTTCGCTGCAGTTAAAAGAAAAACGCTGAAAGGTAGTGCGTAGTGCGGGTCAGTAGCCCCCCCTGCCCCCTGCACCCTGCCCCCTGCCCCCTGCACCCTGCACCCTGCACCCTGCCCCCTGCACCCTATTGTAATTGCGGCAGATTGTATCCGAAGCCATTTCCTTGGATAGTACTCAAATCGAGTTCGCCGCCCCGGCGTTCATATAGTCCGGGATGAGTTTCCGCTTCCTGCAAGGATGCTTCCGGATAAAACTGCGCTGCGTTACATTCGACACCCATGATGGTGCCGACTTTGGCTGCCAGCAGGACATGCGGGATTATTGCCAGGCGGGGATTAGTCAAATCCTGAACCATCAGTTGCATGCCATGCGCTTTGGCCCAGCAGGCCGACAGCAGGGCACCGGTTTGCGTTTTGCAGACTTTCAGCGCCACCCCCGTCCAGCCCAGTTTCCAGCCAAGGCGTACCAAACGCCAATCGTGGGCGCTCTCATCCATGAAAAGCGGCTTCCTGGCGGACACGGAATGCACATCCATCTGATTTTCCTCGAGGTCATAGGGGAAAGGCTGCTCCACGTACAGGATCATGTCATAGATTGCAGGATGCTCCTTTTGCAGGCGGTCGAGCAGAAGGTTGACATATTCCGGGTCGCGCACCTGGCAATTCAGGTCCGGGGATAAAGCGGTGCAATGGTTTTGCATTGCGATTTCACCGACCGCGACCATGCGCTGAAAGTCCCATTCTGCATCAACGCCGGTCAGCTTGATTTTCAGGCATTTCAGGCCATCGCGTTTGATCCACTGGGTTAGAGTGACCGGGTAGCCATCGTCGGGTTCCTGCCCCGTGCGTTCCGCTTCGGTCAACAGGTCCTTTCCTCCAACCAGATGCCAGACTGGCAGGCGCAGAGGACTTGCAGGAACCAGAAAGTCCTCCGGATATTTTCCGGCAAAGGTCTGGTCGTCAAAATACCAAGCCAAGTCCCGGCTCAAATAGTTCTTGTTATAGGTTTCATAAATCGGCTTATCCAGCAGTTTTCCACAGGCGTCATGCAAGGCCAGATCAAAGGCGGAATTGCAAATCAACGCTGCCAGATGCGGAATCTGCAATTCCTCGCCGCGATTCCTTTCCGTCAGCAGTCCAGGCAGGGTGTTTTCGAGAAAATCCCAGCCGATTTCCATCGCATGGCCAGTTCCTTCGACCTTGCGCCAGGCTTCCGCTAACTCATCGCAGAATTCCAGCATCCGCTTTTCACGGCTTTTGAAAGGCGCATTCGAGGGCCAGGCCCAGGCGACGCTCAGGGGAGTCTCGCCCCATCCCCGGGCAATTTTGCCCCGATCATCCTCGAGATGCAGGCATACCCTGGCATTGATGATGGACGCAATCGTCTCGGCACCAAACTTCAATGGCACCCGCATCGTCGCCGGAAGAAAAAATAAATCACAGGCCTTGACGCGAAATTTCCTGGACAATTTTTCGAAAGTCATATCTCTTGCTCCTGCATTGCATGAAGTGAATATTTTTCGTAAGACATCATCTGTAGTGCGTGGTGCGTGGTGCGGGTCAGACGTGGTGGACAATGTGGGCAGAAGACGGACACACCTACGCACTACGCACTCCCCTGCACCCTAACCTGCCCCTTGCACCCTGCCCCTGCACCCTGCACCCTGCACCCTGCACCCTGTTTAGTGTTTCATTTGCAGAATGATGCCCATGGCCTGATTCGGCTGATTCAGCAGCAGGTCTGCCGCTTGGCCGACTTCGCTCAAGGGCAGGCGATGAGTGATCATCGGATCGACCAGAAGACGTTTTTCACTGATCAAGCGAACAATCTCCTGCAGATTGCGCTGTGTAGTAAACTGCACGAAAGTTGCTGGGTAGTCTTTGCCATATTCCCAGGCATCGTCATGATAGCCCGCACCTGTACGCGACGAGGCCAGAAAATCCAGATTGCCCGACCAGGCTCCACCCCCGATCTCGACTTTGCAGCCGCCAATCAGCACGATGCGCCCCATGGCATGACCATCCGCAGAAACTTTCATCGACTTCATCACCTGCTGCAAGGCATCGGTAGCCGTTCCGCCGAAAGCCAGCATGGCAAAATCCAAGCCCCATGGCGACGCGAAAGCCTTGCTGCCCTCGATAGGGTCCTGTGACCGGAAATTCAGCGTATGAGCTATTCCGCATGCCTGGGCAATTTCAATGCGCTTTGCCAGACCTTCCCAGCCCAGGATGCGTGCCCCGGAGAGAGCAGCCAGTTGACAACAGAGATTGCCGACGATTCCAAGCCCCAGAACCGCCCCGTATTCACCTAAT
This sequence comes from Lentisphaeria bacterium, assembly GCA_033809415.1. Lineage (GTDB taxonomy): Bacteria > Verrucomicrobiota > Lentisphaeria > Oligosphaerales > Oligosphaeraceae > JAQVUB01. Next base: position 3,716 of record JAPXLT010000298.1, read on the forward strand.
TGCGGTACGGTTCGGCGAATTCCCTGCAAAGCGGTTGCGCCAAGACAGGCAAACGTAGCCTGTTCGAAACTCATCGAGTCCGGAATCGGCACCACCAGATTGACTGGGACGCAAGCGTAATTGGTGTGTTTGGCACCGCCGCCCATGGCAGCCACCCGCATACCGACAGCAAGCCCTTTGACATCCCCTTTCACAGCAATAATTTCACCGGCGTTGGCATACCCGAAATACACATTTTTTGCATCGGGTTCGGGCTTCTCACGACGTTGCCGGGGAAGATTCATTTCCGTTCCCGGGCTGATCAGCGACGCATGCACCCGTATCAGAACTTCATGATCCTTCAGTGCCGGAATTTCCTCTTCCTGGGCACGAACCTGACCTGCGGGATCAATGAAAGCAATCATCCGTTTCGTCATAGCTACATCCTTTCTCGATACTTGATTTCAGCGGGAACTCAAAACATCTTGGGCGGCAGATTCGGCGGAGTCTTGACTGGCAAGGGTTCCACCCGGTCAACGGTTCCCCAACGCCGGGAAAACGGCCACCAGACCCATAATGCGGTGCCAACCAGATTGGCGCGCGGAACGGTGCCCCAATACCGGCTGTCCAAGCTGTTTTCAGAGTTGTCACCAAGCATAAAATAATGTCCTTCCGGGACAGTGAAGCTGTCAGTATTATGTCGGAGATATTGTGCCGTTGGCATATGGGAGTAGCCGCGATAGCCTCCGGTAAAGCTGTGCATTCTTGCAAAACCGGGATCGTCCTCACGATCGAGAAGGCGGAAATCGCTTTCACCGGGCGCCTTGACATATAGGTGGTGATCTTTGATCAGCAGTTCATCGCCGGGCAGTCCGACCAGGCGTTTGATGTAGTAGCGCCCGCCAAAGCCGGTGCCTCCGGGATTCTCCAATCCATCGGTAACAAACACCATGACATCCCCGCGCCGTGGCTCCTTGAAGCAAAGACTAAGGCGATTGACAAAAAGATGATCACCGGATTCCATCGCGCCGCGCAACACGACTTCCGACTGGCAGAACTGCAAGCCTCTTTCCCGTTTGCCGTAGAGTTCATACAAGGTTTTCTGGAGATCGTTGACCGTCCCAGGAACCTTGTAAGCAAGTCTCCCAATTTCGATCTCTGAGTTCGGGAAAAACGGCATCGAGGAAACTGGGCGGATTCCATAAAAGTTCAATTGCCCGGTTTCCTCGGCGACTAGGTCGATATGACGTCTGGAATAATTCAAAAAGGAAAAGAAGCGCTTGACCTTATTTCCGGAAAAGGCGGCATCGCTTTCCACAAAATGGATGCCGTACAAGGTCGGCTGCATGCTTCCGGTAGGAATCTTAAAGGGCTGGATAAAAAGGGAACGCACGCCAAATGCCAGCCCCAGAGCAACGGCAGCCACCTCGAGGTTATCTCGCATCCAGCGATGGGACACCGCAGGAGGCAACGAGAGACGGCTGACATCACCCTGATACTTCTGCAAGCACTTCTGAGCGACGGTCAAATCAGAACCCAGACGGGCGGCGCGCAATTCCTCGATGGCGGCACGCAAACCATCACAGTATTTGTTCTCGAGAATGTCTTCATCGCGCAACAGTCGCTGGCGGAAGTGCTTTTCATAGTCGCGCAGAGATGAGCGCAGAGCCATCTTTCGGGTCTGCAAAAGGCGCACTATCGTATTTCCGAAGAAAAAATAAAAAATTGCCAGATCGAGAATGATAATCAGCCAAAGCGGCATGGTAATCCCTTCGTGCCTTTTCGTGTCTTTTCGTGTCTTTTCGTTGTTAAAAAATGAGTTGCGGGTGCCGGCGAGCCGCCGGTGTTCCATATCGTCGCCGACGCAATTGCGTAAAGCCGACCTTGGCACACAAGAATTTTGCCAGAGCAATCCCTTCCGTCAAAACAGCAACCCCTAAAAAAATTTCGTACTACTATCACCCAGAATCTTGTTTTTTGTGAAAGATTTTCAAAAACCAGATGCGCAAATTGCTGGCCTTGAAGGCCTTTCTCATTTTTGAGATTTTTTTGAACTTTTTGATTTTTCGGTGATGGAAGAGGGAAGCCGGCTTCATGCCGGCGAGCCGCCGGCGCTCCATATCGCCTC
>JAPXLT010000299.1:0-5815 GCA_033809415.1 Lentisphaeria bacterium
GACGGGAACGATGTCGGCAATCCACATGGCAAATGTGGCCGCGTCCATTTTCTCTTTTAATTTGCTGGCACAATTCTGCCAGAACTCTTGAACAGAACAGGAGCTTTGCATATAAAAAACCATTTCCTCAGGTTCTGAAGCTGGAACCTGCGCAAATAAGCTGTTATTTTTCCGGGTGATTTGCAGATGAATGTTTCTACTCAAAATTAACCGCTTTTTCACATTTGGCAAATCCGTTTCGCCTTTTTTTTCGTCCAAAAATCAGTCTGATAGGCATAAGTCCTTGATCTCTTGGCGAGATAAAAATTTTCCAGAAAAACAAACTTTTTTTGTGGGCGGAAGAAGACTCCAATTTCGCTTGAAATAGATATTTTTAGCGTTTATCCCTTAATTGATTGATTAACAGAGGCAAGAGAGAGTTGTTAACATTTGCCAATAAAAGATGCGCATAAATATTCGCGTAAAATTAATAGATGGTTTTCGACAGGGTGCAGGGTGCAGGGGGCAGGGTGCAGGGGACAGGGTGTAGGGTGCAGGGTGTGCGTAGTTCGAGAGAAATTGTTTAAGAGGAATTGCAAAAGTTTTTGCTGCTATATATGGTAAGCGGTTGTCAGAAGATGCAGTTATCATTATCAAGATAGGTTTTTCATGTCAAGGAATCGAGGAAAAGGAACGGGAAAGGCGATGCACGCGGCAGCGAATTCGTCGCAAGCGTTTCTGCCGATGACCCGTGCAGAGAAGGACGCACGCGGGTGGTCGGAGCTTGACATTCTGCTGATCAGCGGGGATGCCTACGTTGATCATCCAGCCTTTGGGGTTCCGCTATTGGGGCGTCTGTTGGAAAAGCAGGGCTGGCGTGTTGGCATTGTAGCTCAACCGCGTTGGGACAGCCCCGAAGATATCAGCCGGATGGGGCGCCCGCGTCTGTTTTGCGGTATCTCAGCTGGAAGTCTGGATTCGATGCTTTGCCATTATACCGCCTTTCGGAAGAAGCGCCATGATGATCCATATACGCCCGGAGGCAAATCCGGCGCACGTCCGAACCGTGCCTGCATTGTGTACAGCAATCTGGTTCGGGCGGCATTTCCGGGAATGTTTGTTGTGCTGGGAGGAATTGAAGCATCATTGCGACGCCTGGCACACTATGATTTCTGGAGCGACAGCCTGCGGCGCTCCTTGCTTTTAGACAGTAAAGCGGACCTGATCATCTACGGCATGGGCGAATACGGCATCAGCGAACTGGCGCGGCGCCTGCAAAGCGGTGAACCGACAACCGGGATTGCCGGCACGGTTCACGTCAGCGATCAGGCAGAGGGGGCTTTGCTACTGCCATCATACGAGGAGATTTTGCAAGACAAGCGGAAGCTGCTCGAGGCAACTCGTCTGATGGAAGCGGCGATGCATGAAGGAACCCGCCCCTTGGCACAAGCGCACGGACGTAAGTTTGTCTATTGTGAGCCACCGGCAGGGCAGCTTGGCACAGAACAGCTCGATGCCATCTACGAGCTGCCGTTTATGCGCCTGGCGCATCCCTCATACCGGGAGCCGATTCCGGCGCTGGAAATGGTTAAATGGAGTGTTACGGCCATGCGCGGCTGCGGCGGAGGCTGTTCCTTTTGCTCGATAGCGCTGCACCAGAGCCGGCATCTGTGCTCGAGGTCACCGGAATCCCTGCATCAGGAAGTGCGAAAGCTGACGGAAATGCCGGGTTGGAAAGGGATGATTTCCGATGTCGGCGGCCCGACCGCCAATCTCTGGGGCGCCAGTTGCCGAATAGATGGACGAAACTGTCAGCGTGAAAGTTGCCTGTATCCGGAATGCTGCCCGCAATTGCAATTGCGACAGGGGGAATATCTGGAATTGCTGCGCTCGCTGAAACGTCTGCCCGGAGTCAAAAGAGTTGGCATCGGAAGTGGAATACGTTTTGATGCGGCGTTGAAAGATCAGCGCTTTCTCGATGGACTCGTCGGTGAATTTGTCAGCGGACAGTTGAAATTGGCACCCGAACACTGCTCAGAGCGCGTCCTGCACCTGATGCGGAAGACGGACTTTCGCCTGTTCGAGGAATTTACCGGGCAGTTTGCGGCGTTGTGCCGGAAACACGGCAAGGAACAGTATATCATACCATACGTGATGAGCGCATTCCCAGGGTGCACAATCGAGGATATGCAGACTCTGGCGACTTGGTTTCGACGCCGTGGCTGGAAACCACAACAGGCCCAATGCTTTATTCCGACGCCTGGAACCGTGGCAACAGCCATGTATTATGCGGAATGCGACAGCCGGGGAAAACCGATTTATGTGGCAAAGACCGACCGCGAACGCGAAGATCAGCACGCCGTCCTCTATGGCGGCAAACGCCCAGTACGACCAAAGACCAGAAGCAGAACCTGATTTTTTAACAACGAAAAGGCACGAAAATTTTCATTCGGAGTTATTCATTCGTTTGCTTCAGGAATTTGTTTGCGATGTGGACATAATGTTGCCAGTCGAAGGCGGTCTGATCATGTTTTCCGATGCGGTTGTGATAGCTGATGTCAGCCGTCAGGCATTTGTCGGGCGGCGGCATTTCGGTGGTATTGACGCCGTTGCTGCCAAACAGGGCATAGACTTCGCCGGCATGGAAGGCGGAGAGGAATTCGCCTTTGGGGTCTGCCCAGAGGTCTTCCGTTGCACTGGCGATGGCGACAGGGCGCGGGGCAGATAGGGCAATGAGGAAATGCTGGTCAAAGGGCATATTCTCTTCATTGGCAATATATTTGCGGAAGGGCTTCACGAACCAGTGCGGCATGGCATTGACGATAAACAGGTAGGTTTCGCCAAACATGCGCCGCGCCAGAGCAGCGCCGCCGCAGCCGGAATCGTTCGAGATGACAATCCGGAAACGGCGGTCGCAAGCACCAGCCCAGAGGGAAGTCTTGCCGAGGCGTGAATGTCCATGCACGGCAACCCGCCCGGCATCGATCAGCGGATCGCTTTCGAGGTAGTCCATGGCACGGGAGAGGCCCCAGGCCCAGGCGCCGATCGAGGAATAATTCTGGTGAGCGCCGCTGAAACCGGTGAGGTCTTCGAAGAGGTTGAGGACGCTCTGTCCCCAGCCGTCAGCACGATCTGGAAAGATATCATGGTAACAGACAACTGCGCCGGCGTATCCGGCTTTGACCAGCTCCCGGAAATGCCAGCGTGCTGATTGGATGCCGCGGGTTTCTTCGGCGAGCAGCGCCGGGTCTCCGTAAGCGGCACCGGTCATGCGGACATCTTTTTCATCGGTGGTGGCATGGTTTCCCTTGAAGCAGAGTCCGAGAAAGGCGGGGGCGGGGGTTGTTGCCGCGCTTTTTGGTGCGTAGAGCAGCAGGTCGATGGCATGCTGTTTACCGGAATTCATGCTGAAATGCAGGCGCACTTCCTTGCGGATGGCGGTGTTGTCCAGGGCATCTTCCCGAATCGAGAGGATTTCAAAGCGAGTCTGGTCCGGTCTTGGCGGGATTTTTCCGTACATCTGTTCCTGGAATATTTTGAAGATGGCTGGACGCTGGAAATTGACCCACTCGAAAGCAGTCTGCACCTTGCCGCCGTCAGGCTTCGCCAGGGGGGAGGGCAATTCGTAGGTCGGTACCAGAGCCTCGTCATAATTGGTCAGTTGGAGGATGCGTTCGCGGACTTTGGGATCAGCCTGATAATCCAGAGTGGCTAGCTGCTTTGCTTCATCGAGATAATGCATGAAAAAACATCTTTCTTTTTGTGGTTTGGAGATGAAAAAACGTATTGTCCAAATGAAAGTAACGCCAATTTAATATTTGTCAATCCATATTCCGGATTTTTCAATCGAAGGACGACACAAAAAAGCCGCCTCGAGATCACAGAAGGCGGCTTGAGAACTGGAGCCAGCACTCGGGCTTGAACCGAGGACCTGCTCATTACGAATGAGCTGCTCTACCACTGAGCTATGCTGGCGTTGCATATTTGGAATATGCTATTAAGATAATTCCGAGTTGCAAATTTTCAAGGTGCAGAGGGAAAAACCATGAAGGAGACTGCTTTCAAAAGTTAAAAAAATTGCGGTAGCGGGTTGCCTTTCTGGCGGTATGGATTATTGTTTAGTTAAGTTCAATGGTTTCCGAACTTTTTTTAGGTCAAGCAAAAGGAGAAAATGATGGCTAAGAAGACTAAGAAGAGTGTGTGCGCTGATATGGCGGTTTGTGATGCGGGACGTCCGGATTTTGCGAAGCTGGGAAAGACGGCGCGCGGTTTCCAGCAGCCCGAAAAACGGCTTCTGGGTCAGGTGCCGACGATTGCCATTACTCCGGTGTCGGATGGTCGTGGTGGTGCCTATGAGGATAATTTGGCGCGTACCTGGGGCATGGCCGAAAAGGTGTACGATCTGCTGATGAACAATGTCCGGCAGCCGGATGGCAGCCCGATCCGCGTCGTAGTAGCGCCGGAAATTGTTTATGGGGCACGGACTGCGGCACGTGCGCAGGAATATTATGCCACGCAGGGCGTCAGTGCAAACATCTGGGTGGGTCGAAGCTGGTCGTATTCCGATGAGCTGATGGGAGCGATGATGGGGATTGGTTCGACCGAATGGCAGCAATGCGCTTACGGCCTGAATCAGACTGACCGCCCGGGCGCCGTCTGGCTGAAGGCCTTTACTGCCGCCATGGATGAAAAGAAGCGCCCGATTTTCTGCGTGTATTCTCCGGAACTCGAAGATGAGGAAGCTCCCCTTTCGGACTTTGTCGCGGGGCGTCTGCTGCGTTTTGCCCGTTGTGCAGTGGCGGTAGCCTACATGCGCGGCAAGAATTATCTGTCGATCGGCGGAGTGTCGATGGGAATTATCGGCTCGGACGTGCGCCGTAATGCGCTGTTGAATTATTTCGGCATGGGGACGGTGTCCGTTGATCAGAGCATCATTAATGGACGGCTGAATACCGGCTTTTACGATCATGAGGAAGTAGCCAAAGCGACGGTCTTTCTGAAGAAATTCAAGATGGACATGTTCAACAAGGCGAAGGATCGGCGCAGTGGCTTGAGCGATGCCCAGTTGCTGGAAACCTGCGCGAAGATGACGCTGATTGTCCGAGACCTGATGACCGGCAACCCCAAACTGGCGGATGCACGCTATGCCAAGAAGTGGGGCTTTACGTCGAACGTCGAATATGCCCAGGGTGCAAACGCGATCGCGGCAGGAACACAGGGACAACGGCAGTGGACGGACTATAACCCGAATTTTGACGTGACCGAGTCGATCCTGAACAGCTCGTTTGACTGGAACGGCTTCCGTAGTCCATGCGTTATTGCGACGGAGAACGATAGCAAAAATGGCATAGGCATGCTGGCCGCCAATCTGGTCACCGGCGGAGTGGCGCAGCTGTTTGCGGACATCCGTACCAACTGGACACCGGCTTCAATCAAAAAGGCAACCGGTGTGGACGTCAGCAAGATTTGCCCGCGTGGAATTATTGACAAGCGCAATTCTGGTGCTGCCGCCTTGGATTATGCTGTTGATATTTTCAAGCTGGTCAAGGGTTCTGACAAAATGACGGTGCAGCAGGTCTGGCAGGCTATCTGTGCGGACGAGAAGCTGCAAGATCAGCTGATTTCTTTGGCCATTAAGGGCACAACCTATATGAATGCCGCGTTGACTTACTTCCCGGGTGACGGGCTTTCCAGTCATTTCACTTCGCCGGGCAATATTCCGATGACGGCATATCGCTACAACATGGTCGGGGATTTGTTTACCTGCTCAATCGTCGAAGGCGAAACCGTCGAGCTGCCGAAAAAGGTGGCGGATCATATCACTGCGGTGACCGAC
>JAPXLT010000300.1:0-5814 GCA_033809415.1 Lentisphaeria bacterium
CAACAACCCTATAAAAAACTTTCGTGTCTTTTCGTGTGGTTCGTGGTTAAAAAATCATAAGTATTGCCACTCGCAGCGATCAGGGATTCATGTTCAGGAATCCGCTCATCGGGCTTCCTTTTTTGTAGTCTGCCGGGATTTTTAGCAATTCCGGATTCACCGGACCGGCTTTGAACTCCTTGAAGAACATGCTGACCTGTATGCCCTTCTCCTCGAGCCAACATTTTACCGGAATAGGCTCCCCCTTTTTCAGCCAAATGCTGATGACCTTGCCCTTCGAATCAGTCAGATTCTTCTTCTGACAGACAAACCCATTGACCGTCTCGATTCCAACGTCATCGACTTTGTACTGTTCCGCATTGTTGACCTGGCGCGGCGCCTGCGGCAGCTCCGTATACACTTTTTGGTTGGGACTGAGCATGTAGATTTTCGTCGTTTCCCCTTCGGTCAAAGAGAGCGTAGTCATCGTGCCAAAGCCACCGGGCATCTCCATCTCATAACGCATGCCGGATTTGCCGACAAACATGCGGGAATTCATCACCATCGCGTCTTGCATCCCTCCAACGCTAATCTCGATCTGGGCGGAAAATTCTTCAGGGATTCCGAGCTGCTTGGCAAAATCCTTCAGCACCATCCCGCCTGGCTCCGTCTGCGCATGAGCCGCAAGCACAACTATAAACAGGCACAACAACCAATTACGCATAAACATTCCCTTCCGTTCTTAGTAAGGATCTGTGACCCAGGATGACAGGGGATTTTTCAACCACGAAATACACGAAAAGCTTTTCGTGTGGTTCGTTGTTAAAAAATGTATTTCTTCATTTCTTTTTTTCTTCCAGCAACTGGTTGGCTTCGTCCGCCACCGCTTCGAATTCTTCCGCAAACCCCCGCTTCAGTATGGCGATTTCTCTTTCCAACTCCGGCACATTCATTTTCTTCATCGCTTCGAGACGCGCCTTTACATAGGCAATTCGGATTCCAGGGATTTCATTCAGCAGACGGTCACTGACCATAGCCTCCTCGAGCCACTTTTTAGCCAGGTGGTATCCCCGCACCAGCAGGAAATTGCCAAACATGCGGCTGAACTCGTCGGCACGGTTGTCCAAGTCCAACGCCTTTTGCGCCAGCAGCATGAAATAGCCCGGGGGCATGCTTTCCAGATCAAAAGTCCTTTCCGGCTGCGGCTCCGGATTTTTGGCGCTTTTTTCGCGTTCCGTAGGTACACGCACCAGCTTCACCGTATCATATTGAATATTGACTACCGTCCAATCCCGCTGAATACGCCTTTCATCCCGGATTTTAAAAATCACTCCGGCCAATTTTTCCTTGCTGTTGCGCAGCAGCAGATAAAGCTGTTCAGCGTCTTCGATGCTGGACAGCCACATTCTTGCCCAGTCCCTTTGCTCCTCTTCCTGTGATTCGGCCATCACTGCAAAGACTCTGCGTGCACCCGAGAAGTCCAGTTCCTGCGCTTGCAACACCATATTATTACGCATATCTTGTTGCTTGGCCGCGTATTGCCTCGCCTGTTCCTCGGCCAGTTTCTCGAGGCGCGCCTGCTCTTTTTTTTCTGCTGCTTCCTTCGCTTCGCGTTCCGCCTGCAGCCTGGCAGCTTCTTCCTGCGCTTTGCGTTCTTCTTCGTAGCGGACCTGCAAGGTCTGCCATTCCGCCTTTGCATCACCCATGATACGATCCCGTGCTGCTTGCAATGCCGGCTCGACAACAGGGGCGGCCAGCTTCACAAAAGCATCATATCCCGGGGAACCCGCGTCTTGTTTGATCGCTTCTCCACGCAAAAATGCCAGCTTTTCGCTTTCTGTTGAAAGTTTTTGCAGCGCTTCTTCCAATCCGGAAGCAGTTGGCGCACTCTCACTCGGCAAAGCAGCCTCATTCGCCTCCCCGGAGGTTCCCTTCCGGGCAAGCGCCCACCAGACGCCGAGAGCGATCAGCAGCACCAGCACGATGCTGACAAAAACGACCACAGGCAAGGTTTTCTTCTTCGGGGACGGTGCTTCTGCAGATTCCTCCTGAGGTGCATCTTGAGTGATTGCGGCAGGCACCGCTCCGGTTGATGACGCCCCGGGTAGTTTCAACGAGCCGGTTCCGGAGGCGGCAAGACGCACCACCGATGAGTCTGCCGCCGATTTTCCTCCCAGCACCAGCTTGCCGCCACCCTTTCCCTCGAGACGCAACCCACCACCACCGCTTTTGCTGGAAGCAGCCCCAACCCCTTGGGCACCAGGACTACCCGATGCAGCTACCGCTTCGAGATCGGCTGGCGCAACGGAAAAACTCTGAGCAACCGGAAGCTCCGTATTGATTGGCATCTGAGCCGTCTCCGGCAGGGGAGTTGTCGGCATTTCCCCTTTTTGCACGCGTTGCAAGTCCGCCAGCAGATAGTGGTAGTCCTGGTAACGGTGTCCGGGGCGTTTTGCCATCATAATCTCGACCAGGCGTGCCAGAGGCGCCGGCACATCCGAGACCACAGACGTGATCGGGCGCAATGGCGTGTATAGATGTTCCATTGCCATGCTGTTGGCATCCGGCGCCAAATAGGGATAAGACCCTGTAAGGGCATGATACATGGTCGCCCCCATACTGTAGATGTCACTGCGAATATCCGCTGGAAGGTTCAGCAGCAGCTCTGGCGCGACATACTGGGGGGTTCCATACAGCTCGGATGTCCCATCGGTATTGATCTCCGTGATTTTCCGGGCCAAGCCAAGGTCTGCCAGCTTGGTGCGGCCATCTGTAGTCAGCATGATATTGTCCGGCTTGATATCACGGTGAATCAATTTCTTTTCATCCCATGCATAGGCCAGAGCACCCAGAACATCACGGGCGATCGCCAGTACTTTTTCATGCACCAGACGCCCGCTGCTCATCATGACCTGTTTCATCGTAGTGCCGTCAACCAGCTCCATGGCAAAATAATAATAGCCGGAATCACAGTTGACCGCATAGGCCTGAACAATATTCGGATGATTCAAGGCTGCCGCGTTGCGCGCCTCTTTGACGAAACTCTCGATGAAATTCGCATCCTGGGCAAAATTCTCGCTGAAAACCTTCAGAGCCACCGACCTTTCCAGGCTGACCTGCTGCGCCAGGTAGACTCGCCCCATGCCGCCAACCCCGATCTCCCGGACAATGGCAAACTCCCCCAGCATTGCACCGGGTGAAAGTGCGCTCATGGGCACTGCCACTGTGGCATTGCACTGTCCGCAAGCAACCAGTTCGCCAGGTTCGCCATCATCAATATCCAGCACAGCTTTGCAATAGCTGCATTGAAAACGCATATACGATACCCTTTCGATTATTCCGTATTAAAAACAAAAAACGAAGACGTCATTCTTCTGTAGTGCGCGGTGCGAGTCAGAACGCACCCTGCACCCCGCACCCCGCACCCCGCACCCTGTCATTTAGCAGGAAAAGACTAAAGGCACCATCACAACCGGGACGGTTGCGCCACTCTTTAAACCTGCACCCACTCGCCACTCGCCACTAATCCTGCACCCTGCACCCTGCACCCTGCACCCTGCACCCTGCACCCTGCACCAGCCCCAAAAAAAGCTTTTGCGGGCGATTTTTTCCCCGCAAAACTTTGCCGTCAAAAAATAGGTACTATATTATTATAGTTACATTTAGTCGGAATAGCAACCTGCCTCAGCAAACTTTTATGCTTTGGCAGCATTCCAAAAAACAAAAAAGAGGACGAGTTATGATTGTTACCACTAAGGAACTGTTCAAAGCCGCCTATGGCAAGTATGCCATCGGTGCCTACAACATTAACAACTTGGAACAAACCATGGGGCTTTTTCGCGGCAACATCCAGAGCAAAGCGCCCTTTATCATCCAGATCAGCAAAGGTGCCCGTTCCTACACAAACAAACTGATGCTCGAGGGCATCATCCGCAGCGCCGACCAAGTCTTCCCGGAAGCGGTTTTTGCAGTGCACCTGGATCATGGCGATGAAGAAACCTGCATGGACTGCATCAACAGCGGATTCTACAGCTCCGTGATGATCGACGCCAGCTCGAAGCCCTTTGAAGAAAATGTCGCCATCACCAAACGGGTGGTAGATGCTGCCCATGCCAAGGGGCTGGTCGTCGAGGCGGAACTCGGGCAGCTTGGCGGCGTTGAAGAACATGTCAGTGTCAGTGAATCAGATGCCAAGCTGACCGATCCGGATCAGGCCAAAGAATTCGTCACCCGCACCGGCGTAGACAGCCTCGCCTGCGCCATTGGAACCAGCCACGGCGCCTTCAAGTTCACCGGAACCCAGGGTCTGCATTTCGATGTTCTGGCGGAGATTCAGAAGCGCCTGCCCAACTTCCCCCTGGTCATGCATGGCTCGAGTTCCGTGCCACAGGATGAAGTTGCCCGGATCAATGCCGCCGGCGGCAAGATACTCGGCGCCAAAGGCGTTGATGACAACCAGTTCCGCAAAGCCGCCACACTGGGCGTCACCAAAATCAACATCGACACCGACGGACGCCTGGTCTGGTGCCGCGTCCACCGCGAACATTTCCTGAAGCATCCGGAAAACTTCGACCTGCGTCCTCCAGGCAAGGAATTCATGGCTGCTTATGCGGATTTCATCGCCGCCAAAAACGAAAAGCTGGGCAGCGCCAATCAGCTTGACGACGTGCGCAAGATACTCGGAATCTGAGTCTTTTTGCAAAATGGGGCGGACTCTTGCAGTCCGCCCTTTTTTTGTAATGGGTCTTGTAGTACAGGAGGGGGTGCGTTGTGCGGGGTGCGAAGTGCGTTGGGAACGGGTGCAGGAGCACAGGTTTAAAAAATGGCGCAACCGTTCTGGTTGCGATGCCATGACTGTCGTGAGGTGCGGGAAGGAATGTCCTTGTCCTGTCCACACTGTCCACACCGTCCACACTGTCCACACTGTCCACACTGTCCACACCGTCCACACTGTCCACACCGTCCACACTGTCCACACCGTCCACACTGTCCACCACGCACCCCGCACTACAGACCCATTACTTTTTTTGTGCGTTGCCTGCAAGTCTTTATTTCATGGTTGTCAGGATTTGTGTGTCGGTATTTTCGCCCTCCATCCAATCAATGACCATTCCCCCGCTTCGAGGATAATAGGGACTGACCAGAAAATTTCGCCCGTTTTCCCTGATGACCTTGTAATCGGCCACCCGGAAGTGTTTTTCCTCGTGCAGATCATAGCGGAGTTCTTGCAGCCCCGGGCAGGGATAAAACGGATATAGTTGCCGCAAGACCGCTTCCCGTTCCGCATCCGGTATCACGTATTCCTGAGCCGGTGGACCATAGCGCATGGGCAATACGCGAAGCGGATACGGCAAAGTCGGCGTCGGTTCGATAATGCTGGCCAGTATCCGCTTCTCCGTCTGGCTCATCACCCCGCTTTCCGGATCAATACAGGCCGAACCGCCGCCACCGCATAATATGGTACCTTCCGGAATCGAATCATTGTCTCGAATATCCTGCGTGAACACTCCCTTGTCGATTTTTTGCTTGTCCATCATTGCTCCTTACGTCTGAATAACCATGATCAAGGCCGGCTAAACAACTCGAATTGCCAGTCAGCAACTCTTATTGTAGCCAAATGGACAGCCAATGCAAGCCCAAATCAGTCCGCAGGACGCATTTGCATAAGAAAGCATAAATCATCATAAAGAAGCATAAAGAAGCATAAAAATCATAACACGGACTCGACACGGACTCGACACGGACGGGACACGGACTCGACACGGACTCGACACGGACGGGACACGGACGGGACACGGACTCGACACGGACTCGACACGGACTTTACACGGACGC
>JAPXLT010000301.1:0-5811 GCA_033809415.1 Lentisphaeria bacterium
TACTTCGTAGCCATTGCTTGGCGGATATACTCTATAATGCTACTTCGCGCCTCGGAATTATGCCCCTCGATAATGACATGCTTGGTTTTTAATAGTTCAAGTACGTCTCGAGCTACTTTTAAATATTCAACATTACTGTTATTATTCCGCATTTGTTTCCCTGCCATAGTTATGGGGCTGGTGCGGTTTCGGCTGGTGGTGCGGGGGCTGGTGCTGCTTCCTGCTGTGCCGGTGGATTGGGGATTCTCTTTTGCTTGATCTGGCGATGGAGGCGGATGCCGAAGACCAGCAGCAGGATCAGCAGGATCAGGATCAGGATGATGGTAAGGCCGTGTTTCTGCGGGGTTCCGATGGCGTCCTTGGGGTAGGTGCCAAGTCTCGAGAAGTGCCTGCGGTGGCGGTTGCTGAGGCGCATTCTCGAGTTGATGGCCCATCCGCTGCCTTCCAGCAGGGAACTCAAGTCCTGGCGGCGCAGTTTCAGGATGGCCAGCAGGCTGATTGGGAACATCAATGCAAGGATGCCGCAGATCACGCTAACCCAAATGGCGGTCGCACTCATGCCGGCGATCGTTTTGCTAATGAAGGCGAACGAGGAACCCAATGCGGCGAAAGCGACACTGATGCCTAGGAAAGCACCGGTTCCACCGGCTTGGGCACCAGCGGGGGGAGCTGCCGGTGCTGTCCCTGGTGCCGGCGGGGTGATCGCCTTGTCGAATTTTGTGTGAAAGGCTTTTTCCGTTGTGCTGGACCAAGTCTCGATCTTCTTTTCGACCATGCCCCAGGCTTTGACGAAGGGCGCCACCAGAGCTTCGGCGAGGCAGACTGGATTTTCAATCAGCTGCACGACTACCGCCGGGAATTCCTGCTTGTTCAGATCGAAAAAGACGCCGCGTTTGCCGATGGCAAGATTGCCTTTGCTGCCGGTGGTGACTGGCACTGCCGCCAGCATTTTTGTCGTAGGATTGACAGCGATCTCGATGTAAAGCACAAAGAGGCTGCTGTGTTTGGCCTGAGCCTGATGGGCAGCCAGGTTGCTGACCGGGAAGGCCAGATTGAACCAACGCCCGTCAATGACCAGGGAGCCGCGTTCAAACAAGGCGCGCCGATTAGCCGTGTAAAGCTCCGGAAAACTGACAAAATTATTGGCCAGACGCAATAGCCAGATGCGGTAGAGCAACAAGCGTTCGACTTCACTGGCCGCCTTCAGCGTGTCGGTGACGGCCTGGTCGCGCACAGTCAAATCATGGGCTGCCTGACGCAAGTCCGCACATTCCAGATAACGCTGCAAGTTGGCAACTGGGATCTTTTCAGCGATAGCACCCTTTTTGCCGGCAAGATACGCGGAATATTCAGCGAAAAGCCCCTTGACTTCGGTCCAGGCAGCGGCATCCAGGAAGGTGCGTTCCGCAGATAGTCCAGGGCGGATGATTTTGTCACCAACCTGTTGCCACCAACTTCGAAAGATCGGATTGATCTGCTGTGCATCCAAAGGCAGCCTGCCTTCCGGATTCGGTTGCGCCAAGGGCAGAGACTGCATATAGGCTTCGACTTCTGTTTCATTGGACGCATCAAAATTCAGGACTTTGCCTTCCGGGCTGAGGACTTTCGTGTCCAGGCGCGGATCAAAGGCGAGCAGGCGGCAGAGTCTGAAGAAATGCTCGACGGCATTGGCATGTTCATTCAGCAGGGCGTAGAGCGCCGGGGTGTCGGTGCCCATGCGCATGATGGGGGTGCTGGTCTCGCCTTCTGGGATTTTCGCAAGTTCGAGCCAGCTCAGGTATTCCGGTATGGCATCAAGAAACTCGTTGCACTGCGCCTCATTGACGCCCTGGGTACCATCCATATCCGGCACTCCGCCGGTGGCTGCTATCGCATCGGTCAAAAAATCCTTCATGATCTCGAGTCGCGACACTGTGGCTGAATTCAAGGACAGCACCCCATCCCCATTCAGCGGACGGTTTTTGACGATGTCCTGGAACTTGCGGATAATTTCCAGGGTAATATGTTCACGATCCTCGATTTCAAGATCGTTCAAAATATAGTTTGCGGAATCCACGATAGCTTTGCCGGTCGGATTCTCGGAGGCAATCTCAGACAGGCGGATTTTGCCGTCAAACTTGTCCGTGATGGCGGCATGGTCCGGCAATTGCGTCAGCAGCCAGCGTATGGCTTGTTTCAGTTCTTCAGTGCCAATATGCCCATTGGCATCCGCATCGATAAATTTCAGGAAACGGGCATCGCACTGGAAGGCGTCAACCGGTGCGCTCATCGCCACCCAGATAGCCTCATCCAGGGTCAGAACTTCCTTCAGATCGAGTCCGTTCTCGATCTGCATCTGGTAGGTATTACCCTGACGTACAAAAGTTATCAACGCTACACTCCTGAATAATGGACGATGGACAAGGACAAGAATGGACAGGATGGACAAAATGGACAATAATGGACTACTGAATGGACAATGGACTTTCCGACCGTTCTGGCAAATCTGCATTTTGCTTCTTGCACATGGGAGTGTTCGAGCGCAGGCGAACGAACGCATGTCACAACCGGGACGGTTGCGCCACTTTTTAAACCGCGTGCAAGTCCATCCGTCGAAGCAACCACTCTATAAAAATTTTGTACTATTATTGCCAAACTTCTTCTTTTTTGTGAAAGATTTTTCTGAAAAGCAATCTTCAAGTCATTGGCATACAGACTTTAAGACAACGCCAATTCCTTTCTTCTTTTTCTCCGACTGATCCGTCCGATCCGTCCGATCCGTCCGATCCGTCCGATTTGTTGTCCGTGTCCCGTCCGTGTCCCGTCCGTGTCCCGTCCGTGTGGGTTGCGGGCGATCAGTCCACGCCAAGCCTTTTCGTGCTTTTCGTTGTTAAAAAAAATCAATCCAGGGTCACGACTTGTTTGTATTCCGGGACGGTCACTGGCCAGTTTTTCTTCTTGCGGATATTTTCGGCATGCGCCTGTGCGGCTTCCGGTTCGCCATGGGTGACGAAGACCCGGCGCGGGGTGGTGCTGACACTCTCGAGCCAGCGCATCAGTTCATGCTTGTCGGCATGTGCTGAAAAGCCATCGAGTTTTTCGATGCGTGCCCGGACTTTGTACATTTCACCGAGGATGCGGACGTCTTTTGCGCCGTCCAGGATGATGCGTCCCAAGGTATTGTGTGCCTGAAATCCGACAAAGAGGATGGTACATTCCGGGCGTTCGATATTCTTGACGAGATGGTGTTTGATACGACCGCCGGTACACATGCCGGAACCTGCAATGATGATCGCTGAGCCACGGATGTGATTGATGGCTTTGGACTGGCCAACGGTGCGTGTCAGCGTGATGTTGTTGGCACGGTAGGTGCGCAACAGATTCTTTGTATCCTGGTCAAACAAATGCGGATGATGTTTGAAAACCTGGCTGACCTTGATGGCCATTGGACTGTCAAGAAAGATCTGAAGATGCGGAATCTCATCAGCTTTCAGAAGCTTGGAAAGGAAATACAGCAATTCCTGTGTGCGCTCGATGGCAAAGCTGGGAATGACGATGTTGCCGCCGGCATCACGGGTCTCGTTAATGATCCGGGCAAGTTCGCTGGATATGTCTGCCTGCGGACCATGTTCGCGGTCGCCATAAGTCGATTCAGTGACCACATAGTCGGCTTCGCCGACCGGTGAGGGGTCCCGCAGGATCGGCATGTCCCAACGTCCGATATCGCCGGAAAAGACGATGTTGCGGGTTTCATTGCCTTGGGTGATACGGATGCGCACCGAGGAAGCCCCCAGGATGTGTCCGACTTCGATGAATTCCAGCTCCAAGCCTTCTCCGATAGTCAGCGGGCGTTCCTGGTTCCAGATGAAAAACAACGGGAAAGTCGCCTGCGCATCTTCCAGAGTGTACAGGGGTTTCGGCGGATATTTGCTTTTCCGTTTTTCGCGTTCGTGGCGCTTCCGTTTGAATTCGGCGTCTTCTTCTTGGATGCGAGCACTGTCTTGGAGAACGATTTTGACGATTTCGGCGGTGGCGCTGTTACAGTAGATTTTGCCGTGGAAGCCATCGCGAACCAGTTTGGGCAACAGACCGCAGTGATCCAGGTGGGCATGTGTCAGGACGACTGCATCAATCTTGCTGGGATGCAGCGAGAATTTTTCCCAGTTACGGCCTTTGAGGTTGTGTTCCTGATACAGACCGCAGTCGATCAGAATGTTTTTGCCGTTTGCTTGCAGGCAATACCTCGAGCCGGTTACGTTTCCAGCAGCACCATAGAAACCTAATTGAAACTGCATTTGTCGTCTCCTTATGAATAATTAGAGGATGTCCAAAAAGTTTTTAACCACGAAAGACACGAAAAAGCACGAACTTTTCGTGTGGTTCGTTGTTAAAAAATCCTTTTTGGACGGGGAGGAATTCAGAGTTTTGGCACGCCGAGAATCCCTTCATGGAACCAGACTGGTTCGTAATCATGTTCCGCCAAGAACTGGAATGCGGTGGCCAAGCGTTGTTCGTGGTCGGGGACGTAGTTGAAGTAGAAAGGCCAGAAATACTGTTCATGGGTCAGCAGGTCCATGACTTCAGCATTGTCGCGGTCGACCAAGTATTCGGTGAGCTTCGGGACGATGTCGCTGACCGGGGTGTTGTTCAGCACGATATCCGTATGGCTGAAGATGATGCCGCTGTCGAAATCCATCAGGGCGTCATGGCTGCTCAAGTAGTTGCAACGCACTTCATCGAGGCCGTTGCAGACATCATACGTCTGTTCCGGGCGGATGAAATAGCCGCTCAAGGCACGCACCCCGTGCTGATAGAGCGCCGGCAGGGAGGACGGCTGGAGCCCGCACCAGTGGACAATCGTTGGCGGGCAGTAGCATGCCACCCCGGCGAAGCGTTCGATCTCATTTTTGATCAGGGTCAGGTCTGCAATGACCTTGTCGGCTTCGGCGAACTGATAGGGGCGATCCGGGAATTCGCCATAGGCATGCCAGGTAAAACGCAACCAGTCGCTTTGTTCCT
Organism: Lentisphaeria bacterium; assembly: GCA_033809415.1. GTDB lineage: Bacteria > Verrucomicrobiota > Lentisphaeria > Oligosphaerales > Oligosphaeraceae > JAQVUB01. Next base: position 4,999 of record JAPXLT010000301.1, read on the forward strand.
GAAACTGGCTTTTCCAGGTATCCGGCATCTGCGACAGGTTGAAGTCATTTTCCGGGGTTGTGTAGAACAGGTTGCAGGTGAATTTCGTCCCGAATTGGTCATGGAGGCGTTTCAGGATTGCCAAATAATGATTGCTGAAAAGGTCTTTCGGCTTTTTCTGGCAGAGATCACGCAGAAAGAAGATATTGTCGTCGATCGAGACCCGGTAGCGTTTGCGGGAATGCTTGTCCCAGATGACTTTGATATTGTGTTCGCTGCCGCCACGCACGCTCTGGTAGTTGGCATGGATGGGATTGCTGAATTGAGTCAGAGTGACCGGAGCATAGAAGTGCTCGCCTTTGCGCCGGGCAGGGATGCCGTTGACGGACACCGGAACATCCAGCGGGGCGGTACCGCTGACCTCGATGGTCAACCCATCCTCTGTCTGCAAACCATGACGATGATGCAAAACCGCCCCATGAAAGGGAAAATCAATCTTTAACATGAAAACTCCATATTGTTTAATACTTGAACACACGCAATCCACACGGACTTTACACGGACTTTACACGGACTTTACACGGACTTTACACGGACTAGGAAAGTCCAGCGTCCATAAAAGTGACAGTAGCAAAGGAATCACAGTAGTGTATAATATAATCGTCATGGAGCGCAGGACAACCCTGTTCTGCATGGTACATTATCTTTTAGGAACTGTACTTCGTCCGACCTGTTGAGTAATGGGTCAGTCCCCCCTTATAGTTTATAGACAAGTTGGGGGGGCAAGCAGCGGATAACTTGTTGTGCTTCCGTTTTTCCCCGCAGTTTGCCTGG
>JAPXLT010000302.1:0-5808 GCA_033809415.1 Lentisphaeria bacterium
CCCGCGGCATCAGCAAGGCCAGTTCTCGCGTCTCGCCGGCAACCAAGGTTGTTGCGTCCGGGATGCGGTTGTTGACGCCAGTTGTCGAGATGGCTTTCAGGCCGATTTTCCCCGGATCGCCAGTGAAACGGATTTCCCAGTTTGATACTGTGCCAACTCGATACTTGCTTTCGGAAATATCATACACATAGTGGTGATATTCGCCATCGGGTGTGACGGCAAACGGCCCGCCGCCCACGGCTTTGCGTGTCCCATTATGGTTGACAATGCAGGCAAAGCCGACATAGCCAGGCGTCGTGCTCATGAATGATATGTCAATCTGCTTGATTTCCTCGATATTCCAATTCAGTCCATCTTGGTGATATGCGGTACTTCCATCGGTGGTCACTTCGAAGGCGTCCTTTGCAGGAAGTGTTTCTACATTTCCGCTGATTTTGACCTTATTCTTGACTTCCGCCCCGCGCAGAGTGCGTTTGCTCAGCAGCGCCTTCATTTCATCTTCACTGACCGCTTCGAGCTTAAGGTTCCGCAGTGCCACGGCTTTGTCGGCAAGCAGCTTAATCTGCGCTTTCACCGCCCCTCTCCACATGGAATTGAAGTAGGCGCCAGATTCCTTTGCAGGAAATGCCAGCAGATTGAGTTTTTCCCAGCTGGCAGTCACCGGCACGTTCGGAACCCCAAATCCCATATTGCCGCCATCTTCATGTTGGCGGATAACGGTGCCTCGAGGATACTTGCGCAGGGGTCTGTCAAATGTCAGCGCCCATCTTCCATCAGCCTCTTTGGTAATTGTTTTCACATAGTATGCAATTCTTCGATTTGGCAAATCCGACAGATCAGGCTTGGCATGGAAAACAACAATTGGCGCCTTGCTTGGCTGAACCCATTTGGAGGCATCCTTCACAAACAAGGTGTTTCCGCCTGTGCAATCCTCAATCATCTCCGTTTCAGTTCCAGCGACCGCATTCAGCCAGAACGAGCGAATCTCAGCGCCATCCTCGGCAAAGAACGACATTGACACACGCATCTTGCTTGCATCGTTTCCAGACACTTCTCCTGACAAGCGGTACATCTGCTTTGGATTTACAGGGAATGCCTCGCCTACGCTCTCCCACTTTCCAGGCTGTGTGGATGTAAAATCATCGCAGGTCAATAAGCCGTCAGCGCATAACGCGAAGGTGAAAAATATGAAGACCAAGCCTCCAAAATGTTTCATACCACGATCCTCCGATTTCTTTTTTCGTACACTATTGCCCAACTTCTTCTTTTTTGTAAAAGATTTTCAAAAGCCCGATGCGCAAGTTACTGGCCTTGAAGTTCTTTCTCTTTTTCAAGAAATTTTTTAGACAGAGATTATGTCGCGCCCTTACAGGGCTTTGCCGATGGTGCGATCCCTGACCCAGGGCGTTGCCCCATAAGCGTTAAGCAGTTCAGTTTTTTTTAATTTTCAATCCTAAATTCCCCTTTTCAAAGCGACAAAAATGTCTTTTCCCGTTTGAAATTTTGAATTTTGGAAGGCAAAATTGGGATTTCCGGAAACAACTTAACGCCTATGGGGCGTTGCCCTGGGCTGGTATGTCGCGCCCTTACAGGGCTGATTCCAACATCGCCGATCCGGCTGATCTGACCGATCCTGCATCCTGCCTCTTGCAGCGGAGAGCATTCGGGCATCGAAAGGCAAACATCAATCACAACCGGGACGGTTGCGCTACTTTTTAAACCGCTTGCCATTCCATCCGTCAAAGCAACAACCCCTATAAAAAATTTTCGTGTCTTTTCGTGTCTTTTCGTTGTTAAAAAATGAAACGATTTTTCTGAAAACCACCTTCAAGATGTCAGTATACCAGGAACCCGTAGACAAGCCCGGCAGTCGCCTGCCATTTTTGTCCGGAGCGGAATTCGCCTTTCAGGGGGCCAATGATGGACTTCATGCGCAAGCCATCAGGCAAGTTGACCTGTTTGACACCGCCAGTTGCCGCATACAAAAAGACGAGATCGTTGCCGATCCACAGCGGATCATTTTGATTTTCCGTAAACCGGAAGACGTCGGCGGAATTGATAATTTCAGCGAGAGTCTCCCTCGGCAAGTCCGGCAATGTCGAGAAGATATGCCGTGCCCCACGCAGGCTTTTGCGTACCAGAACCGGTCGCCCACCGGCATTGCGGCCGAGCACTTCATCATAGCCGCCTTCCGGATAAAAATGCGGGGCGTTGAGGAAGAGGCTGTTGTAAACCCCGGATTTCGTCTGTAAGGTTTCCTCGGTATCGTCAGCGGTCATAGTGACATCGAGATCAAGGAAATCGCCGCAGAATTCGCTTTTTGGCCCCCGGTCCGGGTAACTGGAGCCTGCGCTGTAGAGCCAGAGCACGGTGGCATTTTCCTGTTCGAAACGTTGCCGCAATTGCATCCGATCCTGCTGGGAGAGCACCAGGGTTGGCAGCATGATGTAGAGCTTATGCGCGGGAGTCAACCCTTTTTCCAGCAAGTCGGCGGTGACCAAGCTCCGGAAAGGAGCGCCCAGAAAATTCAGGTGATTGAACACGCCGGATATCGCCGGCGGAAAAATGCCTTTTTGACCATCGACCGAGTAATAAATGCTCTGAACATCTCCAACCACCGCAATCTCCTGGGGTGTCAGATTCCGTACCGGGGGCAGAGTTTCATAAACCTTGAGTTGCTCGGCAAGTGCCGCAAGCAGAGCCGGCTCATAAAGGCTGCCCTTGATATGGTCCAGCCAATACTGTGCAATGCCCAAAGTACTGAACATGGCGAATTCCCGGTTGAAATGCCCTACAGCCTCCAAACCAGTTGAACTACGCCCGACATAGATATCATATGTCGGGGTTTCCCGCGGTCCGTAGGCATTGCGCTCATCATTTTCAATGTAGACGACTTTGCCGCGAAGGGTAAAGGTCGAGAAGGTCTGCATCACACCGTTCGCCATGCCGGTTTTGCGACAGGTGTACCTCGAGGGTGCCCGGAAAAAATCCAGGTCTGGCGATTTCACACAGTCCAGGAATCCATTGTGTCCAGTGATCAACTGGCTACGACCGGGACTGGCGGACAACTCGGTCATATACCCGTAATAGCCTCCCGTGAGCCACTTGCGTTCCGTACGATCCTTGATGGCTTTTCCAAAATAGATCAGGGCTTCGGCGAGGGACTGGTTGCGGAAGAGGCACCAATCCATGATCTGACGGTTGGTTTCCGGGCTAAGCAGGGAGCCGACCGCGCCGACGCGGCGCAATTTGTGATCCGGCATTGGTGCGCTGTCAATCTGCACTCCGGGCATTTGCCAGGCTTTGGCGAGCGCCTCATCGGTGCCGTAGATTCGGCGCAGCATTGCACGGAAGGACGCCAGATCGCCGGGGCTGTAGCCGGGCTGAGCCGGTTTGCCATCGCGATCCTGCCCAGCGGTTGCGCCGCCCCAGAACCATTCATTGCCGCGGCTGTCACCGATGTTAGCACCCCAGACACGGTCAGCCCAATAGCTTTTTTTGACATGATCGATCAACGCAGTCAGAGGCGCGTCGGAGTCCGTCAGCCATTTTTTGGAACCGAGTGCCTGCACGTCATCGTAGGCATTGCGTTTTCCGTCTTCAAAATACTTTGACGTATCACCCGGATTTTCCTCGATCCACCATTCCGGCATGAAGAATCGGATATCGAGCATGAAGATCGCATCCGGGGCGACAGTCAGCAGCGTTTCAACATCCCGGTCGAGTTTGCTGAAGTCATATTTTCCGTGTCCCAGCCAGAAATCTTCAAACCGCGCAGATACCAGGAAGGATTTGAATCCTGCGTCCAGAGCTGGCATCAGGCGTTCTCTTTCTCTGGACATGAAAAAGGTGGGATCATATATCTTCCCGTTGAATTTCATCCGGGTACGTTGTCCGACATTGATGAATTCCGCTTTCTGCAGAGCCGGTATGGTGAGTGGTTCCGCTTCAAGTTGCGCGAGGGGCTGGTTTCCTGCAATTTCCCAGAATTCGTCATCGAGGAATACCGTGCACTTTTCCTCTGTCGAGCGCAATTTCGGATATTTCACAGTGACCGTGCCATCTGCGTTTTCAACCATGGATGCAGGCAGCAGAAAGTGATCCTTCGTGCCAGACTCGGAACGGCGCTCGAATCTCAATGTACGGAAGCTGGAAATCACCGGATCCCTCAGGATGGCAGTAAATTGCCCATTTTCGCTGTTTTTGATGGTAAAGACGCCTCGAGGACCGACATAGGCAAAGCCGATTGACGCCGCCCACGGAGCTGTAGTAGCCGGGTCGCCGAGCTCGACGGCGTGCTTTTCAAATTTTTCGGGGAGGTTTTTATCCTGCCCAGTTTCTTGGCACAACCAGGAGGAATCGGTGATGATCCATCGGCTCGATTTACTGGTTTTCAGGAAGATTTCTGCACAAAGCCCGGCCTGCTGGTCAAGATTGTAGACTCGGATGGCGATATTGTTGCGTCCGGGTTTAAGCAATTTGGCGATATCAAAGCGTTTTGGGACACGATATGGCCAGGTCTGTCCGACATGCACTCCGTTGACCAGAGTGTTTGAAACATCATCGGCCATCACCGCAATGGCGGCATATTCCGGAGCTTCCTCTAAATCGAATTCCTTGTAAAACCAGACATTGGCATAATTTGGCCCCAGGGTGTGGCTCAACCAGATCCATTGACTGCGCCAATACAATTCCGGCGTATATCTTCGCCGGTAGGATTCCGTCACCAGTTGCGGCCAGCCGTTTTGACCATCCACCGAGATTTTGCCGAGGATCAGCGCTTCGGGCACCGTAAATGCGCATTCGTTGTGGCCAGGCTCGAGCCGGATGCGGGAGCCAGGGATGGGCTGCATCAGATGGTCAAGGAATTCGAGGGTGGCGCCAGGACATTTTCCATCGCGCCATTGCAGGCGGTATTTTCCCAGTGGGCGCAGAGCGGGAATTTCTACCGGTTGGCCAGGTAGCAGTTTTTCCGCGCCGGCGATCAGGTTTTTCTCGCGCTTGAATTCCGGGTTTCGGAATCCGATGACTTTGTTGATGTCGTGATATCCCCGGAAGCGTATGTTCCATCCCGTCAGCCTGGCTGCGGGGTTCCAGGATGCGACATCGGTCGGGCAAAAAATAAAGCGGCGGTATTCCCCATCAGGGATGATAGATTCTGGCGGCATCTGGACAGACACCTTGTCGTCGCCGAGAAGTATGGTCATGGTCGCTTCGAGAAAGCCCGGGGTGGATGCTTTGATATCGCATTCGAACTGCCCGATCTCAGAGCAGGGTATGTCTAGATGCGACTGAGTGATTCCCGACCAGTAATAGCGTTCCCCCTTGTAGGTGAAAAAGCAGTTGGTAAACTCCTCTTCACCTGCACCGGATTTGAGAATTTTGCTGTATCCATACGGAGTGATTTTCTGTTTTTCCGCCAGGATTCGAGCCTGTTCCTCCTTGCGCATGCGTTCCAATTCCGCCTGGGGAACTTCCCGGAGAGTCCATTTTTTCAAGATAACCGGTTCGGAGGAGTCGGTATTCAATGCCAATTTGACAAAGGCCGCGTTTTTCCACATATGATTCTGCAGCGCGGCATCTTCGACGGCCGGTTCGATCAGTCGCCGGAACTCCTTTTGCGCGGGCAATGCCAGGCTCCAGCCCAGATGTCCACCGTCCTGATGCAGGCGAACCAGAGTGCCGACCGGATAACTGCGGCTCAACGGCCGGTTCATCTCGATCAGAAAACCTTCCTGATGACGGCTGACCTTGCTGACATAATATTCAATTTGAAAATTCGGCAGGTCGCTGAGATCGACTTTGGCG
>JAPXLT010000303.1:0-5806 GCA_033809415.1 Lentisphaeria bacterium
TCCGGCAGCTTGGCAAGCGTTTCCGGAGTGATTGTCAGGGTGACCTGTCGGAGCGGACGCAGACCACACTCAGCGCAGAGTTGCAGCATCCGTTCAGCCCGGTGCAGGAAGAAGCGATCCTGCTCTGGGAATCTTTCGTCCAGCCAGGTAATGCAGTCTGCGGTGCGGCAACCGTCCACCGCTGCTTTGCGCAGCAAAGTTCGCAAAGCCATAGTACGGTCATAATCAACTGGAATCACGCCTTCCATCGGCACAGGAGAATTCGTGATCTGGAAAACTGGCAGGCGATGTGATAGCAGCTGCTGCAGACCGGACAATTGCTGGCCAGCAAAAACGGCGCCGTCATAGCCTTGCAATTCCGCAGCCAGAGTCCGCCAAGCTCCGGCATCGGCCTCTTCACTGACATGACGGAAGTCCAGGCGGCAATCGTACTGCACGCTTCCTGCCAGCAGCCCCCGGTAAAGCTCGGAACTCAGCCCCCAGTTCTCCAAGTCAAGGTGTTCTCTGCTGATTGACTCTTCCGGAAAAATCATCGCCAAACGCAGAGGCTCGGGAACGGTAGAAGCATTGACAAAAACGCCGCTGCCATGAATCGCCGTCACTGCCCGCGCTTCCTGCAAAAGACGCAGAGCGCGCTGCACAGTCTGGCTGCTGACGGAAAATTCTTCCATCAAGGCGCGCACACTGGGAATTTTACACCCGGCAGCATAGCGCCCCGATGCGATCCTTGACACGATCTCCTGGCGTATGCGCTCAGCCAAATTCTCTTTTCTCTTCGTCCGCATAAAGCCTCATTAACATTAAAAGTGTATCACTACAGTTAACGTACAACCTTTTTTTCCGAATGCAAATCAAATCCAGAATTCTTTTTTGACAAGTAGAGTAACTCCGGGGGTTACCCGGAGTCCTCGTCGAACCGTGCGTACAGATTTCCAGTACACGGCTCTCCCTGCGTTCTCGTTGCAAGGCATTATACCGGGCAGCCATCAATGCCTGTTTGGATGTTACAGTGGTTTCCATCCCAGACGTTGAAGCCCCTTGTAGAGACTCTCGCCGTCCTTCAGCGGTTTGCATTTTCGCTGGCTGCGGTGCCGGAGAAAGTTTTTGAATCGTTGTAGGACGAACCAGTTCAGGTTGCGGAAGCACTTGCGCGGGTAGCCGAAGTCAAAGTACTGCTTCCAGCCAATGCTGAGTTGGTTGACCTGTTCCAGAGTATCCTTCAACGATCTTCCGTGCCCGCTTCCGGTGAGCGCCCGGACTTTGTCCTTGAAGCGCTCGACCGGCTTGCTGGCCGGGAAGAGGTTCAGATAGCGCTGGTTCTGTCCATGCCGATCCCAGTCATACCGCAGGGTGAATCCGAGAAAGTTCAGGCTTTCGCCTGTTCTTTTCATCCGTACAACTTTTGTCTTCTTCCGATTGATCGTCAATCCCAGTTCGCTCTCCAGTCGCTGCTCGAGCCATTCCTTGATCCGCCCCCCCGTGTATCGAGCCATGACCACGAAATCATCTGCATAGCGGACGAGTCGGGCGTTGGCAAACCATCGCGGGGAGCCGGGTTCACGTTCGAAGGCGGAATCCAGTTGATGAAGGTAGATGTTCGCGAGCAGGGGCGAAAGCACGCCGCCCTGCGGCGTCCCTTTTTCAGGGTGCATCCGCCGTGTGTGCCCGTTCCCGTCCTTCTCTTCAATCGTGCAGGTCAGCCACATGCGGATCAGCCGGAGAACCGACTGGTCGGCGATCCGTCGCTCCACCTGCTCCATCAGCCGCTCATGGTCGATGGTGTCGAAGTAGCTGGACAAGTCCGCGTCGTATACCTCTGTCCTTCCGGCACCGAGGTTCGACTGTATTTCCCTAATGGCATCCCGGGCGTGTCTGCCCGGGCGGAAACCGTGCGAGCAGTCTTCGAAGTCAACCTCGAAGATCGGCTCGAGGATCAGTTTGGCGGCCATTTGAGCCACCCTGTCCCGGATGCACGGAATGCCAAGTGGACGCATCTTCCCGTTCGCCTTGGGAATGTAAGTCCTCCTCACCGGTCGCGGACGATAGGTTTTGTCGCGGAGGTCGTTCCCGAGTTGCTCCAGGAACCGACCCACGCCCCCGGGGGAGTTTTCGATGTCCGAAAACGTCATCCCGTCGCTGCCGGGTGCGCCGCCGTTTCGTTTGGTGAACTTCCAAGCGATTTCCAGCGTGTCAGCCCGATAAATGCGGTCGTGAAGAGCGTAGAACCGGAATTGCGGCTCCAGCTTGGCCTTGCAGCCCAGTTTCCAGCGCAGAAGAGCGAGTTTCAGCGGCATTCCGGGTTCACCGAGCCATTCCTGCCGTTTGTCCGTAGTGGAGTCTTTGCTCAAGCGGAACCCCCTTTTGCTGTGGAAACGCAACGCAGGTCAGGCCCCTTTGCTCCACGGGAGTTACCCCGCTTCACCGCTACTATGAGCCTGCCCGACTGCCGCCGCCGCGGTATGCGCAGGTTATGGCTTCCCTGCGTTCCCTGTCCCGTTCCGACCGTCGGAACTGGGCTGCGGAGCGGCTCTCCCGGATGCCTTGCGTGTTCTGTCGTCGCGCGCTCTCCCCAGTCACCCCGGGCGTCTTGGCGGATGCCTGCGTTCGTTGCTTCTCCGCCAATGGCAGGCTTCACCACATTCGGAAGGATGGCCGCACGCCAATGGTGTAACGAGGCCGAAACGGGTTCACTTGCGTTAGGGTTCGCGACTTCGTTGTCAGGCGGGTACCAGCCGCCCTCGTCTGCCACAGGGACAGGCCGCCTCGTTTCGCGTGCATTGTCACCGCAGCACGCCGGGGCGCAACTACATGTTGAACGAACAATTAACATGTGCAGTACCTCTCAACTGCATAGAACACGCCGGTATAGCCGGCTTAACCGAAATGCACGAAAGGTCACGAAAATTTTCCGCGCTACTATCGCCCAAAATCTTCTTTTTTGGGAAAGATTTTCAAAAACCAGATGCGCAAGTTGCTGGTCTTAAATCTCTTTCTCATTTTTGAGAAACTTTTTTGAGTTTTTTGATTTTTCGGTGATGGAAGAGGGAAGCCGGCTTCATGCCGGCGAGCCGCCGGCGCTCCATATCGCCTCCGACTGAAAAAGTAAAGCCGACCTTGGCACACAAAACAAAACCCCTTATTCACGTAATTCCATATTACTTGACTTTATTGTCCTCGTAGTATGTAGGCGAGAATTGGTCAAGTTCATAAATTTTGGACTTGAGCAAGTAGTTCTGATATCTCTTATCACTCCATTCGCTTTTTAGCATCTTGAGTAATTGCGAGTAGATATCTGCAGAGTATGGGGAGCGAATGCATTTGAGCATATCAGCCCCAGAAATCCTAACTAAATATTGGTTCATTACATCTTCCATTTTATTGTCATTATCCCACATATACCCCTTGCACCTTTGAATATCAATAAATCCTTTCTTTGAATAAACGACAAAAGGCAAATCATTGTAGACAAAGGCGTTTAACATGATAGCAAAACGCATTTCGTTATCAATGGACAATCTAAAGTTATCAATATAAACCTTTGAACGCGAATCTGTTGCTTTCGTTAGAAATGTTTCGGTGTCCGTATATATATCCCGTAAATCTTTAATTCTATAAGCCATGCTGTTATGTAATGCATGCCATTGCATTGAACAAGATATTTCTGGCTCAACCATTTTTTTGTATGGACGAAGTGCTGGTTCCTCGTGAAAATCAGTTTCCCACCATAATGTAGCAAATTGCACATATGGGACATAAAGCCATATTTGACGCCACTGGAAGGAATCTATTTTTTGGTTTAAGCTATCTTGTATTCGAAAAAAATCTGCAACCAGGACTTTGTCATCTATTGGCTGAAAGATTTTACCAAAATCTCTTATTTTTTCCCGCGTAACTGAATTTGACTTGACAAAATCACCTTGCATTTTAATGCATACATCTCTCAATGTAGCGTCAAATGTTTGATTAATTGCTGGCGCTTTTCCCTCGCTAACTCTATTATCATAGTTTTCCTCTGCAGAAAGCAGTTTTGTATCTTCTAGCATATCGCTCAGTAAAGCCATTGTATATGCCTTGATAGAAAAAAGTTGTGTATCAGAACAGAATTCTAGAAGTTGCATATCACGTTCAGACAGTTTTTCCCCTTCTTTTAATTTTGGGGACAATTCCTGTCGATATAAAGCAACACTGAAACCTGCCAGATCCTGGATGTCTGCATTTTGATTTTTGATTGTAAAGTTGGTTATTTCTTTGTCATTCCCGCTGATTTCAAAATAATCATCAGAGCATCTAAAATCATTTCGTTTTTCAATCGTAGTAATTGTTTGCAGTTCTTTTTCGTCGTCTACTGGTTTAGGCGGTTGCACCACTGGCGTTGTGGAGACACAACCTGTTATTCCCAGCACACATGCTATAGCAAGAAAATGAGATAAAATTTTCATTGTTTATAATCCTATTTCAAGTGGACTTGTACGTTTCGGTTCATCAAAAAAAGTATCTTTGTGCGTATTAGCATCAAAGAATGATTCTTGTTGGCGAATTTGCGGAAGAAGTTGAGATTCATGCTGTTTATTGCAGTCAAAGAAAGACTGATATCCTACAGGGTCGAAGGCTGTTTCCCTTCGTTGGATTTCTGTTGGGAGACGTCCCATAATGTCATCTAGAGTCAAGACCTTAGTTTTGAACTGTGAATAGATGTAATCAAACGTTATTTCATAAACAAGTTCAGCCGCAACTCCGGCTCCTATTACTACCCATCCCGTAGGAGTAAATCCAAGCGCTACCAGAACATAAGTTGATGTTCCTACAACAATGCTTGCGCCGCAATTTTTAGCGCTTTCCACTAAAAATTCTTCTTCTGTGATATTACCACTTGCAAAGGTATAAATGGTTTTCCCCTCTGTAAATATCAAAGTCAAAACTCCTGCTTTTATTCCTGCCTTTAATGCCGGAGATATTGGCACACTTAATGTTTGAACTACTTTCCCGTTTACTGTGTGTTCTTGCAAGATGCCTTTTACAAACTTTACGTTTTTCTGATTTTTCAAAAGTTGAGCAGAGCTGTCAAGTCTTGATATCCCTGGTATTTTTATCAATGGCCTGTTTGCTATTTTTTGATTGGCGCGTATAACACGGTCAATCGAGTATTCGGTCTTTAGGTATTTCCCATAAGATTTATTCAACATATCTCCCATACGCAATTTATATAACTCCCCCATTGCTCCTTCCGCAGCATGTTGTGGGTCAAGACCTTTTTTCATATATTTGGCAAGGCGCTTATGTACCAATTTCGCATAATTCGAGTTTTTCCCAAACAAAATGTCGACATCCTTGTTGATATTAGCTATTATCTTTCGATGATCCATCAAATACTTCAACTCAGTGTTGCCCGGCTCTAGATCCCCCAGAAGGTGAATATCATTCATGAAAGAAGCCAAAGTGGATGATTCTTTCTTTAGAGCTTCCGAGAAACCAGTCAACTCCAATGCCTTTTGGTTGATGTTTGAAACATGTTTTTTCCATATTTGAATAAAAACCTTACTTTTCCCAGGGCTGGCTTTTTCTATTTCGTCTAAGACTACTTGGGGAATGTCATCGTTTAACGACCATCCGTGTCCTAAAATACGATGTTGCCCGAAACCTCCAGGAATGACTCCACCTTGTGCCTTGAACTCATCTACAATTGTTTTATCTAATCCAGAACTAAGTTCCTTAAAAAAACTCTTAAATTCCGCATCGCCATATCCACCAAGAATACACTCGATATCTTCATAATGCCTTAGCCAGCTACCATGCCCAAAACCTGTCT
>JAPXLT010000304.1:0-4114 GCA_033809415.1 Lentisphaeria bacterium
GGTTAAAGATGATTTCGCAATTGGTGCCGATATCGACGAGCATTTCGCCGGAAGTGAGGCGAAGTTCCGCCAGACCGGCAGTCAGATCTCCGCCAATGTAGGCGGAGATGGCCGGCACGGTATCGAGCGGCACCTCAGCGTTAAGTCCGAATTCCGAGGCTTTTCGAACCGGAAAAATACGCATGGGCGGAGTGAAAGGGATTTTTCCCAGCGGGCTTGGATCGATGCCGTGCAGGATGGTACTCATCACCGTATTGCCGGCAATGGCAATGCGGGAGACATTTTCGGTGTCGAGTTCAGCAAGCAGTTCATTGATTGATGCGACTGCGGCCTGCTGCAGTTCAACCAGGTTTTCTGCAGAACCCTCTGCATGAGAGATGCGGGCGATGACATTGTCGCCAAAGCGATTCTGGGCATTGTAACAACTCGCCCGCTTCAGAATCCGGCCCTGATGAATTTTCACTGCGGCAATCGTTGTGGTGCCCAGATCAATGGCAATCACTGGATCAGCGCAGTCCGGCAAATTGCCAAACGCCCAATCCGATGACATTTTACCATTGCGATGTTGCAGGGAAGTCTCCGGAATGGCAATCTCGCCGGTGTCACTAAGCAAACGCACCTGGCAGGCTTTTGCCTGGCCTGGGATGAGCAATTCCTTGCCATTGCTCTCCCAGCGCCCCTCGAGCAGTTCGATCAGGCAACGCCCGCAGGTGCCCTTGCCGCCACAACGCAAGTCCAGCGGGAAACCACGCTCCGCTAAAATTTCCGGCATGGTTTTCGATGAGCGAAAAATAGTCAGTCGATGTACGGTATTTGCAGACATAAGCTTCAACGCTTGGCAAGTTCCGCCAAGGCAAGGATATTTACCGCCGGGGTATCCGGGGTGATTTCACAACCGCCTGACAAAATCAGCTTTCCAGGTGCCTGAGCCAGGACTTTTCTGGCGGCGGCTTTAATCTGTTCCGGTTGCATATTCTGGATAACTGTAACCGGATCGAGGTTGCCGCAAAGCTTCTGATGCGGCGCCAGCAGCGGCACGAAAGGGGTCATGTCGGTGACCAGGTGATCGATATCAACGATGTCAGCGCCGGTGGCAATCATGTCCGGCAAAATGGTTGTAGTATTGCCGCAGATATGTAGTTTGGCGATGGCGCCGAGATGGTGAATATGATCCACCAGTTTCTTTTCCCAGGCAAAAGCAAATTCCCGATAAAATTCCGGACCACATTGCGAGCAGGCCGCATCCCCGATGCCGATGCAGTGCGCCCCTGCCTGAATTTGTTTTTCAACAAAAAGCGCCGTCAGATGCATCGTCTTGTCAATGATTGCATGCACTTTTCTCGGCTGATCATAAAGATCGAGGAAGGCATCGCCCATGCCCCGCAGATCACAGTATTCTGCCAGCGGCCCTTCGACCCAGCCGCAGATCAGAAGCGGCTCGGGATTGTGACGGCTGAAAAATGCGATTTGCTCGATCCGTGCGGCAACCCGTGTGCTGGCCAGGAATTTCTCCGGCGTACATTCCGGAAATGCATCCAGGTCTACCAGGACGTGTCCGGATTCCTGTGGCAGGCCGTCTTCGGGATAGTGGATTTTAGCGCCAAATGCTTCGGTTTCAACATAGGGATCGCTCATCACATTGACCCAGTCCGAAGAAAAGGCCTTGGCGGTCTCCCAGTTTGCTCGGCAATGGGCTTCGACGTCAAGACAAAACTCCCGGTATGGTACTTTTCCGAAGCGTGCGGCGTAGCGCATGAAGATCGGCATGAAGGGAATTGCTTCCGGGCGGGTTCCATCGAGAAAATCCAGGATCAGAGGTTGCTTTTTCATTTAGTATGTCCCCAGTTTAAGGCCGGTTTCCTTGAAGTAGAGGTATGTTTCATATTCCGTGGATTCCGGGATCGAGTGATCGGAATGCAGGATAAAGCCGCGATTCTTTTTGACAATGGGGATTTTGCTTTCCAGCTCCCGCTTGATCCCTGGCAAATCATTGTTGGCTATTGGACGCACATCCAAACCGCCGATCAAAGCAATTTTTTCACCGAACTGCTTGTCTATGCGCAGCAAGTCCATGCCAGCCTTGATTTCGATGGCTTGCAATGCATCAATTCCGGCTTCCACCATATATGGCAGCAGTGGCTCGATAAAACCGCAGGAGTGCATGATTACCGGCAACCCCAGTGAATGTGCATAGTCGATGGTTTTACGATGTGCCGGCATAATCAGTTCACGGTACATATCCGGTGACATGAACGGACGTCCCCGGAAACCCATGTCCTCCCAGTACCAAATTCCGTCCGGGGGACCTTCTGCCGCAAAGAGTTCTTGCTGTAACTGCAGGACCAACTCCGAATAGATATTGACCATATCCTCGATCCATTCCGGGTCCAGTGCCATGCCCAACAGCAGGTTTTCATGGCCGCAAATGGGGTGCATCAGCTCAAAGACATTGGTTCCGACCCAGCAGAAAAAAAGCCCTTTTTCAGCGGCTCTTTGCCGGGCATTCCGATAGGCTTCCTTGTTCAAGCGGGTTGCCGCATCCGCAGTCAGAAAGGGCTTGGCAAGTTCAAGCCACTGTTTGCGCTCTTTGATGGAAAAATCAATGTGCTCTGGAGTGGCGTCATGCTTTTTATGTCGACGAAGCGTGGCACCATTGCCATCGAGCATGGTGACCGTATCCTCATCTTCGCTGATAATCTGATCCGGCACCTGGGGATGGATCTTCATATCGCAGGGGGCGCAGAGAAGAATATCCAGCCCAAAATGCTCGATAGGACAGGTGTTGGGGGGCACTTTGCCCTGATTTTCCCAGTTGCGCATCGTGTATTGCCAGAAAGCTTCAGAGGCACCGATGCGATCTACGGGGAGATGCTTGAGCTGACGCGAAATTCGTTCCTTGCCGGTTAATTCAGACATGACAAATTTCCTGCTTGTAAAACTGGTTCTGGCAACGATCTTTTGCGCAAATGATCGTTAACTTTCTGTTAGTGTTTATACTACTATGCCTCTTTGAAGATTTTATCGACGAGCTTGACTGCGCCGTTGGCGTCTTCGCTGTAGCCGTCGGCGCCGATTTCGTCGGCGTAGTCTTGGGTTACGGGAGCGCCGCCGATGATAATTTTTACCTTTCTTCCTTTAAAGTGCTCGACTATTTCCTTCATATAGGGCATGGTAGTGGTTAAAAGGCTGCTGCAGGCAAGGACGTTGGCGCCTTGGGCGACGGCTTCTTCGAATTTGCCTACATCGCAGTTTACACCAAGGTCAATCACATCGTATCCGGCACCCTTGAGCATGATCGCCACCAGGTTTTTGCCGATGTCATGCAAGTCGCCCTTGACTGTACCCACGGCTACTTTTCCCATAGTTTTGCGCCCCGAGGCGGCTATCAGGGGTTCAAGCAGGGTAAGGCCGGCCTGCATCGCACGTGCAGCGATTAGAAGTTCCGGCACATAAGCTTCATTTCGGCTGAAGCGGTCGCCTATTTCGCGCATGGCCGGGATCATGCCCTGGTCAAGGATGGCATTGATATCCTCTTGGTTGTCAATCGCCTGTTGAACGATGTCCTTGACATCATTGCGATTGCCTTTCAGCACTGCGGTTTGAAGAGCGTCAAAGTTCGTCATGGTCTTTCTCCTTATTGTAAGTTTTCAAGGCATTTAGAAAGGCTTGAATGTTTTTCATTGGTACTGCCGAGGGCAGGTCGCAGCCACTGGACAAAACATAGTTCTTGTAAGATGCCGTTTTTTCCAGCAGCTGCAACGTCTTTTCATAGACCTGGTCAGCAGTCATAGTCTTGAGCACGTTGACCGGATCAAGGTTGCCCAGCACCAGAACATGTTCCGGAACCTGAGGCAGAATATTGCAGATGTCCACAGCATTTCCGATGTGGAGGGCGTCTGCCCCGGTAGAAAGCAATGCATCTATCTGTTTTTCAACTCGGCCGCAGTTATGCAGGATGACCATAAAGGAGTCATCTCGGACAGCCTTGACGATTTCTTCCATATATTTTGCGGAGAACTGCCGGCACATCTCCGGTGACAACAAGCCGGCTGCGGGTTCGGCAATTAGAATTCCGGCCACGCCGGTGCTCTTGATCGCTCTGGCATATTCTTTG
>JAPXLT010000304.1:4124-5806 GCA_033809415.1 Lentisphaeria bacterium
GTTGTTTTGCCCAACAGCTCATGAGCCAGGTCCGGCTCAGAAGCGGCCAGCAACATCATTTCAGTCATATCTGCCAAGCGACCTGCAAGGGAGTAAGGGCCAATCATTCCGCCAAAAGTAGGACGTTCGAGGTTTTCAGCACAAAGCCGTGCGCAATGGAGCGCTTCCCCTGTGCGCTTGGCGTCAACCTTCGGTTCCTGCAATGCCTGGATCGCCGAGGCATCGCCGAGCAAAACCTCGATAACATCCGGATTTTCATGCTCGGAAAAGGCAATCTTGCTTCCGAAGGCTTCCGCCTCGATGGAGAGGTCCATGAATGTCACCTGGGCGTCAACCGGAACTGCTTCGCTGAGTGCTTTAATGCAGCGAAATTGCAAGTCACCATCCCGGAAAACATCCTGCGGCTTGGCACCAATCAGCTCTACGCCCGGCATTGCCATGATCGGGATGGTTTTGCGTCTGCGTTCAGTCAGAACTGACTGCATAAAGCCATTCTTGTCAAAAAACATCGCTCGCATCCTCTTTTTGAGATTTTTGAAAAAGGGTAATAACTGATTTTTTACGACTTGTCCTTTATTATATCTGCTATTGGTTAAGTTTCTTCTTTGTAAATGGCATTTTTTTGCTCTATATTATCATTCTTGAGTAATGGGGCGGTGACAGGGACAGTTTTTACAACGAAAGACACCAACGGACACGAAAATATTTCATGGCGAGTCAGCGGAAATGAATGATATAACCCGGCAAAAGACGGAGGGGTGGCTGGATCCGATGGTTCAGTCCCGCATCACATGCAATGAAATCACTTGGGTAAATAGCAAGGAGTCCCGTTCTATCCAGGCAGGGGGGGATTTATATTTTCATCAGGTTCCGCGTTGTGGAACGACGCTGCATTGTCACGACTTTGCGGAAATGATCCTGATCAACACCGGCGGAGTGATCCATAAGGTGAATGGCGACCGCCAGAAATTGGTTGCAGGCAGTCTTGTTTTCATGCGCCCGGATGATGTTCACGCATTTCTGCCCGACGAATCCTTCGATAAAGTCGAACTGGTATTGCTGGATTTTGATCTGGACCTGTTTTTGAGCTTGAGCATATATCTCGAAAATGATGCTTTTTTGCAGCAGTTGACTGCGCCTGTTCTGCCGCCAATGTTCAAACTGGAACCGACTCCGGCAGGATCACTCTACACCCGCCTGCTGAAGCTGAATTCGCCCGCCATGTCCCCGGTGCTGCGGAAAATCAGGATAAAAATCCTGCTTGGGGAATTGTTCGCCCGCTTTTTTATTGACGAAATCAACCTGTTGAGTGAATCGCAAGTGCCGGACTGGTTGGAAAATCTTTGCGCAGTGATGCGACAGGAAGAAAATTTCAAAGGCGGTATCGAAAGGATGCAAAAACTTGCCTATTGCACTCCGGGACATCTGTGCAAGTGTTTTCAAAAGTATCTGCGGCGGACACCGACCGACTTTATCAACGAACTTCGGCTGAATCGAGCCGCGCAGCTCCTGACAGGTTCACATAAGCAAATCCTGGAAATTGCCGAAGAACTGAAATTTGAAAGTTTGAGCTGGTTCTATAGTATCTTCAAAAAATATTATGGACTCTCCCCTGCCGCATACCGCAAACTGCATGCCGGTGAACGCACAGTGTGATTTTGTAATGCTCAGTAACCCAGATA
>JAPXLT010000305.1:0-5754 GCA_033809415.1 Lentisphaeria bacterium
GAGCTGCTACAAGCATATGTTTGATATCGGCAACTGCGACAACATTTACTGGGACGACATCTTCCTGGCGTCAAACTATGACCATAGCGGCTCGGAACCGGCTTACTACCTGGAAGATGGCAAGATGCAACCGTCGGTTGGCCTGTTCAACATGCGTGAGCTGATTCGCCGCACGGCTGTGTACATGACGGAGCGGGGACGCACCCAGCTGAACAACATGATCCACATGACCAATACGGCCATTGCCCCGATTTGCGCGTTTGCCCAGCAGAATCTTGACTGGGAGGACAACAACGGTACGAATCCGTTCCAGCAGCGCTACACTCGGGAATATATCAGGGCAGTGTCCATTGCACGCCAGTTTGGCAATCAGCCGGCGGCGTTGGGCCTTGTCCCGTCAGTTCCCGGCAACGAGTGGTGTCTGCGCACAGGCACGGGCGTCAGCGTCACCCACGAGATTCAGTGGTGCAAGATGGGTGCATCCAAGAGCTACGTGAAGGTTTTGGAGATGATGTATGGCTTTGGCTATGGTAACGATGATGTGGTGAAGGTGCATAACTATTGGGATAGGGATTATCCGGTTGCCATCAGCGGCGGAGAAAGCAGCTCCATCTTCCTGGAAAAGGGCACCGAAGCCCAATTCATGCTTTGTAGTTATGATGATGATCGCAGCTTTACAGTTAAGCTGCCTGGAAAGTTTTCGTCCGCTGTGAATGGCGAAACCGGCGAAGTTGTTGCTTTGCAAGATAATACAATGAATCTGCCGATTGCGAAGCATGACTTTATCTTTGTCATTCTGAAATAGGGTGCAGGGTGCGTGGTGCGTGGTGCGGGGTGTCAGGGTGCGTGGTTCATCTTTTGGAGGTAATCATGAAAAAGGTTGTAGTGTTGGCGATGCTGGTTGTCAGCGTAGCTTTGCTTGGACAGGATGCGGAGGCTATTCCGGAAAATCCAGCCCTCGAGATGTTTGATGCCGACATCATCTTTGCTGTGTCTTTTGATGATGGCACGGCTATAGCGGATTTGGCGGAGGGGGCTGGTGAACCGACTCGAATGCACAAAAAGGATTTGCCACTGACTACTGAAAAAGGTGTTTTTGGCAAGGCTTTTTTGGCGAATAACATCATTTACTATGAAGGCGGTAAGAATATTGACTTGGTCTTGCCCGGTTCCATGCTGATGTGGGTTTGCCCGAAGGACTGGAAATGCGAGAAGGGCGAACAAACGAAGGAACCCGGCTTCCAGGTGTTCCATACTTGGGCAAAGGGGATCGAGCTGATTGTCGCGAAGATGGGCGGGCAGCCTTGGGGCAATGGTCATTTCATGCCGTACGTGCAGTACGCCGGCGGTTCTGATGGGGCGGATACCTGTGTCCTGTATAACACGGCTACGACTGCGAAATGGCCCAACGGCGAATGGCGCATGATTGCCGTCACATGGGGCAATGGTTGCATCACTGGAAGCGTCAACGGCAAGAAGTCTATTCAGAAGGTACTGCGTAAACCTATGGCCGCCAATCCAGACCGTTTTTCAGTGGGTGGCATCAATGGTTTTAACTTGCTCATAGATGAAGTCATCATCCTGAAACGTCAACTTCGTGACGAGGAAATCGCCAAAGTCTATGAGGAGTCAAAGAAGTTTATCAAATAAGCATTATCTTGGATTGACGCCAGTTTAAGGATTTTTTAACCACGAACCACACGAAAAGGCTTGGCGCAGACTGATCGCCAGCAACCTAGTTTTTGTCCACGAAAAGCACAGAAAACACTGAAATGGAATTGGAAAATCTCTTCTTTGCAGAATTATATGACATGGCCGAGCAGCGTACGCGTTACACGGCCGATTTTAAGCCGGTATTGAATTATCGCACCGTTCGTGGACGTCGTCTATTGATGCGTTCAGCGGCATACGATATTTCATTTTATATCGAGTTGGAGACGCTGGCAGATGGTTTTCGGCTGCGGGTATGCGGGGGAACATACGCGGAGGAGCGTTCCATTTGCTTTAGGCTGATGAAGTTGCGTGTTCTTCCCGGGCATTTGAATACCAAGGTCAATGACGAAGGCAGTTATTTGCTGCCATTATGGGCCGGCGCCTTGGTGGATTTCAGGGTGCGCGAGCACTGCGTCAATCTGGACCACATCTACATGGAGCAGCGGGAATGGGAAAAATTCTCCATAATGAATTGCTTTGGATTGTTGCAGAAGGACAACAATTGGCTGGCTATCATCGAGTCGGGTGACTTTAACTGTTATGCCCGTTCCGAGTATAACAATAATGGCATCAATAGCCTGTGCGCTGAATTTACATTGCGGGATGACCCATCGGATATGATCAGCGTCGAAGACCGCACAGTCTCTTATCATAAACTGCCAGGCAATGCCAATTATGGTGATTTGGCTTTGAAATTCAGGGAATACCTGCTGGCAGAGCGTGGAGCTTCCTATCTGAAAGATCGCATGGAAGGAAATCCTACTTTGGAGTATTCGGTGAATGCCATGCGGGTAAAGTTCTTCATGGCTGGCAAGAAGCCAATACCAGATGGCTCGTCGCCAGTTGATGTCTATGCCACATTCGATGAATGCTGCAAGATGATAGACGACATGAAGGCGGCGGGGATCGCGAAGGCAGTTATAACGCTGGTCGGCTGGAATGTCGGGGGGCATGATGGCGCATATCCTACCCATTTCCCCGCAGAACCGCGCTTGGGCGGCGAGGAAAGACTGCGCAATCTTATTCAACATGCCAAGAATGTGGGATACCAGATTGTGCCCCATGATAACGCAACGGACATTTATCGCAGCTCCCCTGATTTTGACTATGAGTGCGTCGCCAGGACAAAGTCAGGCGAGCCAGTTGCTGCCGGAGTCTGGGGCGGTGGGCAGTCCTACAAGGCTTGTCCACAGGTGTTTTTGCGTCGGTGGGGGTCGGAGTTCAAGCGCATACAGGAATTGGGATTCGAGGGGCATTACTACATGGATGCCCAGGCCACCGTATTGTGGCGTTGTCATTCTCCCCAGCATCCTGCCAATGAGAAGGAGTTTGCGCTGGCCTTGTCATCCATAACGGAGGTGGCGCGTGGAATGTATGGCGCGGTTTCCATCGAGGGGCCGACCACCTACGCCCTTCCGTATATTGATGAGTGCGCAACCATACATTGTCCCCCTCATGGAGACATTCCAATGGCGCGTGCCATTCAGCCATATCCTGTGCCGTTTTTTATCGTTGCCGTGCATGGCTTGCTTGCATATCAGCAACGTTGGGTGCATACATACAAAGATACCCAGCTCGGTCTGTTGCGTGAAATCGCATTTGGTGCGCGTCCCTGCATGGAAGTCAATTATCACGGTGGCGGCAATGGCGGCAATTACTTGGAAAGTCTGAAGATGGTATTGCCGGCGTACAATATATGTTTCAACGAATTGAAGTTGCAGACGGTTCCGTTCAAATCATTTGCTGAACCTGTCCCAGGTGTGTATGATGCACTCTATGAAGATGGCACTCGTCTTCTGGTCAACACCACAGAAGTGCAATACGAAGAATTGGCGCCCCGTTCATGGTGTAAATGTTAAGCTTATGAAGATTTTTTTTGCGATTTCTCTGTTGCTGGGACTTGTTGCCGTCGGCGGCGAATCTTTTTTCAGAGCGGATGACCGATGGTTGCTGACAGGTGACAGCATCACCCAGACAGACACCTACAGGCAGGTCGTCGAGCGGGTGATGCGGCATTATCATCCGGACAACGGACTGACTTTCCCCAATCGCTCTGTGTGGGGCGTGCCGTCGGCGCATCAAGCCGATGCCGAGGACAAGCCGACAGTCGTCAGTATCATGACCGGCATGAATGACATTATTCACCATGAATATGCCCATGAGACTGATTTTACGGCCAAGGCGGAAGCCTATTACAGGAATATTCTTTCTCAAGTTCGGCGCTTCAAGGCTTTAGGGGCTGAAGTTATTCTCTTTACACCTACGTTGACTGATGAGAGGGTGTCTTCGTTCTTTAGCCCCATGTACACGAGAAAAGGGCTGGTCCTGTTTGGCGAGGTGATACGCCGCATTGGTCGCGAGGAAGGTTGCCTGGTGCTTCCCATAGCGGAGGATTTGGAAGCGTATGATGCCACGCTAGGTCCCAATGAACTGGCGCGCACTGATGGGGTGCATCCCTTTGGCTTTGCGCAGTACCGCATAGCCTATTCCATCATAGATTACCTAAATGTGCGTGGTACCTTGACTGGACGCCGCGCCCTTTCGGCTTCCCCTGAACGCGTCCCTGTGAGTGTCAAGCGCGTCAACAAATTCCTCCATGAAGCCGGGGAAAAAGTTGCGCTCGAGTTCAGCAGCTTCGAGGCTATTACATTCAAAGTCCGTTGGAGCCTGGCTGCCGAGCGTGGCTCTGAAACGGTTACCTTGCAGCCGGGGGAAAAGCTTATTTGGCGCCTGCCTGCCACTCCTAAGGCATACGACTTGGTATTGGGGGCACGCGCTCAGGCAGTGGTGGATTTGACTGCCGGTGAAAAGAGCAGCCTCTACATCATTGATTTAGCCAGAACAATGGTTGCCAAACCGATCAACGGCGAGGTTGTCTTTGACATTGTCTGCCATGATGCGCAATCACCGGCAACGAAGATGTTTAAGCATAGCCTGATGCAATTCAAGGGAGAGCGCACCGAGGGCGATTATGTCGGCAATGTGCGGATTCGCGAACACAATAACAGCGAGCTTTGGCTGAATGGACGTGTATATGATTCAGTAATCAATAGCGAGGCTTTTTGGATTACTGGACGTGACACGGTTCGCATGATGTTCGACTTCCGACCACTCGAGCGTTTCGGCGGCCTGACTCCTGACCGGGATACTACCATGATCTTGATGTCACCTCGCTTGGAACCGGATTTTTCGATGATGGGCCTTGCCTGGTGGGGACCTAGATTCCAGTATTGCATATACTCGAATGGAGAAAAAACGGAGGACGGATACACCTGGAAGCTGGGCTTTGCCGGCAATATCACCGACTATGCAAAGTTCGACATCTCCAAATTGGACTATTATGGCTTCCATGTCAGCATTATTGACTGCGATGGCAAAGCAGGCACCAAGCTGCACTCGGCAATGCTCTCCCACTTTGATATCAATGTGGAGAAGGCGTTGAACCAGTTGATTATCATCGACCGAAAATCAACTTTCCCACACAGCGAAACAAGTACTATCCAGCTCTTCGGATATTAAAAATTTGTGCCTTTTCGTGTGGTTCGTGGTTAAAAAATGGTAAGGCGTCAGTCTTCTGTAGTGCGTGGAGCGTGGTGCGGGTCAGACGTGGTGGACAGTGTGGACAGTGTGGACAGGACAAGGACATCCCCCCTCTCCGTATCCCACGACAGTCAGAATAATCACAACCGGGACGGTTGCGCCACTTTTTAAACCGCTTGCAATCTCATCCGTCAAAGCAACAACCCTACAAAAAATTTTCGTGC
The DNA here is from genome assembly GCA_033809415.1 of Lentisphaeria bacterium. Lineage (GTDB taxonomy): Bacteria > Verrucomicrobiota > Lentisphaeria > Oligosphaerales > Oligosphaeraceae > JAQVUB01. The sequence continues at coordinate 5,478 of JAPXLT010000305.1, forward strand.
CTTTTCGTGTGGTTCGTGGTTAAAAAATGGGTTGTGGGCGGCAGCCCACGCCGTGCTTTCCGTGCTTTCCGTGGACCAAAAAAAGATTCTGATTGCTGATCATTGGAAAAAGTCAACTGCTTTTTCAGGTTTATCCGCAGATTTCCAGGATTAGGAATTGATGTGCTTTCCGTGAATTTTCCATGTTTCAGGCATGGCTTCTTATGATTCTTCTTGAAATTCCGTTTTTCCGGCACTATGTTTCCGCCGTGGTTCAGACAGCCTCCAAGCCCTACCC
>JAPXLT010000306.1:0-5744 GCA_033809415.1 Lentisphaeria bacterium
CCGTTTCATCACGCTACTCTCTATATTGCTTGCCAGCACCCTGCTCATTGCCGAAACGACCGTCACCCTGCCTGCCACGCCCAACATAACGGTCGTTCCGACGCCGCTGGAAGGCGCCGGAACGCAGACTATCACCGTTGAAGTGAAGAACGTGCCTGCTCCGCCGCCCAAGCCGCAGCTCAAAGTTGCCTTGATTGTGCAGAATCATGTTGTCCAGAAAGAATATCAGCAGTATTTATCGGCCCTTGCCGATATGCTGACTGGCGCCCTGAGCAATCGCGGTCTGGCCGTCATCAATCCCGCCAACGCCCTCGGCACTACGCAAAACACCACGCCGGATGGCGAAGTCATGCCGGCAACCGCAGCCACCGGCTTGACTGGAATGCTTGGCGCGGACTACTTTATCACCGCATCCTTGCGCCGCATCACCAAAAAAACGGTCGGCCTGAAGCCGGAGACCTCCTTCACTTCCCTGACCATGGGCATGACCCTGACCATCGCCTCCGGTCATGATGCCGTTGCCTTTGCCAGTCAGGAAGTCGTCCTTGAAAGCCCGCCGCAAAGTGCGCAGATGCTGGCCAACAACCTCGAAGACATTTTTCACAATCTGCTCGAGGACTCCGCAGACAAAGGTGCTGAATGGCTGATGGAAAAAATTGCCGCGAGACAGACCATTCCGGCCGGTGCAGTGCAGCTGGTTTCCGTCGCCTTTTCCTGCAATGTCCCGGGCGCTTTCCTCGAGATCGACGGCATTGCCGTTGGCACCGTTTCCTCCCCTGCCACCCTGAAGATTCCTGAGGGGCTTCACAATCTGCGTGTCTCATACCCGTTCTTTGTGCCCTATGAACTCCAGGCTGTTTTCCGTGAAGGCAGCAAATTTGACATCAACCTCGAATTCTCCGAAGAAGGTTACACCCGCTGGAAAGACCGGGAAACCTTCCTCACCACGCAGCAACGCATCCTCGAATCCGGTGCCACCGACGATTATGTCCGCCGAGTCCTTGCCGATGCCAATGCGGAATTTCTCAAAAACAGTCATTTTCGCTGGGATGGTGCTTTGCAGACGCTCACCATTACCCGCGACGGAGAACCCTCGGTCATTTACGGTCCCACAACGAATATCCTGCAGAAATAACCCACCTCATCCATAAAGGAATTCATGATGAAAAAACTCGCGCTTTTGTTATCTGTGTTTTCTCTGTTGCTGGCCTTGACCGCTTGTCAATCTCCCACGACTGCTGGCATGTCTACGCGAATTGATGCTGTTGGCAATGCCCAGGTTGCCGCCCGTGTCCGATACGATGACACAAGCATGGCTGGCAAGTTGCAGGTGCTTGGCGCCATCACCCGGCAGAATCCCGATGGCTTTATCCTGGCGCAAGTCGAAGTCCAGAATTTGACCAAACGCGATTATCCCATTCAGTATCTTTTTTCTTGGTTCGACCAGAACGGCATGGAAATCTATCCTGGCAAGCGCCCATGGCAGCAAAAGGTTCTATTTGGGGGAGAAGTCGCCAACTTGCAGGGAGTCTCACCCTACCCCGAGGCCGTCGAATTCAAGATTCATTTCCGCAATCTGCCTTGATTTTCAACGACATATATAAAAAAGGAGCATGATATGACCATTCGTTCTTTGTTCAACGTCGCTTTTGCAACCACAGCCATCGCCCTGATTTCCGGGTGCCAATCGAAGTTAGGCTATGCCAATCCGGAGGAGGCGCGCATCATTAGCACCAATGTCGGCGCCTATGATCTACAGCAGCATGCCGTCGCCATGGTCGATTCTTTGCTTAGCAACCCTGTCCTCAACCGGAAAATCCGCGAACAGTTTCCGGATGGCAGGCGTCCGATCATCAGTGTGCAGCCGTTAGTCAATGATACGCGGCAACTGAACCTCAAGCTTGATGCCATCACCAATTCCATCAGCACAAGGCTAATCAACTCCGATAAATTCGAGTTCATGGACCTGCCGGCCAACAACGAGGTCTATGTGCAAATCATTAGCGATGTCATCAGTGGAATTGGCAATGAAGCACGCAAAAGCCAGCTTATCGGCATGCAAGACCGCCCCGATTACATCCTTGTCGGACAACTCCAGGAAATCTCCGAATCCAATGACCGGGTGAGAGATTCCTTCTATAAACTCACCATGAGACTGGTCAACCTGCAAACCTTCAAATTCGACTGGGCAGAGGAAAACGATATCCGAAAAGTCCAAACCCGAGCCAGATTCGGATACTAAAAAGGGTTCAAAGTTCAAAGTTCAAAGTTCAAAGTTCAAAGTTCAAAGTTCAAAGTTCAAAGTTCAAAGTTCAAAGTTCAAAGTTCAAAGTTCAAAGTTCAAAGTTCAAAGTTTTGTGGGATACAGGGCGTTTTCATTCATTTTCATGGACAGTGGCAAAAACGGGAAACGAACGGCTGGTCGGCGATGTTGGAATTAGCCCTGAAAGGGCGCGACATACCAGCCCAGGGCAACGCCCTGGGTTCGGATACCCACCCATCCGCAAAGCCCTGAAAGGGCGCGACATAGGAATCATCCACAGCGTAATTCCTATCCAAAATCTTCCACACAACAAGAAGTTGGGTGAAAGAATGAATGAAAACGTCCTGTTGTGGGATACAGGATTAAAAAGTGGCGCTACCGTCCCGGTTGTGATGCTGTCTTTAGTCTTTTCCTGCTGAATGGCAAGGGTCGGACGTCCTTCTCCTGTCCGACCCTCAATTTTACCGTTTGCTTAATTGGCTGTATTCTGCAGCATGACGGTCATCTGTTCGACGAGACTTTTTCCTCCTTCCTCGGTAAAAAGCTCGCGAGAGATGGTCTGTGCGGCAGTGATGCGATTGGCGGAATGAAAATAGGTTACCGCAAGCAATGTGAAAATATAGACATCGAAAGAAACACGCTCCGAGAAAATTCCACGGGCCTGCCCCACCCGGTAGAGTTGGCGCAGATGCACAAAGCTTTTTTCCTTGATGTCCTGCATCCAGACAGAAGGCTTTTTCAGCTGTAAATTCGCCCAGCCGACCATCCGGTGCAATGCTGGATGGCGGCGGTGCACTTCGAGATAATGCTGCAGCAGAATTGCGGTCAGCTCCGGCAGCTCCTTTTCACTGAGCGCAAGCAATTTGTCATCCTCGGCATTAGCCTTTGCAAAGACTTCGAGCATGGCTGCCTCGAACAACTTTTCCTTGTTGCCGAAATAGGCATAAATTCGCTGGCGGTTGACTTTGGCGGTCGATGCCAGATCATCAATCCGGGTGCCCTGAAAGCCATCTCTGGCAAACAGGCGGACCGCTGTCGCCAAGATTTTTCCCTTTGTTTTCAACGCACGTTGCTGCATAAACATCCACTCTATTCTTGCAACCAACGTTCGAGGTTGGCTTTGACAAAAAGATCGTCATGAAGCTGGGGATAGGAACGGTACACCCTGTCGATCTCTTCACTCTGCCCGCAAGAAAGCACCTCCTGGGGATTGAGGCACCAAGTCCCTTCCAGAAGCCCCTGCCTTCGCAGCACCTCATGAATGCCCGGAATGCAGCCCTTGAAGTTATTGGCGGCATCAAAAAAAGCGGCATTGCAATCGGTCACCTGCACGGCCAGCGAAAGCAGCTCCGCCGGGACCGCTTTCCGGCTGGAAATCTCATGCAGTTCCCGGAGGAGTTTTACGGCGGCTTGAGTCCAGACACACCAGTGCCCTAAGAGCCCTCCCTTGATGCAGACGCGCTTTTCACCCTTCGAGGTCAGCAGGCAATATTCGGTAAGCAGGTCAACAACGATGTTATCATCATTCCCGGTATACAGCGTGATTTCCTTCTCACGCCCCGCTTCACAAACCGCACGCACCACATCCAGGGTCTGATAACGGTTGAAAGGCGCCATCTTGATGGCAATCAGATTGTCTATTTCGGCAAATTCACGCCAGAAGGAATAGGGCAGGACCCGCCCGCCGACCGCAGGTTGCAGATAAAACCCGATCAGCGGGATGCGTTCCGCAACCTTGCGACAGTGTTCGAGCATGGCTTCCTGGCTGTCCTGACGATAAGCCGAAAGGCTAAGCAACCCGGCATGATAACCATGCTGCACGGCAAAATCCGCCTCGTATAGAGCCTGATCGGTACGCCCGCAGACCCCCGCGATTTTCAATATCCGCCTTCCGCTTTTCTGCGACCATTCGTCAATCGCCTCTGACACGGTACGCAACACCTTTTCAAACAAGTTGATCGCCGGATCGCGGATTTCGAACTGCGTCGAATGTACGCCAACGGCAATGCCCCCTGCCCCGGCATCGATGTAATACCGTGCCAAAGCACGCTGGCGCAACGCCTGAAATTCACGCTTCGAGTTGAGTGCCAGCGGCATCGCCGGAATCACCGTGCCCTGGCGTAAAACTGCCAGCAAATCGGCTGGAATTTGCGTGTAATGCATGTTGCTTCGCCTTTCCTTCAAAATGTTCCGTTATTGACTTCAAAATGAGTTGCCTTGTTCAAAGTGCGTCCACCTTGCAGGATCCATTCCGCCTGTAGTTGGACAAGCTCCCCCATGCTGACGCGTGGATAGCCAAACAGTTCAAAAGCCTTGGCAGCATTGCTGAGATAGCCGAACTCTCCGGAAACCGGCTGACTGTAACAAACTGGCTTGCCGAGCAGCTCGCCCAGACGCTTCGCAGCATATTCGACAGAAGTCGTTTCCGGGCCGGTGACATTCAGCACTGCTGCCGGATTGCTACAATATTCCAGGCTGCGTAAAGCCCAGTCATTGACATCGCCCTGCCAGATGGCATTGAAACTGCCAACCGAATTGTTGACAGCACGCCCGTCATTGATCGCCGAAGCAATGTCATAGAGCACACCATACCGCAAGTCGATCGCATAATTCAAACGAAACTGCAACACTTCCGTGCCGTAACGGGATGCGTAATACTCGAAAATCCGCTCGCGCCCCAGGCATGACTGCGCATATTCTCCAAGCGGCTCCGGACGCGTTTCCTCCGTACATCCCCCCGAGGCAGCCGTTGCCAGAGGATAGACACACCCCGTCGAAAACACAACGATACGGCTCCCCCGGAAATGCTCCGCCACATTTGCCGGAACCGCCGTATTCATCGCCCAGGTCATATTCTCCCCGCCGCCACTGGTGCCAAATTTGCGCCCAGCCATGAAGATCACATTCTTAACTCGGGGCAGAGCACGCACCGCATCGCGATCCAGCAAGTCACAGGCAATCGCCTCAACACCGCATGATAACAAATTCTCTTTAACGCCAGATTCGCTGAAACGGGAAACCCCATACACCTTGCGCTTGACACCAGATTGCTCCACCGCACGCATAGCCATATGACCCAGAGAAAAACCAATCTTGCCCCCAATCCCCAAAATCGCCAAATCCCCATCCAAACGAGAAAAAAAATCAACCAAGGCAAAAGACGGCTCAGATAAACGCAAGGCTAAGTCAGCCTCACTCGAAATCTTCTTAAACATAACCCAAAAACTCCTCTATAAAACCAAACAGTTGTTTTCTTTTTACTGTAGTTTCTGTTTTCCTCCTTGTCAACTCGATTTGCTACATCTTTTTTTAACCACGAAATACACGAAAAGGCTTGGCGTGGGCTGACGTCCACAACCCACACGGACTTTACACGGACGGGACACGGACGGGACACGGACAACAAATCGGACGGATCAGTCGGATCGGACGGATCGGACGGATCAAGTAGATCGGTCGGATCGGTCGGATCGGTCGGATC
>JAPXLT010000307.1:0-5735 GCA_033809415.1 Lentisphaeria bacterium
GAACAGGAGAAATATCGACAGACTAGCATACCCAAACGGATTTGGAAGCGGAGATTCTTCAAGGCTCTTGCGTTGCACTCGAACCGCTTCTTCATGCTTTCCAGTGACAAACAGGCACAAGGCCAGATTGTTGGCCGGACTCCCGATGTTACTGTCTTCTTCCAAGGATTTAGTAAACCATGAAATCGCCTTTTCGTATTCGCCTTTCGCCATGCATTCCATGCCTTTGGTATGCAGGCGTCTGCCTTCTTCCAGATCGCCAAGGATCACGAGGTCCGGAGGCAGTGATGATGTTTGTGAAGATTGGTCATATTTCTTGCGCTGGCAGCAAAACCGGTATTTTTTCCCGCTGCCGCAAGGACAAGGTGAGTATGGTTCGATATTGTTGCGCATAATATTCCGTTGCTTGCTGTGGTTCCGTTATTCGAGCATCCCGAATGTTCAAGACAAAATGACGGACTAATAGCTTATTGCCGCCGCCCGATTTTGCAAGCCCACTGGCAAAAAAATATCGATCCAACCCAAAAACAGGCAAGGCTAACCGCCTAGACGCCAAGAAAAAAGCTTGGCGTCTTGGCGGTTTAATATAACAGTGGTTAAGCATGGTGAAGCACCTACGGCGTAATGCGTTATGCCGGACTCAGACTGATCCGGCTAATCCGACCAACCTACCTCTTGCAACTGGGAGCGTTCGGGCGTGGGAGGGAAAACATCATTCACAACCGGGACGGTTGCGCTACTTTTAAACCGCGTGCAGTCCCATCCGTCGAAGCAACAACCCTACAAAATTTCCGCGCTTTCCGTGCTTTCCGTGGACAGAAAAATAGGTTGTAGTCGTGATGCCATGCCGGCGAGCCGCCGGCGCTCCATATCGCCTCCGACTAAAAAAGTAAAGCCGATCTTGGCACACGGGAATTTCGCCAGAGCAGTCCCATCCGTCTGAGCAGCAACACTACAAAAAATTTTCGTGGCTGTTCGTGTGGTTCGTGGTTAAAAACTGTCATTGTTTCAGCATTCTGGTGGCGTTGAAGATGGCGATCAGTGCGACGCCTATATCTGCGAAGACGGCTTCCCAGAGGCTGGCTTTTCCGGCGATGCCAAAGGCCATAAAGGCTATTTTGACGCTTAGGGCAAAGATGATATTCTGCAGAAGGATGCGATGGTTCTTTCGAGCCAGCCGAAGTGCTTCCGGGATTTTTGCCAGGGAATCATTCATAATGACGATATCGGCGGTTTCAATGGCGGCATCCGACCCGAGGCTTCCCATGGAGATGCCGATGTCCGCCCGGGTCAACACCGGGGCGTCATTTATTCCATCGCCGACAAAAGCGATAGTTCCTTTGCGGTCAGGCTGGCGCAAAGCCTTTTCGATGATATTCACCTTGTCCTCCGGCAGCAAGTTAGCCTCGAAATGATCCAGTCCGGCCTCGCGGGCGACTGCCTCGGCTATGATCTGATTATCTCCGGTCAGCATGATCAAGTCTTTGACGCCCATCTGTCTCAACTCCGCGATGGCCTTAGCTGAATCTGTTTTCAATTCATCGCCGATAAGCAGGTATCCGGCATATTGTTGATCCGCCGTCAGATGCACTACCGTTCCCGGAATCTCACAGCATGGATGCAGAACTTCGAACTGGTGCAAGATACGGTCGTTTCCGGCCAGAACCCGCTTCTGATCAACGATTGCGCGCACTCCGCTGCCTTCGAGTGCCTCATATTCCTGGATACGGGAGAAGTCGATTTCCATGCCGCAGGCTTCCCGTATGGAAAGCGCGATCGGATGAGTGGAATGCGCTTCTGCCAGCGCCGCCAGTTCGAGCAGTTCCTGCTTTGTAAAGCCATCCGCCGGGCAGACATCGCGCACCTGGAATACGCCCCGGGTCAACGTGCCAGTTTTGTCCAGATAAATCGTCGTCAACTTGCGCAGTGCGTCCAGATAGCCTGAGCCTTTGATCAGAATCCCCTTTCTCGATGCTGCGCCGATGGCGCCAAAGTAGGTCAGCGGAATACTGACGACCAGGGCGCAGGGACAGGAAATGACCAGCAGCACAAGAGCCCGATAGAGCCAGTTCGAGAAGGTCGCCCCTTCCAACAGCAGCGGCGGCAGAATAGCAATCAGCGCAGCCAGAGCAACGACGAATGGCGTGTAATATCTGGCAAAGGTCGTGAAGAACAATTCCGTTCCGGCTTTTTTATGCGCGGCATTCTCAACCAGTTCCAGGATTCTCGATAACGATGATTCCTTAAACCGGCGTGTCACTTCCACAACCAGCAAGCCGTGTTTGTTAATCATGCCGGCAAGAACGCTATCGTCTTCACGGGCGGATATGGGCACCGACTCGCCTGTCAGCGCAGAGGTATCCAGCAGGCTCTGACCACTGAGTATAATCCCATCGAGGGGTATGCGTTCACCGGGTCTTACCAGAATCCGGCTGCCGGGGGCAACTTTCTCCGGTGCGACACTGCGGATTTCCCCGTCAAGTTCGATCACATTGGCCTGATCCGGGCGCAATTCGAGCAGTGCTTTGATCGAACGCCTCGAGCGTTGCACCGCCACCTCCTGCAGAAATTCCCCGAGCCGATAAAACAGCATCACCCCGACTGCTTCTGCGGGGGCTTGAATAGCCAGCGCCCCCAGCGTCGAAACAGTCATCAGAAAACACTCGTCAAAGATACGTCCCCGGGTGATATTGCGCAGAGCCGTTCCGATCACCTTGCCGCCGACCAGCAGATAGGCCAGCAAATAGAGCATATATGCAACAGCATGGTGCCCGCGCCCATCAACGAGCAGTGCAGCAATAAACAGCACGGCTGAACTCGCCAGCAGCAACAACTCCCGGCGATGGAGGAAGACCTCGGAAAATTCCTCGAGGGGCGCATCCATCTCGAGCAGCCGGACATCGGGTTCGAGGCGGGCGATTTCGTTTCGCACCTGTTCTAGGTTCCGGCATTCGAGCAGCATGGTTTGCGTGCTGAAATCCAGCGATACGGATTTCACCCCTGGCAGTTTTCGCAAAGCCGCCTCGAGCTTTGCTGCACAGTCCGGACAATCCAGATTTTCCAAGCGGTATTTATTCACATCAGGATGCCTTGGGCACCGATTTATATTTTTGGGGCTTTCATAATAGCATGGGAGGGCAAGCATCAATCACAACCGGGACGGTTGCGCTACTTTTAAACCGCGTGCACCACCATCCGTCTAAGCGATAACCCTACAAATTTTCCGCGCTTTCCGCGCTTTCCGTGCTTTCCGTGGACAAAAAATCGGTTGTGGGTACTTTAGCGTTTGAGTCCCCAGAGTTGCCAGGAGAAGGCGCGTCCTAGGCGTGGGGTCTCATTTGGCAGTTCAACCCGTTGTTTCCGTTCCACCTTGGGCAGTGGCACGCCCGGGGTATTTCCGGTGCCATAATCATCATAGCTGAGTTTGCTTCCGGCGGTTGCCAGCACACCAATAAAATCCCCTTTTTTGGCCAGCAACACGGAACGGCCACTGAAGCGAAAGAGCTGTTTTCCTGCGTCAGCAGCGGTCAATTCCTCTCCTGTTGTAACAATTTCATAAGAATCTGTCGTATCGGGGACTTGGCGCAACAAGCAGAAAGTCACGGTAACCGGAGAATGGCAGTACACCTGCGCTTCCATCAGCATCATATCTGCCGGGGCAGGATTATTCAAATCAACCAGCAGCAAGTTTTCTGCGCTTTCCAGAGCCTTTTTGCGCTCGATAGGGGCATTTCCGATGAAGCAGTCATAGAGGTTTTCGCTTTTGTTCTGCAGAGTTTGCTCCATATCGAGAAAGACCCCCCGGACACTCGAACTGACCGCAACCAAGGTTTCCTGGGCGGCTAATTTTTCCCGGTGCAATACTTCATTTTTTCTCTGCAAATAACTGATTTCCTGCTTGTCGTTGTTCAGGGTTGTCTGGTGTCGCAAAATCTGCTTGTTCTGCTGTTCGAGTTTTGACAGCAGTTCTTGGGTTTCAGGGGGATAATTTTGGCAGGACCCCAGTAAAAGGCCGACAAAAATAACAGCGGGTATTAAAGAGCGGATTTTCATATATGTCCCCTTTCATGATGTAATGACAGGTATGTTTTTTCGTATGAAGTAAAATCCCATGTGTGGTGGTTCGAGGCGGGAAATCTAATTCATGAAGGTAATGCCAAAGAAGCGGAAGGAGATGGCTTTGCCATCCCGCCCAGGCAGCGAAGCTGGCTTTTGCAAAACTGTTTCCATGGGCGTGATTTGCGTCAGATGGAAATCGAGTACTTTTCCAGTGCCTATATCATCATATGGCAAGTCAGCGGAAGGGCTGATATAGACCCCTAACCAAGAGTCTTTTGAGGCGGAAAAGCGTTGCGTCCGCGGAAAGACGACCTTCTGTTTTCCGGTAGTAGTAAATTCATATTCAGGACTGATTCTTTCGACAACGAGGGCATTGGGGTTGACGTATGCTGGTCTTATCAGGCAGAACTGTACCGTCATCGGGGTTTTATTGTATAATTCCGCGCCACAGATAATCACATTGTCTGCTGGAACTGGGTTTCCGAAATCGACGAGCAGGGTTTTAACTGGGCTTGAGTATGTTTTATTTCTGTCGATGGGGGCGTAGCCGATATAGCAGTCGAAGAGTTCTTCTTGACGTTCTTCGAAGGTTCCTGTCAAGGCGATGAAAGTATTTTTGATCGTGTTGCGCGCCTGAGTCAAATCCTCTTTAAGGGCGGCGGTTTCTTTTTCCAGTACTTCAGAACGTTTTATTTCATAATCCAGTTCCTGTTTCTGGCGGCTGACCTGTTCTTCGAGTGTGGCAATTTTCTGCTCATTATCCTGGATTTTCGTTTGCAATGTACCGTGGTCCACCGGTTGTGGGTTCAAAAGTGCATTTGATTGGATCTCGCTAAGTACATTCGCTTTGAGTTCGCCAAGTGCATTGGTGTTAAGTCTGGCACATGCATTGAACAGGAACAGAGCGGACAGCGACAGGAACACTGGTAAAGATTTCATCATGATGACTCCTCCGTACTTGTCAAAAAACGTTTAGAAAGTGCATTTTCAGGTTGGTGGTTTATTTTTCGGCGGTTGCAGCCTGTAACAATGGTTGCAGCCAAGTGACTCTGCCGAGTGGCACCCCCAATTGTCCGGCATCATCTTTGGCAATGGCTTCCTGAAGCAAAACATCAGGGAAGAAAGCGGCAACTGTCTGCCGGGCGGTAAAATCTGCTGGCCAGGCGCTGATCTTTCCGCCACTGACCTCGTCACAAAAAGCCAGCACACGCAGGAAGTAGAGTTTTGCCTGCACCTGTTGATTTATCGGCAGGCGCAATACGGCGACGCTATTGACGAGGCTTTCAGCGGCCTGCTTCAAGCAGGATTCCATCTGTTGACGTGCTTCTTCACATAACACCTGACGTGCATCATTTTGTTTGGCCTCTTTGGCTGTTTCCCAAAGAAGGCGTGTTGTGGCGCCAAATTCCATCGTGCTGGCAGTGCTGCGAAAGTAATCGTCCTTGGCCAGCTTCTGTCGGCTCTGATCAAACATCGCAAGAGCATCCCGAAAACGCAAACAGTTTTTTTCCAGTTCAGAACCCGGAGGAAGCAAACCGCCTTCACCTTCGGACAGAAACTTTTTAATGTTGACTTGTAACTGTGAATCCGACACCACTTTTTCAGGTAACGTCTTCTCAGCAGCAGCGGCAGCCTTGGCGGCCTCCTCCTGGCGGGCCTTCTCAGCAGCGGCAGCC
>JAPXLT010000308.1:0-5660 GCA_033809415.1 Lentisphaeria bacterium
TTGCTGCCTTTCATCAGTCATAAGTAATATTCACCCTTTTTCTCATTCCCACCCTGCCCCCTGCCCCCTGCACCCTGCACCCTGCACCCTACCTCACAAATTCAGTACTCTTCCGGCCATGATATCAGCAGCGGACAATACCGTTGTATTCTCCGGCACTAGCCAGCCGTCGCCGATCAGCAACAGCTTGACGGACACCCCGCGTTCTTGCAGTTTTGCCACAAAATCCCTGCGTTCCTGATCGTAGCCCAGCAGGATGACGATGGCATTGCCCAACCCTCCGATTTCCTCGAAGACTTCTTCTTTAAGTTCTTGCAGCGAGGGGCTTGGTTCCGGTTCGATTTCAGACAAAATATCCAGCAGGTTTTTCAGGGTAGCGACTTGCCTTCCCGCCTGCAAGTGCCGCACATCCTTGCCGGCTGCAAACAGATCAATCAGGCATTCGCCCTTGAGCAAAAACTCCGCGATGGCTGCCGTCAGCGAGAGTGCCGCTTCAAGTTCAGGAACGGTGCCATCCGGCCAAAGCATCCCCTTGCCCTTGAAAAAATTCAGAATCTGCCTTGTTGTGCGAGACAGCGATGGACTGCGTTTCGGACGCCTCAGGCAGGTGTCAACGATCAGTGCCGTGCGACTCAGGTATTCATCCTGAAATTCCCGGACGACCAGGTCTCCGCGGCGAGCGCTGCTTCGCCAGTGGATATGCCGCGGATTGTCTCCTTCACGGTAATCTCGGCAACCCTGGAATTCCATCGCCTCGCTGACTTTCATCACCCGTTCCAAACCGGACTTCTGCAGCTTTACCCCGGATGGCAAATGCAATTCCTGCAAGCTATGACAGGGCGGATGCACAATCAGATAGTCGCAGGATTTGTGAATGCTCGAGTGCCGACAAATCGAAAATGGGAAGCTGGACATTGCCCAGAGCTGTCCGAGAAAATATTTGCCGCGTTGTTTTGCCAAGAAAGTTCCCTGAATAGTGGTGCTTTCTCGAGCACCAAGCATTTTCAGTGCAGGAGCTTTCAGGCATCGGAACCAATGCACGCCCAGACCAGCATCCAACTCGAGAGAAAGTGCCGGTAAACGACGCCGGTTTTCAAGATGATACTCGATAACGAAAGGCTGCCCGGCGCAAACCCGCCCTGGCAGAATCCGTTTGATTTTCAGGCGCGGCCAGAAAATGCAGCCAAGGAGAAAATCTGTCAGCAGCAGAGATAGCATGACCAGCACCAGGATGCGCACACGTGCGTCCGGCTGCAAAAGGCTGTGCAGCAAAAAAAGACCGCCGACCGGCAATATCATCAAGGCCGATAGACTGAATAGCCGCGTCCCCCAGCCAAGCAGCCACCAGAAAGTCGCCAGTATCGGAGAACGGTAACGACGCCCCGCAGGACGACGCGGATAACACCGCGGCCCGTCCAGATACCAGTTCATACAACGCCGATAAAAACGTGTTATCGCCCGGAATACCGCTACCGGCAACCAGACCGTAATAGATTGAGATGGTTCAGTTTTGCGTGACATAAAATCTATTTTTAACCACGAACCACACGAAAAGGCACGAAGTTTTTTATAGGGTTGCTGCTTTGACGGATGGGATTGCACAGGGTGGACGTTGTGGACAGGGTGGACGTTGTGGACAGGGTGGACAGGGTGGACAGGGTGGACAGGGTGGACGTTGTGGACAGAAGACTGCACCACGCACCACGCACCACGCACCACGCACCCTGCACCCTGCACCCTGCACCCTGCCCCCTGCCCCCTGCCCCCTGCACCCTTACCTCGGCACCCCGATATTTTTCAGCAGCTCACGGACAATCGAGTCTCCGGTCGTCCCCGCATATTTGGCCTGGTTCTGCAATACCAGACGATGAGCGAGAACCGGCACAGCGAGTTTTTTGACATCATCGGCAAGGACATACTCACGCCCTTCCAGAAAAGCAGACGCCTGTGCGCAACGACTCAACATCAAGCCTGCCCGAGGACTTCCGCCCAGAGCAATTCGCGGATCTTTCCGGGTGGCGGAAACCAGTTTCAGAATGTAGCCAGCAATGCTTTTATCCATGCGAACAGATCGTACCAGCTTCTGCAATTCGACCACTTCGTTGCAATCCAGGATCGGACGCAGGTCACGTGACGGATCACTGTGCAGGCGATCCAGCAGCAATTTCAGTTCAGCCTCTTCATCCGGATAGCCCAGGATCAGCTGTATGGCAAAGCGGTCCAACTGCGCTTCCGGCAAAGGGTAAGTTCCCTGGTATTCTATCGGATTTTCGGTCGCCAGAACAATAAATGGACTGGGCAGATAATAAGTCGTCCCATCCGCAGAAATCTGCCGTTCGCTCATCGCTTCGAGCAATGCCGACTGCGTGCGCGGGCTGGCTCGGTTGATCTCGTCGGCCAGAACGATATTCGCAAAAAGCGGACCTTTGCGAAAGCGCAATTCACCGTCTTTGGGATTATAGACTGCACCGCCAATGATATCGGTTGGCAGCAGGTCCGGCGTAAACTGGATACGCCGGAAACTGGCATTCAGCGACGCCGCCAGCGCCTTGGCCAGCGTCGTCTTGCCGACTCCCGGCACATCGTGCAGAAGCACGCTGCCTTCCGCCGCCAAAGCAATCAGCAGCAAGTCGATGACCTCTGCCTTCCCACGGATGATCTCATTGAGCACATCCCGCAACTGAGCAATTTTTCCCTGCATCGTACACTTCCTTCCTTTAAGCATGAAGTTTTTCTAATATAACCCGCTAAATGCAAAGAAATGCACACTAAACTTCCAAGCGGCAAGTTACAGAAAAATCTGCAAATAGATTGTTTTTAGCGCAATGCGCATTAGATTATGTTTTCGCTTGCCCGGGTGGTGGAATGGCAGACACTAAAGACTTAAAATCTTTTGCCCGAAAGGGCGTACGGGTTCGAATCCCGTCCCGGGTACCACCTCGAAATCAATGGCTTGTGACTTTTCAAAAGTCCTTTTTTCATGCCTTTTTCCAATTTTCGGTGTTACTCATTGTTCCCCATTGAAATTCATTGTTGCGACACATAACAAGATCATAACAAGACCACATTTTCCCCTTGACCTCAATACTCCTTTATAAAACTTTCATGCCTTTTCATTGTTAAAAAATGGGTTGCGGGTGGATTCGCGTTAAAATATATCTATGAAATGACATCATTTAAGTATCAGCCTTAAAAAGAGGAAAAAATTCCATGATGACCAAAGAACAGATGAAGCGCTTGACTCTCGCCGCAGAACACCTGAACGTAAAAATGTTCAGGATGCACCGGGAACATCCAGAGATCAAACAAGGGGAAACTGCGGCGCCTACCCCTGATGGAAAAATTGATGACGATCCATTGCGCGGACCGGTCAACATGGAATGGGTTAAACTGCTGGAGCCGGAAAGAAGCGAATTCTCCGCAACGGTCGATGAAATTCTGGCAGACCTGCCCAAAATGGTCACATCGAAGTTTGTCAAACTCGGCAATGACAATCTGTGGGTATGGGGCGGTCCGACGCCTTACTGGGGTGGCAGCATGGCGGATGATACGCTGGTTCGCGGCGCCCAGTACTTCGATGCGAAGAATGTCGTATATGTGTATGGTCCCACCGACGAGAAAATGATGCAATTGCATTCCGGGTTCAAACGGATGCTCTGCCAAGTGAACAGCCAGTGTCGCACGCCGGGGGCGCAGGGCAGCATGAGCGATGAAAGCAATGCCGAAGAATTGAGCCGACTTTCGCTGAAATATCCCAACATTGTCGGGGCGATGTGCGATGATGTATCAACCTATTTCCGCCGTCAGGTTCTGCCGGAAGCGTTCGAGGCACGCTACAAGGCATTGAAAAAATACAACGACAAACTGAAAATGTACGGCGTGGTCTATGTGCACGAACTGGCACAGAAAGATTTTTCGCTGATCCATCCATATCTGGACACCGTGAATTTATGGTTCTGGCACATGGACGAGATACTGGACTATGACCGCAATATACTGTTGTGCCAGGAACGTTTCCCAGGCAAGCCGATCATTCAGGGGATTTTCCTACATGAATACGGCATTTCCGACGCCGGAACGCTCCCGCAGCTGCTTGTGCATCAGCTGGACAAGGCGCGGGAATACATGACCCGCGGCATCGTGGAAGGGGTGATCATTCTCGGCGACCGCGAGATCAAAAAATGGCCGGAATCTTCCGCCGCCGTACGTAATTACCTGATGAACCAATAACCTTTTTTCGTTACCTTATAATTTTTCGTGTCTTTTCGTGTCTTTTCGTTGTTAAAATAAGGAATTTAAGATGTCAGATGATCTGCGTATAGGTGTCATTGGTTGTGGCGGTCGTGGCAAGCTTGCCCGTCATGCTCATAAGCCGGATGAAGGCTCCCGTCTTGTCGCTGGTTGTGACATTTTACAGAAAGCGCTGGACGAGTTTCGCGAGAACCATGGCGCGGATGTATTCCTGTGCAAGGATTATCGTGAGCTTATCGCCCGCGACGACATTGACGCGGTATTCGTCACGACTCCGGATTTTTGGCATGAAGAGCATGCCTTGGCGGCCTTGAACGCCGGCAAGCATGTCTATTTGGAAAAGCCCATGGCCATCACGATCGAGGGCTGCGACCGCCTTATGAGCCTGGCCCGCGAAAAAGGCTTGAAACTCTATGTCGGCCATAATATGCGTCACATGTCCTTTGTGCAAAAGATGAAAGAGCTTATTGACAGTGGACGCATCGGTGAGGTAAAGGCGGGTTGGTGTCGGCACTTTGTCGCCTATGGCGGCGATGCCTACTTCAAGGATTGGCATGCCGAACGCAGCAAAGGCACCAGCCTGCTGCTGCAGAAAGGTGCACATGATATCGATGTGCTGCATTGGCTCTGCAAAGGCTATACCAAGCGTGTTGTCGGCTTCGGCAACCTCAGCGTCTACAACCAGATCACTGACCGCCACGATCCCAGCGAGCGTGGCGACGCATCATGGCATCTGAGCAACTGGCCGCCACTGAGCCAAAAGGGCATGAACCCGATTATCGACGTGGAAGACTTGAGCATGATTAACATGCAGCTAGACAACGGGGTCATCTGCTCCTATCAACAATGCCACTATGCCCCGGATGGCTGGCGCAACTATACGATTATCGGCACCGAAGGAAGAATCGAGAATTTCGGCGACTGTCCCGGAAGATGCGTGGTCAGGCTCTGGAATCGGCGCTGCGACTATAATCCCTATGGCGACGAACAGTACTTTATTCCTGCTGTCGAGGGCGGACATGGCGGTGCCGACCCCGCTATCGTCGATGAATTTGTTCGTTTTGTACGCAAAGGCGGCAAGACCACCACTTCGGCCATCGCGGCACGCAACAGCGTAGCAGCCGGCTGCTGTGGCGCCGAATCCCTGCGCCAAGGCGGCAAGCCTTTCGACATCCCAGCTATAGACCCGGTAAACCTGAAATACTTCCAGACCTGGCTCTGATTTTTTTTAACCACGAACCACACGAAAAGGCACGAAATTTTTTATAGGGTTGTAGCTTTGACGGATAAGCCTGCTCTGGCGACAGGGATTATGTCACGCCCCTTCAGGGCTTTGCCGATGGTGTGATCCCTGACCCAGGGCGTTGCCCTGGGCTGGTATGTCACGCCCCTTCAGGGCTGAGTCCAAC
>JAPXLT010000309.1:0-5558 GCA_033809415.1 Lentisphaeria bacterium
ACTGAAAAAGTAAAGCCGACCTTGGCACATGGCGATCCGTCCGATCTGTCGTCCGTGTAAAGTCCGTGTCCCGTCCGTGTAAAGTCCGTGTGGGTTGCGGGCGATCAGTCCGCGCCAAGTCTTTTCGTGTGGTTCGTGGTTAAAAAATCCTTTTTGGACGCGCTCTAATTACGGCGCCTGAATATGCGGCGGGAAGCTCTTCAGCAAGGCAGCAATTTGAGATCGTGACATATTCCGTTGCCAACCTGACTACCGCAACTTGTATGCCGGATTCAAATCGATGCCGGCGACTTCCCCAGTAACATCCAACTGCATGACTTCACCCTTTTGAACCGTCAATGAAACGCAGATGCCGCCGGGCAAACGAAGGCACTGGATGGACAAGTCCTGCCATGTGCCGTCAAATCCATACAGGAGGCAAAGCCTGCCGTCCTGCCCTATATATGCAAAAGCAGCATAAAGCGCCAGAAGGAATACTGCGTATGGTGTTGTATACCAGTATCCAATGGCATAGCCATCCAGACGCAGCTTTTCCGGGCAAGCGCCATTTGAGGATGCATACCTGAACCATTGCTTCAAGTGTTTGAAGGCCTCCTGCGGGCATTTTGCCACGGCAAAGGCTTTTGCTAAACGGCAGTGATTCCAAGGCCAGTCGCGATAGACTTCGGAAGGCTGGTCGCTGTCCAGTCCCCAAGGGGTGGTCATTGGCTTTCTGGCATTGATCAAAGCCTCTTTCCCCGAGCATATATTTGGTACGAAATACTGAATCCAAGGCATCGTGCCAGCCGTATATTCGGCATCCTGATAGGGCATAAGCACCCCATCCTCGTTAATATTTTTCCGCAGTTCGACCAGCATATTCTCGGCCAATTGCTTCCATTCCGGGTTGTCAGGGTCTTCCTGTTGCGCGAATCGGAAACACCTATAGCTAGCTGCCAGCATCCAGCTGTCGCGTTCGACTTTCACATCAGACTCATTGCCAGCCATAAGCGAGACAATTTTTCCGTCACGGACAAATCCGCTTTTGATGAATTCAGCGCATCCCAGCACTAACTTCCTGGCCTCTTCAGAACGTTTCCCCGTAATATTATTGAAATTTCCGCCAACCATTCCAATAATGGCTATCATTATCGGCTTGCGTTTGGTAAGCTCATATTTGAGATCACCGGACTTGTGATTGCCGAAGACATCGGACCAATTGCTGAAAGCCACTCCCTTCAGTCCCAGTTCAGATACGATTTTCTCCCCTGCTTCATACTGGTTGACATAAAACATCACATGCTTAAATGCCTCATCAAAATTGCCGCCTTGCAGCATGGCGTGCTGCATCAGCTCAGCGTCAAACGGGCAACACGTGCCACCGCCCCAGTGATACGGCATGGAACCCGCCGGAAAAGAACCGGTCTCAAACTGATTTGCCCTGAGAACGTACCGGGCGAGTCCAGCCGCATACTGCATTTCCTCATCCGGAAGCCGCACATCGGATGTCTGGTAATATTTTTTCCAGGCATCGATGTGCTTTTCACGCAGTCCGGTGTAATCGGCGACCGGCTTTCCCGGGGCGTCTTCGCAGCTGATCCAGGCAGTTGCCTCCCAACCGTTTTCCACATCGCCATACTGGACGCCGACGCCCATGCCGGAAAATGGCTCGAAGCCCGGTTTGGAAAGCCGCATAAGACCGCTTCCCTCCACTACACCGCCGTCATCAATACGATATGTGAAATCTATTCCTTCAGCAACGGGGATATGTTTGACATCCGGCATCGTAAAGTAAGTCAGCGTGCCGGCGCACCAATTGGGCGGCAGCAGCAGAAAAGCGATTTTCATCCCGGAAACAGCTTCGAGTACCTTCACAGTCAACGAGAGTACGCCGTTGTCGGATAAAAAAGCTTCAACGCTGACCTTCACGCCTTTTCTGAAAGAGACCTGCGTCACCAAGGTGGCATCCTCGACGTTGAACTCCTGCACGAAACCAAGGGGTTCGCAAACCTCGCCGCCGATAATGACATTGTATCCGGCAATGATAATTGGCTGTATTTGTTGGCGCTTCAGAAATTTCTTGTGCGTCACCTTGTGCCAGCCGCAGACCACCCCCTGGTTCTGTTCATTATGGGTGTGGCCGGTGGTTCCGGTGATCATGGCACCACCATAGTTCATAAGCATGACATCCTTGCCATTACCCAGAAAAAACGGGAAATACGGCCTTTCCGAAAATTCCGTCGCCTGCATGATCAATCTCCGTGTTCGTATGGCACCTGTCCTTTTAACTGGGGAACCCAGTACACATGTTATACCATATTGCTGGTTTTTCAATTTGCAAGGCAAGTATCCGCCCATGTCACTAAGTAGTCGTTAAAAAATGTAATGTGTCAGTAGTGCGGGGTGCGGGGTGCGGGGTGCGGGGTGCGGGTCAGACGTGGTGGACGGTGTGGACAGTGTGGACAAAGTGGACAGGACAAGAACATCACCCCCCGCACCCCACGACAGTCAGAATAATCACAACCGGGACGGTTGCGCTACTTTTTAAATCTGCGCCCCCTGCACCCGTTCCCAACGCACCACGCACCACAGAGGCATTACAAAAAATCATGTTTTTTTCGAGTTGTTTTCCCCCGTACCTGGCCTATATTTAGTTTTTGTGTTAGAAACAAGGCGTTTTTAGCACATTAATTCACAAACTCAGGTAAATTGCAAGGGCTGTAACAAATGAAGGACAATCAGATTCGCATGAAACAATTCGTGGCGCTCATCGCTGTGATGGTGGCCATCACCGGGTGCCGGTCAGTTGACAATGGCTTGCAAGGATCAGGGACAAGTTTTGCGAAGGACGCATTGACTCCCTATGTCGAAAGCGGGCAGCTGCCGGGTGCGATCAATGTCTTTTACAAAGATGGCGTCCAGGAAATCGCCTGCGTTGGCTATGCTGATGTCGCCGCCAAGCGCCCGATTACGATGAATGATGTCTACATGCAGTGTTCGCAGACAAAAGGGTTTTGCGGCGTGACCATCGCCATCCTTGTCGAAGAGGGCAAGATTTCCCTTGACGATCCTGTCTCGAAATACCTGCCGGAATTCAAGGAACTCTGGGTGCTCGAGTCCAACAAGGACGGCGTAAAGACCCTTGTCAAGGCAAAAAACACACTTACAATCCGCATGGTTATGAATCACACCGGCGGTTTTCCGTTTGAAATCTGTGCAAAGCAGGGCAATATCAAGGGCGGCGGCTGGAGCGGCGGCGCACCGCTTCGGCAGACGGCAGCCATCGCGGCTGCATGTCCGCTGCTGTTCGAACCCGGCACAAAGGTTACATATTCCAATACCGGCATCGACATTGGCGCAGCCATTGTTGAAGTCGTGACCGGGCAACGTTGGGAAGATTTCCTCGAGGCACGTGTCCTGGCGCCTCTCGGCATGGAATCCAGTTCATTTAAGCCAACAGACCGGCAACTTGAAACACAAGTGGAAATGTATGACTGCGTCGAAAATGCGCCGGCAAAATATCGCTTGCAGAACAGCATGCAGCAACGCCCCTACAACGGGGATCACGTCTTCGCATCCGCAGGTGCCGGCCTCTGGACTACCGCCAACGACCAGCTTAAATTCTACAAGATGCTGATGAACTTAGGCTTGGGCGAGAATGGCGTGCGGATTCTTAAAGAAGAGACGGTCAAGGAGCTGCTTGCAAAATCGACGCGTCCGAAAGGAATGGGGGGCTATTCGCTAGGTCTCAGCGCACCGGAAGAAGATAAGGAAGACTCCTGGTTCGGGCATGGCGGTGCCTGGGGTACAAATTGCATGGTCAACTGGCACCGCAAGGAATTGAAGCTTTGGGCCGTGCAACTTTGTGGAAAACCGCGCCCCTGGGATGCTGCCCGCGCAGAGGCGGAAAAGAAATTCTTCCAATATGTCATCGACAACAGCGGCGCAGACGCCTACACCGGACGTATGAAATAAGCTCGTGCTTTTTCGTGCCTTTCGTGGTTAAAAAAATGAGTTAGTTTCTGGCAGCAGGCTATTGTCTTGCCGCCAGCACTTGTTTTTCATACTTGCGGATATCGGTCATGATCTCGCAATCCGCCAGTTTGTTCCGGGAAAGGCAGTAATAGTTCCAGATGGCGCCCCAGGGTAGCAGCTTGATCGCTTCTTGCCCGGCAAGGCGGGCAGTAAAGTCTCCACGCTCTTCGGATTCACAAATTTCTTTTGAAGGTTCCAGCAGTCCGATCAACAATGCCTTCTGCCAGTTTCTGGCGCCGATGACCCAAGCGGCAATGCGGTTGATGCTGGCATCAAAATAGTCCAGAGTAAAGAAGATATTATTGCCATTCCAGTTCCGCACCGCTTCCCGTCCGAGGTCCAGGAGATTATCGTCCAGCACTGTCACATGGTCGCTGTCCCAGCGGACGCCGCGGCTGATATGAAGCAGAATGCGCCCCTGCTGGCAGCAGATCGCGGAAAGCTTGTCCGCAATCGATTCCGTCGGATGGAAGTGTCCGGTATCAAGGCAGATCAGCTTGCTTCTCTTAGCCGCATATGGCAAATAGAAATCATACGAGCCGACCGTATAGGATTCCACACCGATGCCGAAAAGCTTTGACTCGACGGCATCCAGGACTTCCGTTTCCGGGAAGACTTCACTGAAGACCTCATCCAGGGCGATCTGGAGCCGTTCACGGGGTGCACGCCTATCAGCCGGAATATCCTTGTATCCATCCGGCACCCATTGATTACATACTGCGGCAGTGCCAAGGCGTCGGGCGAAGGCGGCAGCAATCCGCCTGCATGACTTTCCATGTCCAACCCAGAAATCCCGAATGGCCTTATCGGGGTGTGAGAGGGAGAGTCCCCTGTCCAGCTTCGGATGCGAATAATAGGCCGGGGCGATATCCATGCCGATCTTCCGGTCAGCGGCCCAATCAAGCCATCCGGCAAAGTTTTCAATATCCAGGGTGTCTCTGTCCTGTCCTGGGCGGAGCATATCCATTTCATGACCTTGCAGGCAAACCCGCAGTTTTTTGCCGGGGAGCAGTTTCAGAGCTACATCCAAGTCCTGGCGGAGTTCCTCGGATGTCCGTGCCCTGCCAGGATAGTTTCCGGTCACTTGGCAGCCACCTGTCAGCGCATGGCCGGTATCTTCGAAGCCCACGACATCATCGCCTTGCCAAGCATGAATGCTCAGCGGAATTTCATCCAGAGAAGCCAGCGCTTTTTCGGTGTCGATACCCAAAGAAGCATAGAGTTCACGGGCGACGGAATACATCTTTTCGGTCAAATTCATCTTTCATCCCTTTCCGGTTTTCGGTTTCAGTGTCCTTGTAAGACTCAAGACTCATGAGCGTTTTTCCCTTCCCGTAGGACTCCCATCCCATATTTATACTATACCACCCGGCACACAAAAAGGGAAAAGGAGTCACTTTAAAAAATAGGATGGCACAGAGTGTAACGGGTCTGTCTTCTGTGGTGCGGTGTGCGTAGTGCGTAGTGCGTAGTGCGGGTCAGACGTGGTGGACAGTGTGGACAGGACAAGAACATCCCCCCGTACCCCACGACAGTCAGAATAA
>JAPXLT010000310.1:0-5550 GCA_033809415.1 Lentisphaeria bacterium
GGGGTGCGGGGTGCGGGGTGCGGGGTGCGGGGGGCAGAGGGCAGGGGCGGCGGATTCTGACTGATCCGCCGTCCGTGTCCCGTCCGTGTCCCGTCCGTGTCCCGTCCGTGTCCCGTCCGTGTCCCGTCCGTGTCCCGTCCGTGTCCCGTCCGTGTCCCGTCCGTGTCCCGTCCGTGTCCCGTCCGTGTAAAGTCCGTGTGAGAGAAAATGAGTAAATACATTGCTTATATTGGAGCGTATGGTGCTGGCATTCCGGTTTTATCGGTTGACAGTGCCACCGGCACCATCGAATTGCTGCACATTCAGCGTGGTTTTGAAAGGCCGACGTATCTCAGGGTGTCAGAGGACAAGCGCTTTCTGTATGCCTGTGCCGGTCTCGAGGAATTTGCCGATACGGGGCGTGGAGCTTTGGCGGCTTTTGCCATTGATGGCGAGAATCTGCGTTTTCTCAACGCACGACCGTCGCTGGGTGGTCCGCCCTGCTATATCATGACTGATCGCCGGAACCAGCTTATCTTTGCCGCCAATTACCGGGAAGGAACCGGGATCGCTTACCGACTGGCCGCAGATGGCTCGATTGCGGAGGAGGGGGAACCCTTGCGCCATTCTGGCAAGGGACCACATCCGACGCGTCAAGAGCAGGCGCATATGCATTGCGTCGAGCTGACGCCTTCGGAAAAAGTTTTGTATGCGGTGGACTTAGGGATCGACACGGTCAAAGCCTATATGGTGGGACAGGAGGAACGCATTTTGACGCCGTTCCCGGAAGCGGATTTGCACGAAGCACCGGGGGCCGGTCCGCGGCATATCGTATTCAGCAGGGACGGACGCTTTGCTTATCTGCTTAATGAACTTGCTTGTACCGTATCGGTTTGGGATGTGTCAACAGCCTCGAAGCCGCTTTCATTGCAGACCTTATCGATGCTTCCAGATACCTGGCAAGGTGAAAATACCGCAGCCGCAATCAAGCTTTCTGAAGACGGTATGCGTCTGTGCTGCTCGAACCGCGGACATGACAGCCTCGTTATTTTCGCAGTCGATCAAAATAACGGATGCCTCGAGTTGATGGGATTCTCGCCAACGTTGGGTCGCGGACCACGTGATTTTGAATTTGTTCCTGGTGGGCACTTTATTCTGGTGGCACATCAGTATACCGATACCTTGGTAATGCATGCCTTTGATGCAAAAAATGGCTGCCTCGGAACTGAACCGGTCGAAATCCTGCCTTTGCCACTGCAGCCAGTCTGCATCAAATTCGGCAATACGAATTATTAACTATTAACAACGGAAAAGCACGAAAAGGCGCGAAATTTTTATAGAGTCGTTGCTTTGTCGGATAGTATTGCATGCAAATTCGCGACTTGGCATGTTTGGAGAAGGAGTTGTATACTAAAAAACAAGAAGTTGGATGAGATAGTATACGATAAAAAATGAATATTCTGCCTTATCTATTGTGTTTCGGTCTTGGCTTGCTTGCCGGGGGGATTCTACTGTGGCTGTGCTTGCATCGACGTCTGGCGCAATTGCCGGTCATCGAGCAGAAAGCCGCGTTGGAGAAAGAATCGCTGCAGGCGGTTTTCAATGAAAGACTGGCAGCGCAAGAGATGCTTTTACAAACCGAACGCGAGAACCAGCGCCGACGTGAAGACGAAGCGGCGCGTCAGGCGGAACTCAACCGTGCCGAAATGGAAAAAGTCTGGCTGACGCGCATTGAACTGATGAAAGAGGAGTTCAAAACCCTTTCGGAGAAGATTCTCAAGGAGAAATCCGGTGCTCTCACAGAAGTGAACAAAGATCAAGTCAGCGCCTTGCTGCAACCACTGGAAAAGGAATTGCAGGAATTCAAGCAGGCTGTCGAGAGTTCGAAGGAAAAAGGAATTGAAATGCACAGCAAACTGGGGACTTTTCTCCAGGAGCTGATGCAGACCAGCCGTCAGGTCGGCAAAGAAGCCAACCAGCTGACGATGGCTCTCAAGGGTAATAATAAAAGCATTGGCAACTGGGGGGAAATGATCCTCGAAGAGATGTTGCAGCGCGCCGGCCTGAAGGAAGGCATCCATTACGAATGCCAGAAGGCCATCAAAGACGAGCAGGGCAACCTGATTACCAACACCGATAACCACTGCATGATCCCGGATATTATCGTTCACAATCCCAACCAAGGGGATATCATCATCGACAGCAAAGTCAGTCTTTCAGCATACTTGGACTATGTCAATGCCGAAGATGAACGCACTCGGGAAGATGCGCTTAAACGCCATATCGAGAGTGTTCGGCGCCATGTCGCCACGCTGGCCAGCCGCAGTTATCAGGCTGCCTACCAGGATAAGGATCGTGAAACGTTGGATTTCGTCATTATGTTTATACCTAATGAGGGTTCCTGTCAGCTGGCCATGAGCAGGGATTTTCGGCTATGGCAGGATGCCTTTGAGAAGCGCGTGCTGATTGTCAGCCCGGTCAATCTGATGGCTCTCTTGCAGATGATCCGCAATTACTGGGTCAAAGTCGAACAGGACAACAATCTGCTCAGCATCCTCTCGGATGCTAATTTGCTGCTGGAGCGGCTTTATGACTTCTACGACCAGTTCGACAAAGTCGGCAAAAACCTGGAAAATGCCAGCCGCAGTTATCAGGATGCGGTTAACAGGCTCAAAGACGGGCCTTATCGGCGCAGCGTCGTCAAGGTCGGCATTGCCTTGCAGGAGAAGGGCGTTAAACTGACCAAAAAGAAATCCCTGCCCAAACGCTTCCAGCCCGATGACCTCCTCCTCGAACAAGCCGAAGACCAGGAGGAAATGGCGGAATTGTCAAACGATATAGTGTGAGTTTTTTAACAACGAACCACACGAAAAGGCTTGGCGTGGGCTAACGCCCACAACCCATTTTTTAACAACGAACCACACGAAAAGACACGAAAATTTTTTATAGGGGTTGTTGCTTTGCCGGAAGGGATTGCTCCGGCGAAATTCTTGTGTGCCAAGGTCGGCTTTACTTTTTCAGTCGGAGGCGATATGGAGCGCCGGCGGCTCGCCGGCATGAAGCCGGTTTTCCTCTCTCATCACTGAAAAATCAAAAAGTTCAAAAAAATTCTCAAAAATGAGAAAGACCCTCAAAGCCAGTAACTTGCGCATCGGTTTTTTGAAAATCTTTCACAAAAACAAGATTCTGGGTGATAGTAGTACGAAAATTTTCATTGGATTTTGAGGATTCTGACGTCTCCTGAGGGGACGTTGATTTGCACCGTGCCATTCTTGCATTCCAGTTTTTGTTCTGTCAGGAGTTCGAAGACTTGTTTAGCGGGCATGGTTCCCAGTTCGATCTGCACGTCTTCGCCTTTGGGATCAAGAACCTGCGGTTTATCGGCAAATTTGGTCACTCCGGCATTGTTGATCAGGTATAGCAACCAGCCGTCCAAGGTACGGTTCAATCCATATTGGATGTTTCCGGAAACCTTTAATGGCAAATATTCAGCCGAAAGAGTCTTCAGCAACCACTCGATTTCCGGGAACCGGATGGGCGTTCCCATGGTTGTAGTTTGCAGTGCGGCCTGTTGCCCGGCGGCATCATCTCCATACCAAGGTGTCAGCCAGTGTTGCAGGCCGACGATCACTTTTCCCTTGCCATAGTTGTTCATGGTGAAGGAAATACTTCCGTCTTCCGCCGTCCGGATGTTCCGCGCTCCCTGCAATTTGACTTTTTCAATCTGATAGGCTCCCTTGCGAATGACTGTACCGTCGGAAAGGAAGCCGGCAAAATCCGCCGGGAAATTCTGATTTAGCTGGCGTATGTTCATGATCAGGGTACCGCCGTTTTGCACATAATCAGTCAGAATCTTCACCATGGCTGGATTATCCCCGTAATCACCGATCAGGAAAGCAGCCCGGTAATTTGGCAGAGCGCTCTGGAAGGATGACTGATCCTCGAAGTCCGGCGTGATTGCGTCGAAGATATCTCCATAGGGTTGATTGGCCATGACGCATTCGACGCCATTGCGCATGTTTTCCAGCAGGCGGTTCTTGGGATAATCAAGAATGCTGGACATCACCGCATCGAGCATGAAATCCGGCTGGGTATAGTCATACAAACTGAATGCCTTGCCGCCAAAACGGCAATAGCCGCGATTGGCCGGAACCAGCAAAGCAATAGGAGTGTAGGATATGCCGCGATCAGTATGTTTTCTAAAAAATCGATAAAAATCGACATACATCAGGCCTTCTTCGGACAACTCCTGTTTTTCGGGTTCTCTTCGATGCAGAAAGAAGCAGTTTTCCACTGCCTCCCGTTCCGCAAATGCCGCTCCGGAAAGCCAGGCCAGGTAAAAAGCCCTTTTCACCGATGACAGTGATATTCCGTAATCCGGGCCGTGAAATTCGAGACGCGGGCTATTTTCGGAGAAAAGGGTTCCTTTTGCGGTGCGATTGCCTTTCGAGTCGTAGCCTTCGAAATAAGTTGCGATCCACCAGTACCATGGGATGCGGAACTGGCGGGCGGCGCCTCGGCAGAACATCAGCTGGTTTTGCCAGAACATATAATTTCTGGTTGTCTCGATGCCGATTGCCCCCGCTCCCCAATAGGCTGGCAGATGTCCAATGCACCAATGCCCCTCACCGATCCAAAGTTTTGACGGATCATTGAAGCAATACTCGGAAATTCGGCTGTATGTCTTTTTCAGCAGGATCGAGATGTGTTCATCACGGTTTTTCGTGTGTGGGTATTCTTCGGCAATCAGGCGGTCAATATCCTGCTTTGTGATTGCGAAACGGCTGCTGCCGGGAAGTATTGCACCATGCCGACTGGGTTGATGCAAAATCAAGGCGTCATTTCCCCATTCACAGGTCATGAAGCCGAGAAAATCGGGATGCTCTTTCAGCCACTCCCGGTAAGCTTGCTGATCATGCCGAAAATGCGCCAGATAATAGATTTGCGCCAGGCCCGGGGTTGAAAAACAATCAATTATGAAAGGCTTTCCACGCACACGCTTCAAATCAAGGGGAAGAGATTTCAATGGAAAAGTATACGTCCCATCCGCTTGTTTATCTTCGCGAAGATAGAAGTGGTATTGTATATCCTGGAAGCAATCCATCGCTGACAAACGCTGTATGTTTTCCGGATACTTTTCGAGTTCCTGCAGGTAACCGGGCAACAAAGTGCCGGTGTATACTGGCGGAGAAAGTGTAAGCTGCTTCAGATAGAACTCGAATTGAAAATGGAAATCCGCTCCGTTGATTTTTTTCAGCGCCCATGCCTCGGGAGGCTGCCAGGACGCGGCCTCTTTCGCCGGCAAAATTTGCCGGAAGGCAGCGAACAACAAACACAAGGCGATGAATTTCACTGCTGAGCGTTTTGACAAATGCATTTTTCATTCTCCTTTTTTTCGATCTTGGGGTGGGCAGATTGTCCGCAACCTATTCAAACGGCAAAATGGGTGTTTTTATCCTAAAAAAAGCAGTTGACTTTTTCCATAGATCGGCAATCAGAATCTTTTTTTGTCCACGGAAAGCACGGAAAACTCGGAAAATTTGTAGGGTTGCTGATTTGACGGATGAGCCT
>JAPXLT010000311.1:0-5478 GCA_033809415.1 Lentisphaeria bacterium
CAGGGACTTGAAGTTCACGATTTCTTCAAGGAATTGGACAAATGACCTGGCTCGTCAAGGCGACAACCGCTTTCAAGCGCGAGTATAAATTGATGCAAACGCAAGAATTTTTTAACCACGAACCACACGAACAGACACGAAAATTTTTTATAGGGTTGTTGCTCAGACGGATGGGATGGCATGCGGTTTAAAAAGTAGCGCAACCGTCCCGGTTGTGATTGATGTTTGTCCTCCCACGTTCGAATGCTCCCATGTGCAAGAGCAGGATGCGGATCGGGCGGAGAAAAAAGACGGAAATTGGCGATAGAATTTCTGAGTGTTACAATCAGCACACCACCCAACTCTAAAAAAGTTCGTGCTTTTTCGTGCCTTTCGTGGTTAGAAAAGAATTTCTTGCCTACCCGGGTTCACTGACGCCGTACAATTTCGTGTGTTAATTTTTTTTCAAAATTCATTTGCATGATTATTTTTGGCGTGTTACAGTATTATATATGAAACATTTTCAGCACAGCAATATGATGTTTTGGGCTTGGTCTTGGCGATAATTCCGTCAAGACTGGGTGTTTGCTGTTGTATTTTTTTTCGGTCATGACGGATTAAACTGAATTGGTTTGATCCGTTTTTTTTGTTTCCAGAAGCCATACCCGGTTTGAATTTTCCGGGTGTGGCTTTTTTTTTCGTTTTTTTCACCATGAATCATCAGGAGAGTGCAATGTTAAAACAGGATTTCAAGGAATTTGAACGTTTGTCCGAGGGGCATGACCTGATTCCGGTCTATGCCGAATGTCTGGCTGACATGGAAACTCCGGTCTCGGTACTGAATCGTTTTGTCGGCGACGAACATGTGCTGCTGCTCGAGAGTGTCGAGGGCGGGGAACGTTTTGGGCGTTATTCGTTCATCGGTGTCAATCCGCACGGCGTCTTTACCGTCGAACATCAAAAGGCATATTATCAGGAAAACGGGGTGCGCAAGGAGTTACAGCACGATGGCAATCCGCTGAATGCCTTGCGCCAGGTGCTTGGCGGACGCAAAGTGGCGCCGACACCTGGCCTGCCGCCGCTGTTTGGCGGCGCGCTTGGTTTCATCGGCTATGAGGCATCCGCCTACTTTGAAGTGCTCCCGCAACCCAAAACCCAGCCCGACACTCCGGACTGTGTGTTTATGATTACTGACGAAGTTATTGCTTTCGATAATCTTACCCATACTCTGAAAGTGATTATCTGTGTGCGCCGCAATGACTATGCCTCGCTGCAGGAAGCGTATACCGATGCGGAACTCCGCGCAGAAGTGCTGGTGAAACGCATTCAAGTGCCCGGGCGCTTGCGTCCGGAGCCACATCGCCCACTCGAGATGCCGTTGCTACAAAGCAATATGACGAAAGAAACTTTCTGCAATATGGTCGAAAAAGGGAAGCAGTACATAAGAGATGGAGAAATCATCCAGATCGTTCTTTCGCAGCGTTTCTCGGCACCAACCGTTTCATCCCCGCTGCAAATCTACCGAGCGTTGCGGCTGATCAATCCATCGCCCTATACCTTCTTCCTGAAACTTGGCGGTCTGGTTCTCGCCGGTTCCTCCCCAGAGACCATGGTCAAACTCGAGAATGGGCGTTCCTCCGTGCGTCCGATTGCCGGCACGCGCAAACGCGGGCATTCCGAGAATGAAGACCGTGCTCTGGCCGATGATTTGCTGAAGGATGAGAAGGAGCGTGCGGAGCATCTGATGCTGGTCGATCTTGGGCGCAACGACTTGGGACGGACGGCAGTTCCCGGCAGTGTCCAAGTGAAATCCTTCATGAATGTTGAACGGTATTCCCATGTGATGCATCTAGTCAGCGATGTCGAAGCCATACTCGATCCGGCGTATGACGCCTGTGACCTGGTACGCACCACTTTCCCCGCAGGGACTCTCTCCGGCGCACCAAAAATCCGGGCGATGGAATTGATTCATGAGTTAGAACCGGACCCTCGCGGTGTTTACGGTGGCGGTGTGGGATACCTCAGCTACAATGGCAACCTTGACTTGTGCATCACCATCCGTACCATTGAAATCCGCAATGCAAAGCTTTGCATTCAGGTTGGTGCCGGCATCGTTTACGATTCCGTTCCCGAAAAAGAATACGAAGAGACCCTGAACAAGGCCGCTGCCATGTTCAAAGCGGTCAATCTCGCCGCCAATAATTTTCAGATTGCCTAAAATGCGTCAGTAACCTGGGTAAGCGAGGAATTCTTTTTGAACAACGAAAAGCCCGAAAGGACACGAAAAAATTTCATGGAAGTGGCTTTTGCTGCGCGAATATGTCGTACTTGCCATGAAATTTTTTCGTGTCCATTAGTGTCTTTCGTTGTAAAAAAACTGTCACCCAGCTTTACTGACGCACTACGCACCTATTCCCCTGCGCCCTGTACTAAAGAAGACAGATCCCATTACGATTGCCTGAACAAAGGAGAAACAACGATGATCCTAGTACTTGATAATTTTGATTCATTCACCTACAACCTCGTGCATATGCTCTACGCTTTGCAGGCGGAAGTCGAAGTCTATCGCAACAACCAGATTACTCCTGATGAGGTGCTGGCTCTGCGTCCGGATGCCATCGTCCTTTCGCCGGGGCCTGGTCGTCCGGAAAATGCCGGTATTATGCAAGAATTGATTCTGGCTGTGCGTGAGCAAATTCCGATGTTGGGCGTCTGCCTGGGGCATCAGGCGATCGGGCAGGTCTTTGGTGCCGAAATCGTCTCCGCCAAACAGATCATGCATGGAAAAACCTCGAAAATTTCGCACAACGGGAAAGACCTCTTTGCAGGTTTGAAAAATGATTTTAAGGCGGTGCGTTATCATTCTCTGGCTTTACGTGAGGAAAGCCTTCCTAAGGAACTGGAAATCACTGCTCGTGCTGAAGACGGTGAAATCATGGGGATACGCCATCGCGACTTCATGATTCATGGCATCCAGTACCATCCGGAATCCATCCTCACCCCGAATGGCAAACAACAACTGGCCAATTTTATGCAAATGGTAGACCTGAAACAACGCAAAGGAGCCTGATACCATGCTAAAACCGTACCTCGAAAAAGTCCTTTCAGGACAAGATCTGAGCAATACCGAAATGGATGCTTTGCTCGAATTGCTGACCGGCAACGAAGTCTCTTTTGCCCAGGCTGGCGCCATCTTAACCGCCTTGCGCATGAAAGGCGAAAGTGTCAGCGAACTGATTGGCGGCGCACAGATGTTGCGCCGCAATGGCACGTTTATTGATTGCGGCGGACGGGAAGTCGTCGATATCGTCGGCACTGGTGGCGATGGTGGAATTTCGTTCAATATTTCGACGACCTCGGCGCTTGTTGCCGCTGGAGCGGGTGTAGTCATCGCCAAGCATGGGAACCGTGCCGTTTCCGGAAAATGCGGTGCAGCTGATGTGCTGGCCGAACTGGGCTTCAACCTCGAAGTCACGCCGGCAGCAATGGAAAACAGCATCTCTGAACATGGCATCGGCTTTATGTTTGCGCAAAAACTGCATCCGAAATTTGCCAGGGTTGCACCTCTTCGTCGCGAACTCGGCATCCGCACGATCTTCAATATGTTTGGGCCGCTGTGCAATCCGGCCGGTGCGACCCGAATGGTTGTCGGAGTCTTTGATAACCGTCTCACTGAGCTGTTCGCAGGTGCACTTCAGGGACTGGGTGTCAAACATGCGCTCGTCGTGCATGGTAATGATGGACTCGATGAAATCAGCTGCTGCGATACCACACGGGTTAGCGAACTCAAGGATGGCAGAATCACAAGCTACGAAATCTATCCGGAAATGCTGCTGGGGGAAACGTTCGAGCTTTCAGAAATTGCCGGCGGGGATAGTCGGCAGAATGCAGCAATTCTAAAATCGGTTCTCAATGGCGAGGACTGTGGCGCCCGCCGGGCAATCGTTTTGCTGAATGCGGCTGCGGCATGCTATGTGGCAGGACTGGCAGACAGTCTGGCAGATGGCATCCACCTTGCCGAAAAATCCATCGATGAAGGAAAAGCCGCTGAAAAGCTAAGAATTCTCATTCAGGAAAGCAGAACAGCATGAATATCCTCGAACAAATCGTCAATGATCTGAAGCCGGCATTGGAAGAGCGCAAGAAGCTGATTTCGCAGCAGGTGCTACTAACGCAAATCCGGGGGATGCCGGATGCGCCATCCTTTGCAGCAGCATTCCGTCCGGATCGCATCAACATCATTGCTGAATTGAAAAAGGCGTCCCCGTCAAAGGGGCTTATTCGTCCGGATTTCAATTTTCAAGAATGCGCTGTTGAACTGGAACGCGCCGGTGCGGCAGCTCTGTCGGTACTGACTGAACGCAACTACTTCCTAGGCAGTCTGGATTATCTGCGGGAGGTGTCCAGCCTGGTGCATATCCCTTTGCTTTGCAAGGATTTCATTGTTGATCCATACCAGATTTGTGAAGCACGCCTGTATGGCGCATCGGCAATCCTGCTGATCGCTGCACTACTGCCGAAAACAGAATTGCAAAGACTGGCGGATTTTGCCGCTAGTATCGGCTTGGATGTCCTCGGCGAAGCGCATAATGAAGAAGAACTGAAAGTGCTGCTGGATTGTGGAATTCGTCTGATTGGAATTAATGCCCGAGACCTGAAAACCTTTGCATGTGATCTGCCAGGCGTAAAAAAACTCCTGAATCAGATTCCGGCAGATCGGATCGCCATCGCGGAAAGCGCCATTCGCTCACGCGAGGAACTGCTTTCACTGCGGGACGCCGGCGCAAAAGGCTTTCTGATCGGAGAAACTCTGATGCGCGCTCCGCATCCCGGCGAGAAACTTAAGGAGCTGCTATGAAAATCCTTGTTAAATTCTGCGGGATGACCCAGCAGCAGGATATCCTGCAAGCAGCAGAACTGGGCGTCGATTATCTCGGCTTCGTCTTGGTTCCGGGTTCAAAAAGATACCTGACACACGATGCTTTGCATTCCCTGCGGCGAGTTGTGCCGGATAAGGTCAAAACCGTACTCGTTGTCGCAAATCTGGAATTGCCTGAAATTCAGAGTTTGATTACGGATTTTCAGCCGGATGTCATTCAGCTGCATGGAAATGAATCAGCGGAACTGGTTGCGAAAATCCGCGGGGTTGAAGTATGGAAGGCGGTGCATCTGCGCAATGAGGAGGACGTGCTGCAAGCGGCTGCGTATCCGTGTGAACGTCTAGTCGTTGATGCGGGGCAGGGCGGCTCCGGTCAACTTTGCGACTGGTCCCTGGCCGCAAAACTGGCCAGAATCCGAGACATCTTCCTCGCCGGCGGAATCACACCTGAAAACGTCGCGGAGGCTTTGCAACAGACCAACCCCGCCGGAATCGATACCGCCAGCGGAATCGAAAGCGAACCCGGGAAAAAAGACCCGGAAAAAATGCGGAAGTTTCTGCAATTCAGGGGGCAGGGGGCAGGGGTTAGGGTGCAGGGTGCAGGGTGCAGGGTGCAGGGG
>JAPXLT010000312.1:0-5476 GCA_033809415.1 Lentisphaeria bacterium
AGCACTGCGGAACCTGGGGTCGGAACCCACCCAAAACCATTGCGCCGCATCGAGGCGGCGCTGTCGCAACTTGGATGTGCGGCGGCAAATGAAGACGCGCAAGCCAACGTTTTCCCATTGCTTCCAGCACGCATTGCTGGCGCCGGTTCATGTGCCGCCTCTCCGAGGCTTTGGTGGTGGTGGGATGCCATGCCCCAGGTTCCGCTCCGCTTCACCTGGGGTTACTCATGGTGCCACGCCTCCGGCGTTGGATGCCTCCTACGCAATTGCGTAAAGCCGATCTTGGCACACAGGAATTTTGGCAGAGCAGGCTCATCCGTCAGAGCAGCAACCCATAGAAAAAATTTTCCGAGTTTTCCGTGCTTTCCGTGGTTAAAAAATAGGTTGTGGGCGTCAGCCCGCGCCAAGCTTTTTCGTGTGGTTCGTGGTTAAAAAATGGGTTGTGGTTGTCTTATTATCATTCCAATTCCAGTTCGATGAAAGCGAAGTCATGCTTTTTGATTTGCAGTGGAATTGAGGTGGCGGGAGCCTCGAGCAGATTTTCTCCGTTTTCGACATTGACAGCCTGGCGTATCCGGCGCGCTTCCTCGCCGGCAAAAGCCAGGCTGAGGTTTTCGCTGCGGTCGCCATCCGCATAACTGCCGATGAACAGCAAGACTTTGTCGCCGCGCCGATAGGTCGCTGTCAGTAGGTTCTTATCCTGAAGGCGAACCGGATTGTCCGCTGCCCAATAGGCATAAAAACGGCAGTCGGGTTCATGCGTGCCGAAGGCGAAAAACTTTTTCAGGGTATTGCCAACCAGCTTGAAATCGGATGCCAGGGGGCAGGTCGGGCGCACTTCGTGCGGCAGCAGCGATGCCAGCATAGTGCGAGTGGCCCAGGTGCGCTGTTCCGGGCTTTTGGTGCCGGTGATCCCATCCAGGACAGTGGGGAAGAAGCCGCCTTGCCTGCCGTGGCAGACCGCCCGGATATAGTCTGGCGTGAAGCGTTCCTGGAAGTCATGCGAGCCATACTTCCATTCCATACCCATGCTATTGGTGGCAAAGCCCAGTACGATGATATTATTGGTATTGGTGTGATGGACGGTGATCCAGGGTTCCATCCCGCGTTCAACCATCAAGGTCAACTGCCGTTTGTGATAATTGCGGATACGCCAGAGGCCCAGCGATGGCCGGATATTTCCTTCGGAATCAATATAACCATTGCCGGTGGCCCAATAGAATTTTCCGGACAGGAAGACGTTATCGTCATAGACTCCGCCAAAACCATGGTCTAACATCTTATTCAGATAGAAGATAGCGTAATCCGAGTAGGACTGATAGACATGCACGCTGCCCTGCCATTCATCGCGGAATACCGGGAACTCCGGCAGATTTTCCGCCCCGGTGATATTGCAGGTATAGGGATACAAAATGGAAATGTCCTTTTTCGGGTGTAGGCCTTTGCTGAGGGCAAAGGCTGCCTGGGCATGGCGGTTGACATAGTCGCGCCCGCTGCGATGGGCAATCGGCGCATCGCGCTGTTCGGACTGCATCACCCGGTCGATCCAGCTCTTGATAAATGCCTGGTCAATGACACCGGTGTCTTTGGCGGCGACCAGCTTGTCAATATAGGTAAAGTCTTCGAATGCAGGATAGCGGCTAGTCCAGCTGTAGTAGCTTCCCCAGTAGGGGTTGCTGTAGAGGCAGCGGGTGATTTTTGTCGCATCCATATGAAAACCGTCCGACCAGCCCCGCCATCCTTCCGGCATCGGCTTGACTGGGCTGGCCATCAGCGCCAGCGTCAGCGGGATATCTTTCAGCAGCTTCGTCGGGTTGTTCATTAAATTCAGGCGGATGCTGACGCTACCATCCGCATGACGATGCAATTCAACCGCATCCCGCTCCTTGCAATGCACCCAGCCCTGATCCCAGTCCGCGCCATAGCTGATTCCGCGTTCATCTTCGCCGACCCAGATGTACGGGATGAAATTGCTGATATGCGTCTGCGAAATACTGCGGCTTTTCCAGATGACCCCTTCTCCGGCAGGCAGGAAGCCGCCTGGATTCATGCGCAGTCCCTCGCCGCAGGCATGGAAGAGCTGCGCCATGTCCGCACGAACTGGGATATCCAGATAAACGCGCTCCGGCAAAGCGGCACCGCGTGCCTGGAAGTAAAAATCGAGTTTCAGCAGTCCATCAAACTCGAGTTCCCCTTCCAGTCGCACCTGCAAGCTGGGGCACTGCATCTGTACCTGATAATTGATATTCAGATCATCCTCCCTGGTGTACTGAACTTGCGAGAATTGCCAAGGTTCCAGCTTTCCCCGGTTCTCTACCAGCAACTGTACTTTGTCAGCAAGCAGGGCCTTTCCCATCGAGTGCACTTGCGCCGGCAGGCCGCTGGTATCCAGCGTGTAATCGCGCAACAGGCAGGATAAGCGGTTCGCATTCCTGCGCAATGGGGTAAAAGGCGGCAGCAAGCGTCGCGACAAGCCGAGCTGATTGCCCAGCCAGGGATATTTCTTGACCGTGAACTTCTTCTCGATCAGGGCGGATTCGGCATTCCCCTCCCGCAGGACAAAGAGGTATTCGCCATCCGGAAGCGGTTCTGGCAAAGGCAGCTTCTGGTGAATGCGCCGCAGTACCTTGTTATTTTCCGTACTTTCATAGCCTTCGCGGAAACTGAGTGGAAAACGCTGCCAGAGCTTCTCATTCAGATCGCGGATTTCCAGATGGAAACGCTCCGTATCGGGATTTTCGGTAAGATCGGCGGTCAAATCCAATACCACCGCTTCCAAGACCTGGAACCAGGATATGTTTCCGGTGATGTTTTCTTCGCCCTGAGCCAGTGTGCGGATTTCAGCTTCGCTCAAGGGGCGCTCATAAAGTGCCAGGTCTGCGACTGCAAAATCGCGCACTGCTGAGTTGCCCAGGACAAAGTCGCCGAGGCGTTTCTGGTCGATCTCAATGCCGTGATCGAGCTCGCCGCGCTTGATGCCGTTGATGTACATTTCATAGCGTCCAGGCAGCAGATTCCACAGAAGATGGGTCCATTCCTTCTGCGGAGGTACGCGTTTGACCAGCAGGTTTTTGTGTCCATGACCAGGGAAGTTATGCGCACCGACAATCAGCAAGCCATTCTGCTCCTGGCAGAAAAGATAGCCCGACGAGACAAAGGTGCTGGAAAAATAGCGGCGGTATGCGCCGGAGCTGACGGCGCTTTCCGGGCGCACCCATACACTCACGGCGCCGGGAACCGGGATGGAAAGCCCCTTGACCTGCAACAGTCCAGTTTTTAAATGCAAAGCCTGCTGCCCTTTGGAACGCCCTGGCACCCAGCTGAAGGCATCCTCGGCGGGGAAAACCAGTTCCGTACCGGGGACGCTGCAGTATTCCGGCTGCGTGCCGGGCTTCTGGAAGGAATGTTGCAGGCAGGCGAAGGAATCCATATTGAACCAGATGCGTTCCGGCGGCGGGATGTAGTTGCATTCACGCTCCCATAATAGCAAGTCATCTCCATCGGTTATGCGTATTTGCAACTTGGATTCACTTTCTGGAATGGCTGGCGTCATGTCAAAGGCAGAGGTGCCTAGCGCCTTCAGGAGGAACGGGTTCTCGACCAGCTTTTCCTCGCCGCCGCTGGTGATCTTGGCTTGCAGCTTGATCTGCATCGCCTTGTCTTGCAGGTTCGCAAAACGAAAGAATGCCGGCAGACGCCGCTGGTGATCATGCGGATGATAGATTGCCTGCACAGCCGCCGCCTGACGCCGGAATTTGAACAGGGAGTAGGACGACGTGTTCATAAAGCCATTGGCGTCGGTGATCGCCGCCTGATAGCCGGGGTCGGAACGGAAATTGCGCACCAGCAAGATGCGCCAGTCGCCATCCTTTGATAGGTTTTCCAGCCCGAAAGCCTGCGCCGGGAATGCCAGTTCCGCCACCCAGAAGCCGTCCTCGCAACGGTGCTGCTGGCGCACTCCGCTTTGCCATTCTTTGGCCGGCAGACCGTATCCGGGTTCATGATGCCTGGCAAAACTGCGCCCTACCGAATTGTAGATGAGCTGGAAATATCCGAATTTCCCGGCCTCGAGGGTGCGTTGTTCGGACGGCGGCAGGAACCACAGTTCGATGGAGTCGTCCATGACCACATGCGCAGCCGGGTTGGGTGAGACTTGCAGCCCGCCCCGCAACGGCAATTCCGTACGGCTGGCAAGATAGACAAAGTCATTATCAAAAGCCAGATATACCGTCGTTTGACGAGGATCGAGCTTTCTGGCGTTGGCACCGCTGATTGCAAGGGCGCTGCCCCATTCATTCGGGGCAAGCTTCCCATCGATGACAGGCGCATTCGCCAAAAACGGCACGGTATATTCAGCAGCCTGCACAAGCAAGCATCCGAACAATAAAAAGACGCCCAACCGAGTTAAAAATCCTCTCATTCCTATTTCTCCTTAATCTTGCTTTTTTTCGAAATCTTTGCTTGTCCGTGTTTTAGACCATAATGCGCAGATCAATATTTCCAACTGTATTTCCGGTAGACATGAGCAAAGTAACCATAGTAGGCATATAGGGGGTTTGTATAGGCCGGCACGACGGAAATGACAGCCGGATCGGTGCCGCGCTCCTGCCCCAGATGCCCATCCACATAGATAATATTGGTATTGCCGGAATGCCGGAATATTTTCAGTAATTGAGATCCGTTGCTTTGATGATTGTTGAATATGTAGCTCCTCGTGCCGCCCAGGGAGCCGGTGCGCGATGGATATTTTAACTGCGCTTTCAAGCGATGCTTGCTGCCTGGAAATGCAGTCATGTGAAGGCTCAGATTGAGTCCATAATGATAACTGCCGTCAATATCGAGGCGCGTTGCCGGGTATGTGTAATCCCCCAGGACGTATATCCTGCTTTCCGACGGGCAGCGGAGGGGTTCCAGGTAATAATGTGCTGCTATCGATCCGTATACCTTGGATCGACCGAACCCTTTCAGATAGCCGGCAGTATACATTCTGAGTCCCCAGGGGGTGCCGCTTGTTGCACCGGACGATGCTTTGTGCAAATATGGCATCCAGTAATCCTGATCCTGATCGTCTTCATAGAGAAAGATCGCCAGGCTGACTTGCCGCATATTGTTGCCGCACTGCATGGCGCGGGCCTTGTCACGTGCGCTGGCCAGAGCCGGCAGCAACATGCTCGCCAAAATGGCGATGATGGCGATCACGACCAGCAGTTCAATAAGAGTAAAACAAGAAATACTCGAACTCTTTTTTTCTAGTCTTCTGTTCATGTCCGCCTCCTTGTTGTCGCATTATCTGGAAAACACCTGTAACAAGGCATTCATTCCTAAGTTATCCTTGCTTTTCAGATTATCAAGAAATTCCCGGAAAAATCTTAGACGCAAAACTGCAAGCGTAATGCGTCAGTAAAACTGGGTGACAGGGGCTTTTTTTACAACTAAAAACACTAATGGACACGAAAAAATTTCATGGAAAATACGG
>JAPXLT010000313.1:0-5408 GCA_033809415.1 Lentisphaeria bacterium
GGGCAGGGGGCAGGGGGCAGAGTGCAGGGGGCAGGGGGGCTATGTTCTGTCCGACCCGTCCGACTTGTCCGACCCGTCCGACTTGTCCGACCCGTCCGACCCGTCCGACCCGTCCGACCCGTCCGACCTGTCCGACCCGTCCGACGGTCGGCTCGCGCGCGCGGTAAGGGTGGTCTGCCCCCTGGTTGGGTGGGGCTTGGCTGATTTCAAGACACCGCAGGAAAATTTAGCATTTTCGGAAGCGTTTTTCAAGCTCTCTGCTGCACTTTCATAAAAAGTCTTGGAGCCTCCATGAAAGTCATAATCAAGGGTGCAGGATGCAGGGGGCGAGGAGTCAGTAGGTCACTACCATTGCGATGACTTCCAGGGTATCGGTTCCGGTATTGCAGAGGGAATGCGACTTTCCTCTGCCGGTCAGCACGCTGTCGCCGGGATTGACTATAGTGGCGACTCCGTCTTCGGTGACGGTTCCAGTGCCTTTGCAGACGATGTAAACTTCATCTTCGTTTTCATGCGGATGCAGACCTATGCTGCTCCCCGCCGGAAGAATCAGCTTTGCGCAGAGCCGAACATGGCTGCCGCCAAATTCCTCTTTCTTGAAATAATGCTGCAAAGTGACGGTGCCGTCTCCGCCACGCATCTTTTCGCGCTGTTCGCAATCGTATTCACCAGCTTTTCTGAACATGCTCTCGAACCTCCCTGTTGCTTGACTAAAAAAAAGCGTTCCGACAGCATGGGGGAGTAGGGCAGGAAGGAGGGGAAATGCTGCCGGAACGCAAAAAGAAACGCTGAACAACCTTACAAGGGATATGATCCTAATTTTCAGCTTGGCGGTTAATATAATTTGCCAATCACAAAAATCAAATGACACCCATGGAGATAGTGGGAGGAGGTTTTTTTTTCGGGTCTTTTTGTGCTTTTCGTTGTTAAAAAAGAATTGGCCCCGTTACCACTTGCTAGGGAAATATTACTCAAAGAGCCAGGTGGAGAGGTATCGCTCGCCACTGTCCGGCAGCAAGACGACAATCCGTTTGCCGCTGAATTCCTGCCGCTTGCTGATTTCCAGGGCGGCATAGAGAGCGGCGCCTGAAGAGATTCCGATGAGTAGGCCTTCTTTACGGGCAGCGTCACGTGCAGTCCCGCCGGCTTGGTCTGCCGAGACAGCGATGATTTCACTGATTATGCTGGTATCGAGCACCTTTGGAATGAAGCCGGCGCCGATTCCCTGAAGCTTGTGCGATCCGGGGGTGCCACCGGAGAGCACCGCGCTGGTATCCGGCTCGACCGCAACCAAATGTAATTTCGGATTGCGTGCGAGAAGCCCTTTGCCGACTCCGGTCAGCGTGCCGCCGGTGCCTGCCGCTGATACAAAAACATCAACTTTGCCTCCGGTATCGCGCCAGATTTCTTCGGCGGTCACCTTGCGGTGAATTTCCGGGTTGGCGGCATTTTCAAATTGCTGCGGGATGATTGATCCGGGATTGGTTGACTGCAGCTCGATGGCTTTGTCAATCGCTCCTTGCATTCCTTTGGTGCCTTCAGTCAGCACCAGTTCTGCACCGTATGCTGCCAGCAGTTTGCGCCGCTCGATGCTCATCGTTTCCGGCATGGTCAGAATCAGCCTGTATCCTTTTACTGCTGCAACCAGCGCCAGGCCGATGCCGGTGTTGCCGCTGGTCGGTTCGATAATCAGACCACCCGGCTGCAGCAGTCCGCGCTTCTCCGCATCCTCAATCATCGACAGGGCAACACGATCCTTGACACTGCCGCCAGGATTGCCGTATTCAACCTTGGCCAGCAGCTCCGCTCGACCCTGATTCATACGATTGATTCTGACTAACGGGGTATTGCCAATGCCGACAAGGATGTTTTCTTGTATTCCAGACATATATCACCTTCCAAAAATAAGATTGTCAAACGCAAGCGATGGCACAACATCGCAAAAAAACTCATTTCGCAAAAGCATTACTGTAAAAAGCTTTGTATTAAAATCAAGTGAAGTTCGCGCAAGGATATTTTTAAAACAACGAAAAGACAAAAAAAGACACGAAAGAGGAATTATATTATCCTTTCACGCCGAAAAGAGTCCGTTCCGGGGACGGACCGTAGATTTTCGGGGTCGCATTTGGAAAAATAAACTATCTGTGTATAGGTCAACGGAGTGCGATGAATATACAAAAAGAAACCCTGGAGCACTGGACAGCAGAAGACTCAGCGGAATTATATGGAATTCACAATTGGGGCAATGGGTATTTTGATGTCAACGACCAGGGGGAGCTAGTGCTTTTGCCGTATCAGGGCAGCAATCTTCCTTCTGTCAGTCTTCTGGATGTCATCAATGGTATCAAGGATCGCGGCATGGATATGCCGGTGTTGCTTAGGGTAAGCAATATTCTGGATTCGCAGATCCGTCTGCTGCATTCCAGTTTCCGGAACGCCATCAAGCAAACGGGGTACAAGGGCGTTTACAAAGGCGTTTTCCCGATCAAGGTCAACCAGCAGCAACAAGTCATCGAAGAAATTACACGCTTCGGCAAAGAGTTCCACCATGGTCTCGAAGCTGGCAGCAAGGCAGAGCTGATAGCGGCGCTGGGAACCTTGCGTGACCGGGAAGCCTGCTTGGTTTGCAACGGATACAAGGATGAGGAGTTTATTGACCTGGCTCTCTATGCCTGCAAAATAGGCTTCCAATGCATTATAGTTGTGGAAATGACCGGAGAACTGCCTTTGATCATCGAACGCAGCCGAGCCTTGAATATCAAGCCGCTGATCGGATTGCGCATGAAGCTCTCTACACGGGCCAGCGGACAATGGGCAGAATCCGGAGGAGACCGCAGCGTCTTTGGACTCAATACCGCCGAGCTGATCGAAATGGTTGATCTGCTGCGCAAAGAAGAGATGCTGGACTGCCTGCGACTGCTGCATTATCACATTGGTTCGCAAATCTCGAATATCCGGGACATCCGTGCAGGAGCCTTGGAAGCCAGCCGGGTGTACATTGGTCTGGTGCAGGAAGGTGCCGCCATGGGATTCCTGGACCTCGGTGGCGGCCTGGCCGTCGATTATGATGGCTCGCATACGAATTATCACCAGAGCCGGAATTATACGCTGGACGAATACTGCGTCGATGTCATCGATACCGTCGCCGAAGCGCTGAACGCCAACGGGATTGCGCACCCAACGATTATCACCGAATCCGGGCGCGCGACGGTTTCCTACAGTTCTATCCTGCTGTTCAATATCCTGGATGTGACCCGCTTCGAACCCTCCAGCATACCGGATGCAATTCCGGAAGATGCCAATGAGATGACCAAAGACTTGATGGCTATCTTGAAAAATATCACCCAGAAAAATCTGCAGGAATGCTTCCATGATGCGATCTATTACCGTGATGAATTGCGCATCCTGTTCAAGAACGGGCGCATTTCACTGCGCGAGCGCGGCCTGGCGGAAACCGCTTTCTGGCATATCATGGTGCTAATCAATAAAATGGTCAAGAAACTCAAGTATGTCCCCGATGAATTCGAGGGCCTTGACAACGCGCTGGCCGATATCTACTACGGAAATTTCAGCGTTTTTCAGTCGTTGCCGGATGCCTGGGCGATCAAACAGCTCTTTCCGATCATGCCGGTGCACCGCCTGAACGAACGCCCGGTGCGCAATGCGATCATTTCCGATATTACTTGCGATTGCGATGGCAAAATCGAGCAGTTTGTCGATCTGCATGATGAACGACGCACGTTGCCATTGCATGAACTGCGGGAAAATGAGGAATACTATCTGGCCGCTTTCCTGGTAGGCGCCTATCAGGAAACCCTGGGCGACCTGCATAATCTGCTCGGCGATACGAACGTGGTAAGCATCTCCATTTCACCGGAGGAAGGGCGCTTTGAAATCAACCGTGAACTCGAGGGCGACTCAGTCGCCGATGTGCTCTCCTATGTCGAGTACAATCCGCAGGCTCTACTGGACGGCTTCAAGCAGAATGCCGAAAGAGCCGTCCGAGAAAAAATGATCACTGCGGCGGAACGGAAAGAGGTCATGACCGCTTTCGAAGATGGCCTGCGGGGATACACTTATTTTGAACGCTAAAATGAGGTTTTTAACAACGAAAGGCACGAAACGACACGAAAATTAGGTAAAAAAGTGAGGTGTTAAAATGGCAAAAGTTTTAATTATTGGTGCTGGCGGTGTAGGGCAGGTGGTTGCTCATAAATGCGCTCAGGTGCCGGAAGTGTTCTCGGAAATCTGCTTGGCCAGCCGCACGGAATCCAAATGCCGCAAGATTGCAGCACAGCTGCCCCGCAAGATCGAGACGGCTCAGGTGGATGCGGATAATGTGCCGGAGCTGGTGGCCTTGCTGAAGCGCTTCAAGCCGGATGTGGTGATCAATGTCGCCCTGCCGTATCAGGACTTGCATATCATGGATGCCTGCCTGGAAGCCGGCGTGCATTACGTAGATACGGCCAATTATGAGCCGCCGGATGTCGCTCACTTTGAATACAAGTGGCAATGGGACTATCACCAACGCTTCAAGGACAGGGGGATCATGGCGTTGCTTGGCAGCGGATTCGATCCCGGTGTGACCAATGTCTTCACCGCCTGGGCGAAAAAGAAGCATTTTGACACCATCGAGGAACTCGATATCATCGATGCCAACGCCGGCGATCACGGACAACCGTTCGCGACCAATTTCAACCCGGAAATCAATATCCGGGAAATCACTGCCAATGGAAAATATTACCAGGACGGAGCCTTTCGGGAAACAAAACCCCTCGAAATCAGCAAAACCTTCGATTTTCCGGGCGGCATTGGCCCGAAGAAAATCTATTTGCTCTGGCATGAGGAACTCGAGTCTCTAGTGAAGTTTTTGCGTCCGCATGGCTTGAAGGCGGCGCGTTTCTGGATGACCTTTGGGGATTCCTATCTGAAACACCTCGAGGTTTTGCAGAACGTCGGTATGACCCGGATCGACCCGGTGATGTACAATGGTCAGGAAATTATTCCGTTGCAGTTCCTGAAGGCTCTTTTGCCGGACCCGGCATCGCTGGGACCTCTGACCAAAGGCAAGACCTGCATTGGCTGCCTGATCAAAGGCACGAAGGATGGCAAGCCGCGTCGGTATTACATCTACAATATTTGTGATCACGAGGAAGCCTACCGGGAAGTGCAGTCACAAGCCATTTCCTACACGACCGGCGTTCCGGCCATGATCGGCGCCATGCTGATCGTCACCGGAGTCTGGAAAGACGCCGGTGTCTTCAACATGGAGCATTTCGATCCGGAACCCTTCATGGAAAAACTGAATCTGCACGGCTTGCCTTGGCAGGAAGAATTCCTCTAAAGCAGGGTGCAGGGTGCAGGGTGCAGGGTGCGGGGTGCAGGTTTAAAAAGTGGCGCAACCGTCC
>JAPXLT010000314.1:0-5387 GCA_033809415.1 Lentisphaeria bacterium
CGTGTAAAGTCCGTGTCCCGTCCGTGTAAAGT
The DNA here is from genome assembly GCA_033809415.1 of Lentisphaeria bacterium. GTDB lineage: Bacteria > Verrucomicrobiota > Lentisphaeria > Oligosphaerales > Oligosphaeraceae > JAQVUB01. The sequence continues at coordinate 33 of JAPXLT010000314.1, forward strand.
CCGTGTCCCGTCCGTGTAAAGTCCGTGTAAAGTCCGTGTAAAGTCCGTGTAAAGTCCGTGTCCCGTCCGTGTAAAGTCCGTGTAAAGTCCGTGTCCCGTCCGTGTAAAGTCCGTGTGGGTTGCGGGCGATCAGTCCGCGCCAAGCTTTTTTGACGTCCTCTAAGAAAGGAGCTGCAAACGATGGTGAATTTATCTCTGAATGGGCAGCGCACTTTAGTGATCGGCGGTGCCCGGGGGATTGGCGCGGCGATTGTCCGCATGGCGGCTTCAGCCGGCAGCGATGTCGCCTGGACCCATTTGGATACGGAGCCTGACCGAAATGCCACGGAAGCATTGGCCGGAGAATTAAGCGCTACCGGCACACGTGTGTTTCACGGTGCAGTGGATTGCACCGATGCGGATGCCTCGAAACAGTTTTTCCAAGGTCTGGAATCGTCTTGGGGCGGCCTTGAACATCTGGTTTACAGTGCCGGCTATACCAGTCCGACACCTTTTGAAGATATTGATTTTTCTTCTTGGCGGAGGGTTGTGGATATCAATTTGAATGGCGCGTTCCTGGCTCTCAAGCTGGCCATGCCAATGCTGAAAAAAGCAACAAATGCCTCCGTTGTTTTAATTGGCTCGGCGGCAATTGTCGCGGGTGGCGGCGGCAGGGCTGACTATGCCTCCGCCAAAGCCGGACTCGAGGGTCTCAACCGGGCTGTAACCAAAGCGTTTGCCCCATTTGGAATCCGTTGCAATCTGGTGCATCCGTCGCTGATCGAGACTGATTTGCTGAAGCAGCGACATCCCGACGCTGAAAAACGCAAGCAACTTGCCTCCGAAGTTCCCCTGCGCCGCCTGGGGCAACCAGAAGATATTGCCTCGATAGTCATATTTTTGCTCTCAGACCTTGCTTCCTATATTACGGCACAGTCAATCTATATCGATGGCGGACGCACTTTCTGCAAATAAGCAGAGACAATGGAATTTTAAACCACGAACCACACGAAAAGGCACGAAAATTTTCGTGCCTTTCGTTGTTTTAAAAAAACTTGTTTATGCTCTGAAGATGGCGCCCATGCGTTTGCCCAGGAGGCTGGATGCGGTCAGCATGGAGATTCCGAGGAAGGCCATTGTCCAGAGACCGAGTGCGGAGGCCAGTGCTTGTCCTTGGCCCAGCAGGGAGGAGAGCTCATAGATGGCTTTGGTGATCGGGAAGAAGGCAGCCTTGTGGGCAAGAATCAGGGAGTCGGAGACCTCGAGCATGGCAAAGCTGAAGGTCAGGATGCTGCCCGCGATCAGATTGGCCGCAATCAGCGGCATGGTAATGCGCCGGAAAGACGTCAGCGGAGTCGCGCCCAGGCTGGCGGCGGCTTCCTCGAAGCTGACGGAAGTCTGCTGCAAGCCGGCTACTGCGGCACGCACGATATAGGGCAACCTCCGCACCGCATATGCGATGACCAGCAGAATGGTTGGATTCTGCACCGGATCGATGCAATGAAACAGGTGCCCTTTCTGCGACATGCCCAGATAGCCGAAGGCGAGTACCAGGCCGGGAACGGCCAGCGGCAGCATCGTGCAGCAATCCAGCAGCCACCGCCATTTTCCTTTGCCGCGGACGATGACATAGGCGGCGAAAGTTCCCATGGCCAGTGCCAGCAGCAAAGCCAGCACGGCATAGCGCATGCTGTTGCTGATGCTGGGAATGGTCAGGCTGTGACCCAGGGCAGCCTGAAAATGCTGCAGGCCAGGTTTCGATGGCAGGATCGTTCGATACCAGGTTCGCCCGAAAGCCATGCCGACGACACCCAGATGGGGCAGAATGCTGAACAGTCCGATCGAGGCAAAACAGAGGACAACCAGTGCATTTTTCCAGCCATGCAGACGGATGGCATTTGCACCGTGCCCGGCTTTGCTGCTCATTGCATAGGTGTTGCGGCCAAACCAGAATTTTGCCAGCAGATAGGCGGTGGCTGAAAAGAGCATCATGACCGCCACCAGGGCGTATGGCATCGGGTTGCGTCCCAGCTCATTGAGTCCGGAAAAAATCTGCACGGCGGTCGTGCGCCCGTAATTCAGCATCAGCGGCGTGCCCAGTTCCGTAAAGGACCAGATAAACACTAACGTGCCGCCGGCAAAAATCCCGGGCATGACCAGAGGCAGCGTAATGCGCCGGAAACGCCGGAAACCTACACAGCCATAATCGGCGGAGGCCTCGAGCATGGCCGGATCAATATTGGCTAGAGCCGCAGCGATATTCAGATATAGAATCGGGAAAAGATGCAATGCTTCCAGGAAAACGACTGCTGCGAATCCACCGGCAAACCAATCGGGTTCCTGACCTGGGGCGATGATCCCCAGTTTCAGCAGCAGCATATTGAAAGCGCCGAAACGCCCGAAGATGCATTGCATTCCCAAAGCACCGACGAAGGGCGCCAGGATCATTGGCAGCAGCAATGCTCCGGTGAGCAGGCGTTTTCCGCTGAAGTCATAGCGGTCTGCCAGCCAGGCAAGGGGCAGGGCGAGGAGCAGGGAGAGCAGCGTCGTGCAGCAGGCGATCAGCAATGAATTCCAGAGGCCGTCCCGGTACAGGGGATTGCGCAGGATTTCCGTGACATAGAACAGGGTGAAGCGACCCTCACTGTCAGTGATGCCGCCACGCAAGACCTGGAAGACCGGCAGAAAAAAGAAGACGACGAAAAAGAGGATGGTGCCCAGTAAAAAAAGGCTGAAAAAAAGTTTTCTTCGCATAAGCTCCGCTCTCTTGAATTTGCAAAGGCGGCAAAAGGTGTTTTATTATTACAGTCAGTAAAAAAACCGGACCATCATGCTGTCTGCAAGAGCAATTCCGGTTTTTTGTGTGCATCTACTTAATTTAGTTCCCCAAAGGAAAAACCTCCAGTGACGAAAATTGGATTTATCAGTGATATTCATGGCAATCTCGAAGCGCTTCAGGCGACTCTGGCAAAATTGGATGAGATTCCCTGCGAACAGATTTATTGTTTGGGTGATGTGGTTGGCTACGGTGCAAACCCCAGCGAGTGCATCCGCATCATCCAGGAGCGGAAGATCATCACCGCCATGGGCAATCACGATGAATATGTTACTTTGTTGATGGATCCGAAACTTGATCGTCTTCGCGGCGAAGTGCGTGATGCAGTATTTTGGACGCAGAATCATCTGCCGATGGAGGATTTGCGCTGGCTCTCGAAACTGCCGATGAAGATTGTCACGGAGCAATTTACGGCATTGCATGGTTCTTTTGCTCCGATATCCTGGGCATACTGCCTCGATGAAAATACCTTTGCCGCCAACTTCAAGTATCAGGATGCCCCACTGGCTTTCTGCGGGCATAGCCATTCGCCGCTGATTGGCATCGAAATTCCCAACGAATTGCCCTACGTCGATTTTATCCGCAAGATGGTGGTCAAAGACAGTGACAAAGTGATGGTCAATGTCGGCTCAGTAGGGCAGCCCCGTGACCGTGATCCGCGCTCCTGTGCAGTCGTCTTTGATCTGGAAACCCGCACTGTGGAGCTGATTCGCGTAGAATATGACATTGCTGCCGCACAGGCGAAAATCCGTGCAAGCGGTTTGCCCGACCGCTTTGCCGACCGCTTGGCGCTGGGACGGTAAATAGATCCTGCCCAAAAAGGATTTTTTAACCACGAACCACACGAAAAGGCACGAAAATTTTATAGGGTTGCTGCTCAGACGGATGAAATTGCATGCGGTTTAAAAAGTAGCGCAACCGTCCCGGTTGTGATTGATGTTTGCCTTAGTACAATTAAGTGATGAAAACAAACGGTCAGTTTCAGGAATTGAAGGCGCTTCTTCGCCGTCTGGAGAATTTGAATCCAGACCTTTCTGTGGCGGAGCGCACTCATTTATTCGAACTGGCCGCGCAGGTTGGCGAATCTGGCTTTGATTGGTGTGTAAAGCAGTTCGAGTGTTTGCTGGCTCTGTATCAGAATAGTCCGGTGAAACATTATGGCGAAGCGACACTGCTGGAATATTTCGACGAACTCGACCGCAATGCCAAATTGCTTGCTGCTGCCGGCGAAATCAAGCCATTACCAGCTTCTGCGGAAAAAACTCCGCGCCCTCTCTCTTCAGCCCTGGTGCCTTACAGCGGGCAGGCCTTCAGCCTCCTAGATCGCTGCAAACTGCTCAACCGGGCGGAAATTTCCCAGCCATTGACACGGGCAGTCGACGCCTTCCGGCGCCGTCTCGAGGTTGTTGATACGGTCCTCGAACTGGCTCTGCAAGTCATCTGGATTCAATCCCCTGAACGCACGGAAAAGTGGCTTTTGCGGTATTTGAAAGCCAATGATGGCAATCAGGATCCGGATGTCATCCGGGATATTCTGCGGGTGGTTTCGAGCAGTCCCAGTCTGAGCCGGGAATTTCTTGGCTGGGCTGAAATTTGGGCTGCGGACGAAGCGTTGCAGGAATACTGGCCGAATGTGACCACCGGTTCCGACAAATTGCTTTGTGTTTATGCGTTACGCTGCTGGCGTCGGAAATGCGCTGTGCGCAATGGTCTTTTGGCTCATCTGCATTTGCTAGTCGGGCAGGATTCTCTGGGCGATGAAGCTCTGATGAAATGGCTGAGCAATGCCCTGGAGAATTTAGGCGAATGCGTTCAGCGTTTCATGGCTCTGGAAAATGAGAAGGAATCTCAAGACCGTCAATGGCTGCAGACGGCTCTATACCTGGAATTGAACAGGATGTGCTCGCTGTATCGCCCGGTATTGATTGTTGCTGACCAGCTATTGCGTCAGCCAGACGGCGCAAACCGCTTGGCAATGGCTTTTCTGGGGTTAGTCGGCAAGGGCTTCGAGGATTGGGAGGAACGGGTTCGCAAAATGGCTGAAAAAATTATTGTGCGTTCCTTTCTTTATGGTTTGAAGACTGGACGTTCCCCGGTGGACACCATCCGCAAACTGACTTTTGGGGATCAGGCCAGTTTTAACTTTGCTTGTTCCCAGCTGGATTTGATCAGTCAGCAATTTGATTCCCTAAAGCAGCGCGATCGCGTCGTCGCATTTCTGGGCACCTTCTATGCCAGCTATCGTCGCCCGCAATTGCTGAGCGTGGAAGTGGGCAAACGCTATCGAAATATGATGCGTATGCTGCATGACGATTATATCAACAATATTCTAAGTGCCGAGCAACAGCAGAAAATCCAGCAAAATGGGGTGCTTCGAGAAATCAGTGGCATGATTGCCGCCGCCAGGCACTTTCTCGATCATCGTCGGGCATTGCAGACCAGCCTCGAGGAAATGATCGCCAGCGAAATGGAATTTGTCCGGGAAGCGCGTACACGACGCCTGGCCGTTATCCGAGAAATGTTGGATTAAGGGTGCAGGG
>JAPXLT010000315.1:0-5345 GCA_033809415.1 Lentisphaeria bacterium
CGTCCGTGTCCCGTCCGTGTCCCGTCCGTGTCCCGTCCGTGTCCCGTCCGTGTCCCGTCCGTGTCCCGTCCGTGTTTATTCTTGTTCCCGGAAGTGTTTCAGGTAGTTGAGTGCACTCGGCAAGGCGATGTTGGTGCCGGATTCGTTTTCGCCGTAAGAATTTTCGGCTAGTATCCGTAAATCATTCAGCACCCGGATGTCGCCGCGGAAAGTAATTTTGATATCGAAGAGGATCGTCAAGGCGCGCTGGGCGTGCAGCTTGATAATAACATTTTTGGCCAGATCGCGTAAGGTGTCGTGGCTGTTGTCAATAATTGGGGCAATCGGCAGCGGGTAATTCAAGATGTGAATGATATTTTTCTCTGCCAAATGCCGAATGACATTGAGCACTCCCTCGTTACGGGTGATGGACTGATTGCGAATCTTTTCCTCGATCTCGTTCAGGTCCAATTTATCCAACTCGCGATAGATGTAGCTGCGCTTTTGCTGGTCGATCCAGCCATTGACCCGAAACAGCTCGAAAGTTTTTTCAGCATCATATTCGCTGTCGCCGCAAATCAGGGTGACGTTGCTGCCATAATGTTGAACGATCGAGGATACCAGTGCCGAAGGACGCGCATGGAACCCGAAAAAAGGAGGTATGGGCACTTCGATCGTCGAGATCACCGCATATTTCTTCAACATGTTTTGGCAGAGGCTACGGGCAGAATGCAGAAATTCATAACTGTAACGGCATAAATAATGGGTAAACAGATTGAGAAACCAGTCGCCGTTTAATACACAGGTGTGATCGCGACAACGCAGGGCATCCGCGTTGATCTTAAAGTGGCGCTCATAAAAATGCGCAAAAATGGTCGCCACCCGGAGAATGTGCAGCACAATGCTGATATGCCCACGCAGCTTTGGCAGGTTCGGGTCGCAGGCTTCAGTCTCACTGTCACTGACATACGTGTCATAGGTGGATTGCAAGTTATGGATTTTTCCTTCCAACGCACGGATGGGAGCTTCCCCAATGCGGTTGAAATTCAGATTTTTCCACTTTGGCCCTTGCGTGCGTGCGGCGGCCTGCAAGAATTTTGCATCTTCGGTGTTATTGAGGAATGCAGTTGCCAGGCGGATGACTAGTTCCTGGGCAGATTTGCCATCTTTTGTCTTCCGATCCATAGGAAGGCGACCGCCAGGCAGGATTTCGCTGAAATCAAGGCCGAGATTTTCTTCCGGAGGGGGCCAGCCAAAGGATTCTGTTTCGTCGAGGATGCGTTGAAGTGCACAGAAAAGGATGGCAGCTACGTAATTGAGAGCATCTTCTGTTCCTTCCAGGAATCCTTCACGGGTGGTATCAAGACTATAGCTGTGGCTGGTGTGCTTTAAATGCAACAACTCATAGCCAGCCGTGCTGAAATTCTTGAGGGCGGCAATCTGAACGCGAAAAACATACCATTGCGAATTGTTGCGCGCCCCGTAGGAATCCAGCAGTTCCTCCAACTGCGTGGATTCCCCTTGAATATTTCCCAGAAGGGGACGGGTCAGCTCCATGTTTTCTGGCCCTTCGGAGACGATTTTCCGGGCGAGCGATAAAAGCAGCAGCGTTCGGTCACGCATCAAATCGTCAAATAATTTGGGGTCTACAGTTTTCATGCTTATAGTGAAAATCTTTCAAATTACTCCCCGTCCGATCCGTCAGAGCAACCAACAGACCAGACCGCAAATTTGTGCGCAATCTTATCCGTCAAAGCAACAACCCTATAAAATTTCGTGCCTTTTCGTGTCTTTTCGTTGTTAAAAAGGGTTTTGGTACGCCGTGTTTTTATCTGCCGATTCGTTGGACGGTTGCGCTGCCTTCCAGGACGGTGGCACTTTCAATCCGGACACGTGCTCTTTCCAGGGTGCTTTTAGCGATGGTCTTGAAATTGTCTGTCAATTTAGGGCGAATGGCTTCTGGAAGCGGGAGGAAGCCTACCTTGGCCTGCTTGATTTCCAAGGTCATATTGCCTGGGCTTGGAAATGTGGGTGTTGTAATCAGGGTGGTATGCAGATTGACAATTTTCAGTTTGGCGGTAAGGATCAGTTTGACATTGCCATCGCCAAGAAAAATGACAGTGACCGATTCCGGGGTGGGAACTCCGGCAGTTCCGCTGAAGGTCTTGAATTGCTTGTTTACCAGCGCAGTGGCATCTTCATTGCTGAAAGTCAAAGACCTCGCTTTCCCTCTTTTTAAAAGAGTGCTGTAATTGTTCTGCGCCTCGCTACTTGGTTCGGCGACCTCGATGCGCCCACTGACCGGATATAATGCACCGACAACAACGACAATGATCAGCAGAGTCAATACAATCCCGAGGACAATATTGACGATTTTGGCGATGCGTTGGGCTTTGGTCAGCTTGTTATCCTGAAACACTTCCGGTTTCAGATCGTTCAGTTCCAGGCGTTCTCCGCAGCCGCGGCAGAAGATGGCATTGAGCAGGTTGTCGGTACCGCATTTCGGGCATTGCAGCATTGCTGTGTGTCTCCTTGAAAAAAAATAACAATGAAAGAATAGGGAAATTTTAGGATTTTGCTGCCGGAGCTGGAGCCTCTGAAGCCTTAGCAGGCTCGGATGGCTTCCGGTAATCGGTGCAGTAAAATCCGCTGCCTTTGAAAATGATTCCGGCACCGGCACCGATCAGGCGTCGTATGGCGCCCTGGCATTGCGGACATTCGGTCAAACGGGGTTCTGTCATGCGCTGAAACTTCTCGAAGCGGTACCCGCATTGGTCACATTTGTATTCATAAGTCGGCATATCTGAAACCTGTATTGTCGCTTAAATGAACGATGAAAAAAGCAGGCCTTTCCATCCTGCAAGCAATTTTTTGACAATCGAAATCGATACTATAATTTTCCTCTGACAAAAATCAAGCATCCAGAAGGAAATCGTTGAACGACGACGAGGAATTCTTTTTGAACAACGAAATGCCCGAAAGGACACGAAAAAATTTCATGGAAATGGCTTTTTCTGCGCGAATGTATTGTGCTCGCCATGAAATTTTTTCGTGTCCATTAGTGTCTTTCGTTGTAAAAAACCGTCATCCAGCTTACTGACGCATTACGGTGCAGAAGGGGATGTGCGTAGTGGCGGGCGTTTTTGTCTTTGTCGGGGATTTTGTGGCGTTTGTGCTGTAAAAAGGCAATTGAGACTATATAGTTAGAGTATGTCCCAAAGGCTATTTTGACGGGCTTTTCCTTGTGCTCGAGTTTGGAGTATGCTTTTATGTCTCAGGAAAAAGAATTTTCCATTGATATCAATTCTGGGGACCGGCTTCTTTCAGCGCATGCCGGCGAAACGCTTTTTCAGGCTTTGAAACGACAAAATCTCTATCTTCCCACAGCTTGTGGCGGTCAGGGGAAATGTGGTTTTTGTCGTTTGCGCGTCCTTGCAGGTGGGTGCAATGCTCCATCTGATATCGAGAAGACGCTGTTGGGCGAGCAGGAGGTGTCCCGCGGCATGCGTCTGGCTTGCCAGACTTGCATCGAGGGGAACTTGCAGATTGAAATTCCCCGTGCCTACTATTCAGTGGGGGAATATCGCGTTAAAATCACGCAAAAGATTCTCCTGACCAGAGATATTCTCCTGGTTCGTTGTCAGGCGGTCGAGCCGCGCCTGATTCGGGTCGAGGCTGGCTGCTGGATGCAATGGGTAATTCCCCCGTATGATGGCGGCAATGAACCCTACCTGCGTTCTTTTTCGCTGGCATCCGATCCCAAGAATCAGCGCACTCTCGATTTTATCATCCGCAGAAATCCCCATGGAAAAGGCACCGCATGGATTTTCGAGAAGGCAGAAGTCGGGGAAACCTTGACTCTGCGCGGCCCCAATGGTGATTTTCATTTGCAACCCAACAACCGGGAAGCCATCTTTATTGCTGGAGGCAGCGGCTTGTCTGCCATTCGCAGTATCTTACTGGACATGTGTACCCGCAAGGTGACGCGAAAGGCACGCCTGTTCTTTGGAGCAGTGAGCCGACGGGACCTGTATTTGACCGAGGAATTGGCGGCACTGGAAACCAAGTTGCCGGACTTTAAATTTATCCCGGCCTTGAGCGCACCTTTGCCGGATGACAATTGGAGCGGCGAAACCGGCCTGATCACCGAGGTGGTCGGTCGCCATTATGCCGACTGCCGGGATATGGAGGCGTATCTTTGCGGCAGCCCCGGCATGCTCGAAGCCTGCTTGAAAGTCTTGCAGGAACGAGGCATGCCTGCCGAAAACATTCACTTTGACAAGTTTGTAACCAGCTGTTGATGGACTGGTTTCAATCCGCAGGATGCGGGAGTTATCAACAAAGAAAATACGGAGAATGATGATGAGTCAGAAAATTAAGGTTGGGATTCTTGGATTAGGCAGAGCCGGCATGAATATGCATTACGCGGAACTTTCCATGTATTCGGATTTATACACGGTTGTTGCCGGAGCAGACCCATTGTTTAACCGCGCCGAGGAACTCCAGAAACGTTGCGGCGCCAAGCCTTATCATAATATCGATGAAATGCTGGCGGACCCGAATGTCGAGTTGCTGAGTGTCGCCAGCCGTTCCGGGGATCACGTGAAGCACGCGCTGCAAGGCTTGGCCGCCGGAAAATATGTGTTCGTGGAAAAGCCCATCGCGGTCAGCTATGCGGAGGCATTGCAACTGGCTGAAGCCGATAAAAAATATCCTGGCAAGCTGTTTTTCCGGCACAACCGCCGTTTCGAGTCCGGCTTCACTTTTATTCGCGAATTGATTGCCGCCGGCAATATTGGCGAAGTCTTTGAGATCAAGCTGCGCCGTCTGAGTTTCCAGTTGCGCAATGACTGGCAGGTTATGAGCGAATGTGAAGGCGGCCAGATGAACAACTGGGGTCCCCACCTGATCGATCAGGCGCTGCAACTCTTGGAAAGCCCGGTCAAAGACATCTGGTGCGACCGCAAACATGTCGTGGCTGCCGGTGATATGGAAGACCATTTCCGGATTATGCTGCGCGCCGAAAACGGACGCTTGGCTGATATTCAGATATCGGGCGCTTGCGCGATGGATGAGCCAATTTTCACGGTCTATGGCACGCGTGGCGCACTGATCTGCAAAGACGACCGGGAAGTGAGCTATCGCTGGGTTACTCCCGGCCAGGAAGTCAAAAGTCAGGCGGCCAGTGCCGGTACGCCCGCCATTCTTCCGGGTGAACCCACTGCCGGTGCCATGAGCAGCAAGCCGCTTTCCTGGCGTTGGGGCACGATCATGGTCGAACCCAAAGATGGGGTTGATACGCACTTCATCTGGAAACATCTCCACAAAAGCATCCGGGAAGGTGTTCCTTTCCCGATCAAGACGGC
>JAPXLT010000316.1:0-1505 GCA_033809415.1 Lentisphaeria bacterium
GGTATAATCCGTTCTGCCATTTTCCACCAGCAGCAATTCACCGGCAGCGGCAATCTGCCAGGCGATCATCAAAAACGCCGTAATACAAGCAAAGCGCATGGGCTACCTCCTTAGAAATTTCCTGAAAGCTCGGCAAAACTACGGTCGAGAAAACTGAGTGAAAAGCCGTATTTTGTCGTATCCGAAATACTAGAGAGCCCGTATTCCCGATGAAAGGTTCTGTAAAATTCCGATGGGTTTCGGATGCTGGCCACATGTCCGTCCAGCATGGCCAGATTCATTCCATTGCTATGCGCCATATAGAGGCGGCCTTCACCAAGACTTGCTGAAGATGTGGCAACATATACGAATGATGCTTGTTTGCGGCTGTTTTTACCCGCAGAATCTCCATACACGAACATCATAGACGGGTCCCGGACTTTATGAGTAATCATATAGTGGTGGGCTGCGGTTGTCTTTATACAGACCTCGACCGGCATGTTGCTTCGGTGGCGGGTTGCATACGTCGTATAGCAGTTTTTGGAAGCATACGGGGAATAGTATTTATAGGGAGCGGTCGATGGGCAACTGCCATAAAGCGGAGGATCGGCAACAAAGCCATTTTTCACAAACCAGCCGCCCCATTGACCATTATTATCCGAAGTAAACAGAAATCCATCAAAACTGTCGAAATACATCGTCGATATCTGAAGAAGCGTTTTCTGATTGTTAACACAAGTAATGGCTTGGGCTTTCTCACGTGCCTTCTGCAACGCCGGAAGCAGCATCGAGGCCAGTATCGCTATAATTGCGATGACGACGAGCAGTTCAATTAATGTGAATGAACAATGAACGACCTGCCTTTTACGACTTTGCATGGTTATGCCTCCTTTGTGAAAAATTATGGACGAGGAACAGGGACAAGAATGGACAAAATGGACTTGGCGTGAGCTGACGCCCACAACCTATTTTTTAACCACGAACTACATGAAAAGGCACGAAAGTTTTCCGTGCTTTCCGTGGACAAAAATGTATTCCGCGTCACGTTTGTTTTCGCCTCGTTGCCAGGAACTCGCCGATTTTTTTCCAGGCGAGTTTTGGGATGCGGTATTCATTCAGCGTTCCCTTGTTGTTGAAGCCCCGCGGGCGTCCGTAGAAATGGATGGTATTGACATAGGTTTTGGTATCGCAGTATTGCCAGAGTGCGACTCCTGTGTAGCGTTCCATCGTGAAAATGCACTCGAGGGCTTCGAGCAGATACCTTGCCTGATGTTCTTCACTCCAGCGGCACTCGCTGTGGTCCCCGAACATGGCGCTTGCTCCGATTTCACTGATTAGCAAAGGCTTCTCCGGTAATTGAGCCGCTAATTTTTCCAGTTCAGGGCGTATGACGTCAATGCCGTCTCCCTCAACATCACTGTACCAGCCCGGATAAGTATTCAGTGCAATGATATCGACTAGATCAAAGCAGCAATCCCGCAAGCAGCGATTGCTGGCAAAAGTGACCGGACGGGAAGGGTCCGTTG
>JAPXLT010000317.1:0-3786 GCA_033809415.1 Lentisphaeria bacterium
AGATGTGTATAAGAGACAGGAGCTGGGCAAGGCGCCCGACAAGCGGACGTGCGGACGCCTTATTGCTCGCATTTTCATTGAGGAATCCCCAGATAATAACGCAGGGATGATTGATCGAACGGCGAACCATCTGACGGCAGGCCTCGACCTGACCCTGCTGAAACTCCTGGCAGACCAGGTGCTCCTCGGGATTGCCCCAGCCCAGAGCCTCCTCCCATACCAGTATTCCCATGCGGTCGCAGGCATCAAGAAAGGCTTCCTTCTGAGGATAATGACAGCCCCGGATGAAATTGCAGCCCTGCGACTTGATCTTCCGAATGTCCTCGATGGTCAACGCATCCGGAGTGGCCGCGCCGAACTGCGGGTGGGCCTCATGGCGGTTGTAACCGACCAGCTTGATTTTTTCGCCATTCAACAGCAAATCGCGCCCTTCACAGCGAATGGTTCGCAAACCGAAGCGGACTTCCACGTCGTCAACGCAAAGCGTATGCAGGCAAGGAGATTCTGGCGTCCACAGCCGAAAGTCCGGCACTTGGTACTCGAATTCATCCGCGTAGGAAACTTGCACGGCGGGTTTTCCATCAAAGGAAAGGCGCACTGAATCCGGCGGGGAATTTCGGCATTCGAGGCGGATTTTCACCGTTCCGTCAGTATGGGAAAGCGGAAGGACTTCGACCCTGCTGATGCCATCCTCGAGTGGGTGGATTTCGACATGGTCATAGATTCCCCCGTAGCCATAAAAATCGTAGAAGGGATGAAACTGTTGCCTCGGATCATCCAGCACCCGGTTATCGGCGGCAATGATCAATTCATGGCGTCCGAAATCCCCTGCATCAAATTCGCACTCGAACGGAGAATACGGCAGGTTGCATTGACCAACCTGCGCTCCATCCCAGAACACACGCAAAGCCAGACCGCCGCGCAAACGCATGCACACCGGCCCCGATATCTCGACGAAACGCCGATACCACCCCACGCCACGATGGTTGAAAAGTGCACTGCCGGCATCAAAGCAGCCCGGCACCGCGGCACAGGAGTCAAAGCGGGTACAGAACTCATCCGTCTCGCAATATGCAAAATCCCAGGTGCCGTCCAAGCAAATACTAGTCATGGCGCTATGATTCCTTTCAGATCAATGTGATAAATGCCGCGAGTCCCCTCATGAATGGAATCGATACTGACGGAACGCCCGTCAGGCATCCAGCGCGGATGCAGGTCGCAGCGGGTGGGTGCAGGCCAGTCCGGATTCGAGCGGAAGGAGCCGATCTCGAATGCTTCTCCGGTTCCCATACGCATGAGATAGAGTTTCCGGCAGCCATCCGGCATAACATAGCTGTCAGTCAACATCCACCGTCCATCCGGAGAAAAGGAGCAATGCCCATCTGGCGGGAACACATTTGCCGCGACAACCTGCACCGGTTTTCCGGAGAGTACATCATAAATGCGGTACTGCGTGCCGTCTTCCGGCAAGCGCGATGCCGCCAGAATTCGCTCCGGCGCACTCCAGACATAGTGGGAGAAGTGGCCATCCGCCTGCAATTCCCGCAAATCGGAACCATCCACCCGAGCCGTCAGCAGCCGGGTGCGGTAATAGCGCATTCCTTCGAATGTCGGTGGAAAAACCCGGTAGCGGTGGAGGAATGAAAAGCGCTTTCCATCCGGGCTGAAGAGCATGTGATTCACCCAGTGCGTCGTCCGGGCGGCTTCCGGTACATCAGGAAGTGATTCAACTAGCCGAGCGAGGCTGACTACAACACGGCTTTGTCCCGCCTCTAAATCCATCAGGAAAACGCCGTCATTCTGGCAGTATCCATATTCGATTGTCGGATCGTCCGCGCCGTGATATCCATACCCTGGGCGTTCCCGGTCAAGGCGCGAGAAATTCAAGGAAAGCGCATATTTCCGGTCAGGGGAGAGTGTATAGACTGGGCGGTCAAGCGTCCGGCATTCGCCGTTATCTGGGTTTAGCCGCCTGGCCACATGTTTGCCCTGTTCGAGGTCGTTGAAGAGCACATGTCGTTGATCAAACCACTGCAGCATCGATCCCTGCTGCCAATTCCAGGCGCAGGTGCTGCCAAACGCAACAAACTGCCCATCCCGCAAAAAACCGAGTTCGGCCGCTTCCCCGCAACGGGGCTGCCTGGCCTGAAAGCCCACCCGGTGAGCCAGATGGAACTCGCCGGAAGCAGAACAGGGATATTTATCATAATAACCGAAAAAGCAAATGTCCTTTTCCGGAGAAATACGCCTGGCAGGCAAATGTTCCTGAGAAATTTTCATGAACTGTCTCATCTTCTTTTTTGTGAAAGATTTTTTATGGACAAGGGACAGGGACAAGAATGGACGCAATGGACATCATGGACACAAATGGACGCGTTTTTCATGGACATAAATGGACACGTACAGCAGGTGATGTTTTTTTTGAGCCTGTCCATTCGTCCATCAAACGGCAAGTCCATCGCGTCCATTCCGTCCATGATGTCCATTCGTGTCCCTGTCCATTAAACACCCCCATCTTGCCGTTTGAATGGATTCATGTCTCTTGTATTTTTTGTACTTGGAATATAGTATAATGGTGTATGCAATTAGTTGCAATTGTCTTTTTGTAACATCTAATTAGGAAAAATGTAACCGATGAAACGAAGCCGTGATTTTCACTATTCGCTGTACTCCGGCAACCTCGGTTTCTTTGTCCGCGCAATCGGCTTTTTCCAGTTGCTGCCGGAGAATTCCGAGCCGGAAAAGGATGCGCATTTTGCGGAGATTTTCTGGAGTGTTTCCGGAGAGGGGGTCTTCACGTTATCGGGCAAGGAATATCTTCTGCCTCCTGGATATGTCTGGTATTATCCTACCGGTTCTCACCACCGCTTTCATCCCCGGCGGAATGGCAAGGGCTGGGCCTACCGTTGGTTGTCGATTGAAGGAGACCATGCCGATTCCCTCTTCAGGGGGCTGGGCATCAAACCAGGCTTGAACCGGGCATGCCCCTGCCCCGAACAACTGTTCCGCGAAGTCGAACTAAACATCGAAATCCCACGCATCGAAAAAAGACTGGAAACCCTCGAAATCGCCTTCCGCATCCTAACTACTGCTGCGGGAGGGCACCAGAGCGCTCGAAAACGCTCAGGGAACCTTCAGGAGATACGCACTTTCATTGATGAAAACTTTTTTTCACCGGAACTCAATGTCGAACGCCTTGCCGACCTGTTTTCCTGCCATCGGGTCGTATTAAGCCGCCGTTTCAAAGAAGCCTTCGGTATCAGTCCCGCCAATTATATCGCCACCCAGCGATTGCAGCAAGCACTGAAAATGCTCCGGGAATCCAATCTGCCAATGAATGAAATCGCCGCAAAATGCGGGTTCTCCTCACCGATCTACTTCAATAAAGTCATCCGCAAAGCAACCGGACAACCACCAGGACGCGTGCGAGGAAACGCCAGCACTGCGCAAATACCCTGAACGCCACACACGTTGAATAAAGTGGACATTGTGGACAGAAGACGGCACCCTGCGCCCTGTTCTCTGTCCATTGAGTTTTCGGTTATTTATCGTAACGGGTCAGTCTTCTGTAGTGCGGTGTGCGTAGTGCGTAGTGCGGGTCAGACGTGGTGGACAGTGTGGACAGGACAAGAACATCCCCCGTACCCCACGACAGTCAGAATAATCACAACCGGGACGGTTGCGCTACTTTTTAAACCAGTGCCCCCGTACCCGTTCCCAACGCACTTCGCACCACGCACTACGCACCCCATTCCCCTAAACCTTGTACTACAGAGGCATTACTAT
>JAPXLT010000318.1:0-5329 GCA_033809415.1 Lentisphaeria bacterium
CTTCGTCTGATTGTGGTGCCTTTACAAGGCACTGTCTTTGGGGGATTTCCCACCCCAGGTTAAAACCTGGGGTTAAGCATGGTTAAGCGCCTACGGCGCAAAGCATTGTGCCGATCCGTCCGATCCGACTGATCCGACTGATCTGTCGTCCGTGTAAAGTCCGTGTCCCGTCCGTGTAAAGTCCGTGTGGGTTGCGAGCGATCAGTCCGCGCCAAGGCTGTTCGTGTGGTTCGTGGTTAAAAATCACTTGTTTTCAGTAGTGTGAGGGTGCTGTTCACGTCGGCGCGCAGCATTTTTCTCGACCGTTTCCCATTCGTCAAGGTTGCTGAAAATCTGATCCGGATTTTTTGTTTCTGCCAGGCATTTGCGGTAGTATGCCTCGGCAGCTTCACGTTTTTCGGTAATCAGTGAACGGCATTGCGGTATATCCCAGGCGATATGATCCCGAACGCCATAAAAGCCGCATTTTGTCAGCAGCGGCAACACCCAGCCCGCACAATGATCACAATATTTGCGGCAGACACCTGCATCCGAGTCCAGCGCCTTGCTCAAACTTGGACAAAGGGTCATCATGCTTTCACGCCCATCTGGATTCTCGAAATGCATCCGCTCGCAGTTTTCCTCTCTGGTAATTTTATCCCAGTATTCACGCATCCCTTCCAGCCCTTTCGTCCAGAAGAGTTCGAAGCAATGCAACTCCTGATGTCGGCTGATTTCAAGATAGTAATCTTCCAGGTCATCACGCTCATCGAGAAATTTAAACACTTCGTTATAAAAGCGGACAAAATGGTCGCTGGGAATCATTTCTGCAAGTTCTCCTGTAAAAACTTTTTGAACAACGAAAAACTACTGTTTCACCTTCATTTCCAAGGAATAGGAAACGGAGGTACCGGCATTCAAAGTGACTGGAAAGAAGATGGGTTCGAAGCTGTCTCCGGCGATATTTCCTCCCCAAGTGATAAAGAGATCGAGTTCGGATGCCGGCTGGGGGTCAAAAGACAAGGTAAGGTTGATGTCTTTTCCGGAAAAAATCCCTATGCTGTCTTGGATGCCGACCGCTTTGCTGCTACCCTTGCCGGCGTTGAACTCGCCCGGATTTCCTCTCGCCCGGTAGCCGCGTATGTTAAAAGCACGGTCAAACGTATCCTTGCCAAAGGACAGCTTTTGGAATCGGTCCCCGGCCACGTTGTGCCAGCGGAAGGCAAGCGTTTGACTCTCACCCGAAGAATTTTCGATTTTCGATATGACCTTGACACTCTGAGCAGTGATCTGATAGGTTTTATGGATGACCAGGCCCTGGTAGCTTTTTGTCTCCAGTGGGGACAAACGGCGTTGCAGCTTCAACTCGAGACCAGCGGGAATGTCATTGAGACCGATAAATTGGAAAGGTCCCTTGACCATCAATGCATTGGGCAACCAGGTGCCTTCCTTGGCAAAGCTGAAACCTGCCGCGCACAGCTCCTTGCCGGCAACTGTCCAGCTGTCAATCGCGCCACCCTCCAGCAGATTGATTTGCAAAACCTGATCCGCCACCTCGAATGTGCCCATGCCGTCCTTGCGGCTTGCGCTTACTCCCGCATGACTCTTGCTAGTGAATTTGCCGTAATCAGGCTTTGCATCCTGCTGAACACTGGATTGCAATGTTTGCGCATAATGATTTTCCTGCTCGATGGCCTTTTGAATGACGGGCAGGCGCATCTGCATTTGACGGTGAACATCCGCCGGGCGACAAATAGCCAAGGCAGATTTGCTGTCAGCATACGGACTCAGCACATAAAAATTCCAGCGGAAACCACCAACTTGCAGCAAAATCCCTTCCTTCAACTCGCGACCAGTGAAATATTTCCCGTTTGCACCGGTAAAACGGATATTATACAAAGGCAGGTCCAGGCAGTATCGTCCGGTGTCCTCCAAGTCGTCCACTTTCAACTTGAAAAAGACTTCGCCCTTCTGCCAGAAATTACCCACGCCAATCAGGCGCCGCTGGCCTAGTTGCCAAGCGGCACTTTGAATGAGCACCGCATCTGCCAAGCCAGGCAGACGGGCGTCTTTGCTGTTCAAATAATGACTAGCCGGCAGCGGCGTCACTGCTGATACCGTTGGGTCCGGACAGGCTTGCCCGTCAAAGACAAAGTCCTCGACTGCTGCAATGGCACGGTTGGATTCCGCAAGCATCTTGAAGGTTCGATGATCCGCACCCAACGGCAAAAAGTAGATCAGCGACCCCGCCCAGCCATTGATGAAATACGTCTGATTCTCGAAGGCGGGCGCCTCCGGAACCGTCACCCAGGTGAAGCACTGATTCTGATGCGGAAAAGTGATCAGCTTAGGACGCTTCGCAGGCTCGGGAATGCGCTTCGCCACAAACTCATTCACTTGACGGGCATTGAGAAAAGCGCGCAGGTATAAGGCATTGTTGTAGGTGTACGGCAATTTCATATCGTGATAGAGATACGGTCCCCAGGCGCAAATCCACGGCAGCTTGCCAATGAATTCCTCAGTATTGTAATGATGGTAAAGCTGATAGGATGCCTCGCGCATCGACTCGCTGGTGATATCCGGAACGAAATGTGCGCCGACTGCCGCCACATCCTCTTCAACATTCCCGACCAGTTGCCCATGCTGCCAGGAACGGAAGCTAGGCCAGAGCGCCCGCCAGTTGTTCAATACCTCTTTCGGCCAAGCCGCCCGCACCGTTTCAGGATCAAGTTTCGTATAGCGGATGAATGCCTCGCGGCAGCGGTCGCAGAAGCAGCCCCGGAAATTGTCCTGGGGTTCCCAGTTGTTCATAATCAGATCATATTTGTTTTCCTGGATGATTTTCTGCAAGGGCTTGATGACATGCTCCCGGTAATGCTCCCCCCTTTCCACCGCTACCTGCGGACAAATATACGGTCCGCAGCGCCTGCCTTGGTGCACAGAGCCGTCCGCCAGAATATAGGAAACCTCCCGCGGCTTGTCCGGCGCACCCATGTCATAGCCATCACTGGGCCCCGGGCGGGTCGACCACCAGGCCATCGTAAAGCCGGCATCGGAATACCCCTCGAGCATGTCCTGTGTATATCCACCTTTGACAGCATTGAAGCCGCATTGAACATAAAAATCCAGCAAGGGCGCAAAAACCGGCTGGTTGAAACGATGCAGCGAGGTTGAATAAAAGCCGGACATGAAGCGCTTGGGACGGATGCCGGATATAGTCTCAATGACCTTGAGAGAAAAGGTTTTTCTGGCTCCCGCGATGCCGGCATTGCTGGAATAATAGGTGACCGGATACAGGGTTTCGCCGGGTGGCAGCGATGTCCGGATGACGATCGGGGGGAGCCAGTAATCCTTTTCGCTGATGTTGCATTTGCCCAGCGGCAAGCACCAATGGTTGCCGGAAATCCGCACTGGTTCATACAGCATGGAGCCGCCCAGCAGTTCGACGCCTTCCGGCAGCTCGAGATGCAGTTCCGGCCTGTCCAGCTTCATTCCGGTTTTATTGCTTTGCATAAAGTAGAGCGTGCCGGGCTGACCGCTTGCCAGCGAAAAAACATTGCTCATGTAGGTATGGGGATACAAGTCCACGGCGATCTCTTTTTGCAGGGTTCGTCTCCGCAAATCGATATTTTCGATACGGACATTGCCCAGCCCATACAGACGAAACACCACCAGAATATGCCGGGTGCCTTCCGGAGCGGCAATCTCGAGGGCGCATCGTTCCTTGCCGGGCTTCAACGGGATCCGATTGCGGGTTTCATCGGTGATCCGTTCTTGTTTCTCGTTCAGCATGCGCCACGCCACAACTGCCTGATTGTAGCCGGCTCCACGCCATAACTCCCCGCTTGCCTCGAATGACAACGTGTAACTGCCAGCGTCCGGAACTGGAATAATCCGATAGGCGCCGCTGGACAAGGACGGCTCGCCGCGGCTGTCAAGATGCTTGGCTAAGTCCAGGGAATGCGAGATGGACAGCACCCCCTCCTCGAGCGCAATGTCGAAATGCGTTGAATCTAACCCTTTAGTGTTGATCCCCCGCTTCCAGCCAAAGGGGTCGTTGCGCGCATTGAATACAGCCGTGCGGTCTTGCGGAAACAGATTTTCGCCCTCGCTCTCCCCACTGCTGATCAGACACTGGTTTAAATCCAGGGATATCCCACCGGAATCAAAGGCAAGATCAGCTTGCCCATGATGCATGCACCCGCTTAGTGCGAAAACCAACAGAAATACAATGGCAGCAGAACGTAAAAAATAGGGTCTTCCGAAACAGCTATGCGCATGAGATCGCCGAAACAGAATCGTTTTTTTTGCTGCCATCATCATTCTCCTTCTAACTTCCAAAACAAGAAGCTGACACAAGGGCAAGATGCCCCTATAAATCCTCCTTGATTTTTGCCACAAGAGGATCATTGCCAAGATGCCTGCGCAAAGCCTGCGATAGCGCAGGCCAGTCGCGTTTCTGCAAAGCAGCATATATCGCACGATGACTTTCCAGCGTACCGCGGTACAACGATTCCGGACGCGTTGACAGATTCTCCGCATGAAAAAGGGCAATTTTCAAAAAGGAAAAAACATGCATCAGCATTTTATCATGCGAAGCGGCAATCAAGGCATCATGAAAAGCCAGGTCCGACATGGAAAATTCCGAGAAGCGCTTTGATGCAAAAATCTCCTCTTCCTGTTGCAGAGCCTGATATACACGGTCAATATCAGCCGTTGTCGCCGCCTCAAAAGCACCACGGGCCGCTAGCAATTCCACCATATAGCGCAAAAAACGAAAACGACTGTAATTCGTGGAACTGTAATCAACAAAACTGTAACCACGCTTCGGATGACGAATCAGCAAACCCGCACTCTCAAGCGAAAGAAGAACCTCACGGGCATTCCCACGCCGAGTATTGAAACGCTGAGCCAAATCACGCTCACTCAACAAAGTGCCAGTGCGCTCAACTTCATAACAGACATAATTACGAATCTGTTCCTTGATATCACTCATCGCAAAACACCCCCTTTCTTACATCTGGTTAACCAGATGCCATACTCTATCACATCATGCCAGCCATGTCAAACATGCTAAGAAAATTTATTTTTCTCAATGTTCCCTGCAAAAATTCGTACTACTCCCAAAATCTTCTTTTTTGTGCAAGATTTTTTATGGACGATGGACAGGGACAGGAATGGACACGATGGACTGAATGGACAAGAATGGACTGCTGAATGGACTGCTGAATGGACTGCTGAATGGACAATGGACAGGAATGGACTTGGCGCGGACTGATCGCCCGCAACCCACACGGACTTTACACGGACGGGACACGGACTTTACACGGACGACAGATCAGTCGGATCG
>JAPXLT010000319.1:0-5290 GCA_033809415.1 Lentisphaeria bacterium
GGTATGTCACGCCCCTTCAGGGCTGATTCCAACATCGCTGATCCGACTGATCCAGCCCCCCTGGCCCCTGGCCCCTGCACCCTGCACCCTGCACCCTGCACCCTGCACCCTGCACCCTGCACCCTGTCCCCTGCACCCTTACCTAGTTTCTCGATGCAGCGTGGCTTTGCGCTCGAACGGACAGAATTTCTTCTTTTCGAGACGCCCGGGCGTATTGCGCTTGTTCTTGGTTGTAGTGTAATTACGCCGTTTGCACTCGGTGCAGGCCAGTATGATAATTTCTTGTGGCATCGCGATACCCCTGAATTAAAACAGTCCCCGGCATTGATTGAAAATACCGGGGACGATTCGTTTGAATGGATTATTCAATAATGTCGGAAACACGCCCTGCACCAACGGTGCGGCCACCTTCACGGATGGCAAAACGCAATCCTTTTTCCATGGCGATCGGGCAAATCAACTCGATGGTCATCCGGGCGTTGTCACCAGGCATGATCATCTGAACGCCTTCTTCCAAATGGCAGACGCCAGTAACGTCCGTCGTACGGAAATAGAACTGGGGACGGTAACCGTCTTTGAATTGTGTATGACGCCCGCCTTCTTCCTTGGTCAGCACGTACACTTCGCATTTGAATTTGGTATGAGGAGTGATCGAGCCGGGAACCGCCAGAACCTGGCCGCGCTCAACATCTTCCTTCTTGATGCCGCGCAGCAAGCAGCCGACGTTATCACCAGCCTGGCCTTGATCCAGAAGCTTGCGGAACATTTCAACGCCGGTAACCGTCGTCTTCACAGTGTCCCTGATACCAATGATGGAAACTTCCTGACCGACTTTGATGACACCGCGCTCAACACGACCGGTAACAACCGTACCACGACCCTCGATCGAGAACACGTCTTCAATCGGCATCAGGAAAGGCTGATCCAAAGGACGAACCGGATCCGGAATGAAATTGTCGATCGCATCCATCAATTCAGCAATGCATTTGCATTCTTCACAGTCCACATCTTTGCCGGCAGCCAGCGCCTCGCCGGCTTTCAATGCCGAACCGCGGATGATCGGAGTGTCATCGCCAGGGAATTCGTATTTGTTCAGCAGATCGCGAACTTCCATGTCAACCAACTCGAGCAACTCGGGATCGTCAACCAGATCGGTCTTGTTCATGAAAACAACCAGTGCCGGAACACCAACCTGGCGAGCCAGCAGAACGTGCTCGCTGGTCTGAGCCATGACGCCGTCAGTGGCGGCAATCACCAGAATGGCACCGTCCATCTGGGCAGCACCGGTGATCATGTTTTTCACATAGTCAGCGTGTCCGGGACAGTCAACGTGAGCGTAGTGACGCTTGTCCGTCTCATATTCAACGTGAGAGGTATTGATCGTAATACCACGTTCACGCTCTTCAGGAGCATTGTCAATTTCAGCATAGCTGCGAATATCGCCGCCAAAACGTTTCGCCTGGCACGTCGTAATGGCCGCGGTCAGGGTGGTTTTACCATGGTCAACGTGACCAATGGTGCCGACGTTCACGTGCGGTTTCTCGCGTTTGAATACTTCTTTAGCCATTTCCTATTTCCTTCTCTTCTTGGGGTTCCGACTGCCGCACTCGCGCAGCAAACGAAGTTTACAATTATTACACAAATCTAAAATTAATCAATGAAAAAAAACTTCTGCAACCCTACCTTTGCCTACTTCAAAAACAACATCAGGATGGAGCTGCAAATGGAGCCTACACCCGGATTCGAACCGGGGACCTCATCCTTACCAAGGATGCGCTCTACCAACTGAGCTATGTAGGCAAAAAATCGCTGTCAGGCAGAAATCTTAAAGTAATCCATCAAATCAATTTTGCAAGCCAACCTTAAGTTTTTTTAACAACGAAAAACACGAACGGACACGAAAATTTTCGTGCCTTTTCGTGTTTTTTTCGTTGTTAAAAAATAATTCCTTGCAACCCCGGATTCACTTGTCCTCTTCGCTTTCGGCGGCGGCTTCGGTTTCAGCGGCAGGTTCAGCTGACGCTTCGGTTTCAGCGGTGGGTTCAGCTGACGCTTCGGTTTCAGCGGCTGGTTCTTCTTCCTGCTTCTGCTCATCGGAAGCCTCCTTGAGTGCCGCATCCAGAGCAAGTCCAAATCCACCCAGATTGGCACCGGCAGGAATGCTGCTGGCAGCCGCAGTTTCCGTTGCGGCGGCGGCTCCGTCATCAGCATCTTCTTTCATGCTCAAACCGATACGTCGATCTTCCACGCTGATATTTTTCACCCGCGCCTTGACTATATCGCCAACTTGCACGACATCCTTGACACGATTGACCCGCTCGTCTGATAGTTCAGAGATATGGATAAGTCCGTCAATTCCCCCTTCCAGCTCCACAAAAGCACCAAAGGAAGCAAGCTTAGTGACTTTGCCTTCAACCGTATCACCAATTTGATATTTGTTCTGGATATTCTGCCAGGGGTCGTCCATCAGCTTCTTCATGCTCAGGGAAATGCGCTGATTCTCAGCATCCACTTCCAGAATCACCGCCTCGACTTCCATGCCTTTCTGCAAAACCTCGCTGGGGTGATTGACTTTCCGCGTCCAGGACATGTCAGAAACATGGATCATGCCATCGATGTCATCCTGAATCTGCACAAAGGCACCATAGCCAGTCATATTCCGCACTTTTCCCTTGATCCGGGTGCCCTGCGGGAAACGCTCCTTGATCACCTCCCAAGGATTCGGCTGTGCTTGACGCAGCCCCAGGGAAATCTTGCGATCCTCCTTGCTGACCCCCAGCACGACTGCATCCACCTCTTCGCCGATCTGCAGCACATCGCTGGCGCGGGTGATCTTCTTTGTCCAAGACATCTCCGAAACGTGGATCAGCCCTTCGATCCCCTCCTCCAGTTCAACAAAGGCACCATAAGGCATGACGTTGACGACTTTGCCATGCACGCGGGAGTCCTTCGGATATTTGAGGTCCACAGTATCCCACGGATTGCCTTCCTTCTGCTTCAGACCCAGGGAAACCCGCTGACGCTCCTTGTCAACTTCCAGAATCATCACTTCGATTTCATCGCCGACTTTAACAAATTCATGCGGATCGGAAACCCGACCCCAGCTCATATCGGTGATATGCAGCAGGCCATCCATGCCGTTCAGATCGACAAAAGCGCCAAATTCGGTGATGTTTTTGACCACACCGCGACGGATCGTCTTCGGAACAAGTTCCTCGAGCAGGGCGGCGCGCTGCTCGGCCCGGGCCTCCTCGAGAAGCTCACGCCGCGACAAGACAATATTGCGCCGTTCAGCATTGATCTTGATGATCTTGAATTCTTCCTGCTTGCCGATATAATCCTCGAGGTTGCGCACCTGCCCGATGTCAACTTGGGAGCCGGGCAAAAATGCCTCGACGCCGACATTGACAATCAAGCCGCCCTTGACACGGCTCATGATGGTACCCGTGATCACATCGCCTTCCGAATACTGGCTGACGATGCTGTCCCAAGCCTTCTGCAATTCGGCCTTGTGCACACTGACTACCGGAGAACTGTCCTCGTCTTCAAGTTGCTCGAGAAAGACATCCAGAGAATCACCTACCTGAAGATCATCCCAAGTGTCGGGAAATTCAGACTTCGGAATGAAACTCTCTGCCTTCAAACCAATATCCAGAAGAATGCCATTTTCGTTCTTTTCCGCAATGCGGCCAGTCTCGATTCTGCCTTCCTTGAGGGAATCCGCAGACATGCTGTCACCAAGCAGCACATCCATCGACTCCATGTTTTCCAGGTCAATGTTACTCATTTGTGTTTTTTTGTTTAATTTTAATGTTAACGAAGTTCCGCACCTTAGATCATTGCGGCTACGGGCCGCTACGCCACCGACGGTGCACCTGATTTCGGAATTTTGGCGTAATCGTCATAATTTAGCCCAAATGAATGACTTTGCAAATCAAAAAAATACTAGCCACAATCGTCACTTTTTTAAATTTCGTGTCTGTTCGTGTATTTCGTGGTTAAAAAAATGGCTTGTGAGCACCAGCCAGGGTGTGTTTCGATTTGCATTTCAGTGAGCCAGG
Organism: Lentisphaeria bacterium; assembly: GCA_033809415.1. GTDB lineage: Bacteria > Verrucomicrobiota > Lentisphaeria > Oligosphaerales > Oligosphaeraceae > JAQVUB01. The sequence continues at coordinate 4,062 of JAPXLT010000319.1, forward strand.
AATTAAACTTCATTGTTTGTCATTTTCTCGTTTACTTGTCAGAAACATTCAAACTAGGAGGAACCATGCAGGATTTACGTATTGCTATTGTTGGACTGGGCTGGGTCGCCGGTGCACACATCGAGGCTTTCAAAACCGTTGACGGGGTGCGCATTGCTGCCGTTTGCAGCCGGAGAAATCCGTCCGTGGAAAGCGTACAGGCTCAATATGATTTAGAAGATGTAAAGGTATATTCGGATTTCCAGGCCTTGCTTGCCGATCCTGAAATCGATGTGGTTTCCATCTGCACTGCCAATCAATTGCACCCGGAACAGGCCATCGCCGCCATAAAAGCCGGCAAGCATGTCTATCTGGAAAAACCCATTGCTTTGACCATGGACGATGCCCAGCGCATCCATCAGACATGGAAAGCCGGGAATGTCCAGGTCTGTGTCGGCTTCGAGTGCCGTTTCAGCCAGCAGATGACTTTACTGAAATCGATCATCGACAAAGGCCTGATCGGTGAACTACACTATGGCGAAGTGGATTATTATCATGGAATAGGACCCTGGTATGGGCAGTTTCCCTGGAGCTGCCGCAAAGATGGAGGCGGCAGCTCTTTGCTCAGCGGCGGTTGCCATGCCCTCGATGCCCTGCTGCTGGCGATGAATTCACCAGTCGAGGAAGTCACCTGCTATGCCGGAAAAAGCCGGGCAGAATGCTTCAAGGAATATGAATTCCCGCCATGCAGCGTCAGCATCCTTAAATTCAGGGATGGTAAAATCGGCAAAGTCACCTCCTCTGTCGACTGCATACAACCTTATTACTTCCATTTCCAGTTTCTGGGCAGCAAAGGAAGCATCCTGGATAATAAGTTCTACAGCAGTGAATTGCCGGGCATGAATAAGGAGAAATGGACAACCCTCGAGACCATTCTGCTCGACTCGGGAGACGTCGTCGATCACCCCTACCAGCCCCAGTTTCAGGCGTTCATCGACAGCATCCGGCAGCAAACCCCGATGCCTTTGACCGGATTCGAGGAAGCCTATCAAACACACCGCGTCATCTTCGCAGCTGAAAAATCTTTGGAATGCGCACGCCCGGTAAAAATGTCGGAAATTCCCGACTAAAAAAAGCAGTCAGGGCGTTTTCATTCTTTTTCATTTTCATGAACATGAACAAAAGCCGACCTTGGCGTTCTTGGCGTCTTGGCGGTTGGTTCCTCGTTATTGAACCGCCAAGACGCCAAG
>JAPXLT010000320.1:0-5271 GCA_033809415.1 Lentisphaeria bacterium
CTTCGTCTGATTGTGGTGCCTTTACAAGGCACTGTCTTTGGGGGATTTCCCACCCCAGGTTAAAACCTGGGGTTAAGCATGGTTAAGCGCCTACGGCGCAAAGCATTGTGCCGATCCGTCCGATCCGTCCAATCCGACTGATCTGTCGTCCGTGTAAAGTCCGTGTAAGTTGCGGGCGATCCGTCCGCGCCAAGTCCATTCCTGTCCATCGTCCATTGTCCATTCAGCAGTCCATTCTTGTCCATTCCGTCCATCTTGTCCATTCCTGTCCCTGTCCATCGTCCATAAAAAATCTTTCCCAAAAAACAAGAAGTTGGGCAATAGTAGCATGAAAAACACTCTCACTCGGCTCGACGGGCGCATTATTCTTTCTGTCTTCAGCTTCGCGATGTTCCATTGTCTGACCAGGATGCCTCCGGTGCAAGGGTGATCCTTTGGCGCTTCACCGGGTTTGTCCCATCGAGCACTGCACAGAGGAATTCCGCCGCCGTCCTGCCTACCACCCAGGGGTCGTTGCCGACCACCGGGATGCCGTATTCCCTGGTGAAGGGAAATTTCGGGTTTGCGAGAGCGACGATCCTTTTTTCCTCCCGCAGGTCGCAGCCATTTTTCTGGAAGGCGTCAACCAGTCCAACCGCAAGGCCATCGTCGCCCGCCATGATTCCGACAGAGGGCGGAAGCCCTGCCAGTTGCGCAACGCAGTTGCGTCCGCATTCTATGCTTGGCTTGGCGACTTTCTTGACCGTGAAGCGGATGTCAGACCGCTTTTTCAAGACGGCGGAGAAAGTGTCGATCTCCTGGTCTGCGTGGCTGATGACGATGCATTCGCTGATGTTATTGGCCAGAAAATAATCTGCTGCCATATCTGCTCGCTTGCCAATGTCATAGGAGATTTGGTAGACTCCCGGCAGCGATACACTGCTCCCCCCAAGGATCAAGGTTGGCGCAGTTTTGGCGTATTGCTGTATGGTTTCCTCCGATGCGGTGGAACCGGCGACGATGCCGCGGACTGCTCCCGGAGGGATGTCGCATGCGGGCATGGTGCCATTCACTTTGAAAACCACTTTTGCGGTAAAGAGATTTTCCGCAAAGACTTCAAGCATCGCGCCGAGGCGCAACGAGAAAAAGACATTCTGGCTGCCGGCCTCATGGGCATGGAAAATCAGTACATGGTTCTTCAGGGATTTCAGATGCAGAAGCCGTTCCGTGCCGACAACGTAGAGCCCGCGGGAGGACTTGCTCCGGATAACACCGCTTTTTTGCAATGCGTCAACTGCTTTGCGAGCCGTGGTAATCGATACATTGTGCCGGTCGCAGATGTCCTTTAACGTGCAGAAAAAATGCCCGTCCTCGAGTCCGGAAGACAAAATCTCGTCCTCGAGACGCTCCTTAAGTTCATAATAAAGAGGAGTGAAAACAGATTCCATGCTGGTCGAAACAATGCTCATTTTCAAAGGGTTCGCAGAAAAAATGGATGACACGAATGGGACACGGACAAAAAGCCCTTGGCCATGTTCCACAGTCCATGCGGCAACGTAATTTTTCTACCGTAATGCTAGAATGGCTAAAAGCAAGTGGCAAAAATCCTTAACATGGCATTAATAGTAAAAAAAGCTATTTTTAACTTTTATTAGTTTGACATTATTATTTTGTCTCGATATAGTAGTGAGTGTTCTGTTTTAGTGCTACTATTGTCCAAGATTTTTCTGGAAATAAATCTTCAATTCATTGGCATATAAGCACTTCTCCGTCTGATTGTGGTGCCTTTACAAGGTACTGTCTTTGATGGGTTTCCCACCCCAGACTGAAGTCTGGGGTTAAGCATGGTTAAGCACCTACGGCGCAAAGTGTTATGCCATAATGCGACGGATCCGTCTAATCCGACCGACCTGCCCCCTGAACATCACAACCGGGACGGTTGCGCTACTTTTCAATCTGCGTGCAATTTCATCCGTCAGAGCAGCAACCTAGAAAAATTCCGCGCTTTCCGTGCTTTCCGTGGACAAAAAATAGGTTGTGGACCAAGTTGATTTGTTTTCCCCATTTTGGAAAAGTTTGTGTTTCTGTTTTTAAGAAGGAGGTTTTTCCATGCAAACGAGGCGTAAAATTCATTTGTTTACTCTTATTGAACTTCTGGTCGTGATTGCCATCATTGCCATATTGGCTTCGATGCTTTTGCCTGCGTTGAGCAAGGCTCGTGAGCGTGCCCGCACGAGTTTATGCATGTCGAATTTGAAGCAGACCCAATTAACGGTTTTGATGTACATGGATGAGTGGGATCGTATATATGCCAATGCTGCAACAACATACTGGACTATTTCTTTGGTGAATTCCGGCATGGTGCCGCTCACGGCGGGTGCTTTTCGTACCATGCGTTGTCCTGCCTTCAAGTATTATTCGACCAGCGTATCGACCACGGAGACCTATGGCATGCGCCGTTGCAAGGATGATGTGCATATTTATGAACTTATGCGGAAGCCCAGCACCTACGTCATGCTTGCCGATTCGATTTTTATTGGTTCGAAAAAGCCATACAAGCAAAGCCACGTTTTTCAGGGTCTACGCGATTCGCCTACGGAGCCAAACTATGGCGGTAATGGGCAGAAGATTCACTATCGCCACAATTTATGTGCAAACGTGACATTTGCTGACGGGCATGTTCAGACGATGACCGTCAATGAACTGTGGGGCAATGTTCAAATATACCGCTGCCCACAATATTGGATTATACCGGAGGGTGAATGATGAAGCAATTGGCCTTGGTGTTTGCTATGCTTGCAGTGATTGCGTCCGCATATCAGATTGTAATTCCTGACGAGAACGCACGTTTGGCGTTTCCGCCGGATGAGGGCTATGAGTACCCCGCCGAATTTCTGCAACGCCACATCCTGGCATCGACAGGCGAAAAGCTTCCGGTGGTCAAGGAGTCGGCGGCCACTCCCGATACACGGAAAATCTTCCTTGGGGCGACCCGTGCCGCAGGGAAATTCTCCTTTGCGCTCGAACCCGAGGGCTTTATTCTGCAGCCGGACGGCAATGACCTTATTATTTGCGGAGAGGTTTTTGACGGTGTGGACCGGGGAACGCTTTTTGGGGTGTATGAATTTCTCGAGCGGCAGTTTGGCATACGCTGGCTCTATCCCGGTGACAAGCTGTGGGCGGGGCTTGGGGATGGTACGGTCATTCCCAAGTGTGATGAAATCACCTTTCCAGCAGCACCGGTGCAGGATGCTCCGTGCCTGTGGCAGCGGGAGGGGGGCATCAGCTATGAATATCAGCCGATAGCAGTGCAGAAACGCTGGCATCCCATGCTGCGCTTCGGCTCGTCCATGCCGCACCGGAATGCAAATCACACGCAGATCAACTGGGTGGACTTGTACGCTGATGAGCATCCGGAATACTTTGCCAAGGATTCCGATGGGCAGCCGCGCATCAACTACCGCTACAAAGCGCGCACATACATCTGCTTGAGTAGCGATGCTGTATTGCAGCGGATGCTGGACAATCTTGACGCATTCGACAAGGGGACGGCTACCGGCAAGGAATGGGGCGCTCGCCCGCCAACCAAGGACTTTGTGTATTTCTGCTGCAATGACGGCATGATCCCAGAGAGCACTTGCCACTGCCCGGATTGCGCGGCAGCTCTGGAAATGGAGCGCAACTATGCGGCACGCGGCACCGAGCTGTTTTTCCGCTTTGTGACAAAATACGCGAATGCAATCAATGAAAAATGGCCGGGTCGTCGCCTCGTGACCCTTGCCTACAGCCATTATCTGGCACCGCCGGCGCATTCGCAGATTCCGGCAAACTTGGACCTTGCCTATGTCGGGCCGCAGGTGCAGTATGCGAATGATCCGGCGGTCTTTGACAGGCACAGGCAATATTTGTCCCGCTGGTCGGAGCTGGTTGGTCATGACCGCAAGCGCCTCACGCTGTGGATGAACATCGTGACTCCCACGCTGGGTGTTTCCAATGCGCCGTTCTTTTATCCGCATACGCTGAAGCGCTTCCTGTTGGCCTCCGAAAATGAAATTGGCGGTGTGTTCATCAATGGCTTGAGTCCTTACCTGAGGCGTCTTGGTGCGGAAGGGCGCTTCGGCGGCGTCCAGACCTTCCCAATGGTATGGATCCAGGCTCGCCTGCTTTGGAACCTAGATGCGGATGTTGACGCACTGCTCACGGAATATTGCCAATATGCATATGGCAAAGGTGCCGCCGCCATGGAAGAGTTTTTCAAGCTTGTTGGTGAGCGTTGGGAAAATATGTACAAGACCAATATCACGCTTTCTGAACTGGACTATATCCATCAGGTACGCTATCCCCCGCCTGTGGTCGCGAAAATGAAATCCCTGCTGTCCAAGGCGCTTGCCGACGCGCAGGAGGAGCCGGAGGCTACCCGCCGCATCGCCTACATGACGGATACGATCTACTCGAGGTTCTTCGAAGAGTCGGAAATCTACCAGAAGCGCAGCGGCATTTTGCCGGTGTACGAATGCCTGCCAACAAGCATCGCTCCGGTGCTTGACGGCGACCCCGGGGATGAAACATGGCGTGATGCGGTGCCGGTGGAGCTGGTAAGATATCGGTTCGGGGACAAATCGCCGCGACGCTCGACCGTGAAGATGCTTCATAATAACGGGAAACTGTATTTTCTCGCCAAGTTTTTTGCTCCTACCGAGAAGGATGAGCTGCGCATCCAGGCGGCAGTCGCACCCGATGGGTTGCGCTCGAAATATTCGCCGAATATCTTAAAGGACTGGCGCTGTTTCCGAGAAATTCAAATCTACCAGGACGGAAAAGCCACCCGCTATGGTACGTTTCCGCAATGCGAATACAAGATGGCGCATGTCGATGGATGTTGGATCATCGAGGGTGTGTTCGACACGCCGGCGATAGTATCGGGCACCGTAGGCATTCCTATCTTGCGCTTGCAGTTTATGCGCTATTTCGATGTGTGGAACGAGTTCGATATCTGGTCGCCTACCATGGGAGGCATTACGGACTATCCGACTTGGAAATTCGGCGTGGTCGAACTGATGCCCTCAGGCGAGGAGAAAAACGATGGGCTGAGATGAGCCGATTCTTTAACAACGAAAAGACACGAAAAGTCACGAAAATTTTTATAGGGGTTGCTGCTTCGACGGATGGAATGGCATGTGGTTTAAAAGTAGCGCAACCGTCCCGGTTGTGAAGTGCAGGGTGCAGGGTGCAGGGTGCAGGGTGCAGGGTGCAGGGTGCAGGGTGCAGGGTGCAGGGTGCAGGGTGCAGGGT
>JAPXLT010000321.1:0-5261 GCA_033809415.1 Lentisphaeria bacterium
ACGCACCCCATTCCCTTTAACCCTGTACTACAGAAGACTGAGGGATTACCCACACGAAAAGGCCTTTCATGTATTTCGTTGTTCAAAAAGAATTCCTCGGTTACCCAACTTCACTGACGCATTACAAGATGCAAGTTGACATAAATTTTGGAGGATGGGATGCAGGGCGTTTTCATTCATTTTCATGGACAAGAATGGACAGGATCAAGGACGTTACCTGCTGTACGTGTCCATTCTGTCCATAAAGACGTGTCCATTTGTGTCCATGACGTCCATTGCGTCCATCGTGTCCCTGTCCATGAAAAAACGAGCCATTTCCCAATGTGGTTAAGAGAATGAAAACGCCTTGGGATGGGATGGGGCTAAACTGCTCTATTCTTTCCAGTGAGTATTAAGCGTTTTTTGTATTGCGAGCGTGGCCCCGTCCGGTCGTTCGAGCCTTCCGGGAATGTTGTCAGGCAATTCTGCCTTGAATTGGATTTCTCCGTTGACACGCTGCCATTCGATCTTTATTTTTCCATAGATCGTATCATACGATGCGGTCATATTATGCAGAGAAGCGATCAACCGCGGCTTCAAGACGACTTCATGAAAGCCAGGACGCGAGAAATCGGGTTCAATCCCGGCAGCATACTGCATCATCCAGGCGAAAAGATCGCCATACATGATATGATTGTGCGAATATTTTCCCGCAAAGTCTTCACATAGAGTGGTTTCACCATCACGTACCCATTTGCACCAGCCGGGGTATTGATCTTGAGTGAAGATTTTGAATCCGTCATCAGCATATCCATGTTCTGCAAGAACACGAGGGACAAATTTTGCGCCAACAATTCCGAAATCAGCAATATGAGCATCTTTCCGGACGCTGTCAAGGAGTATTCTGACAGCGTTAGCGACTTCTTTCCCGGTGCAGAATCCAAACTGCACAGCCACTGCCAACGCAGTTTTTTCATTGTTGGCGTAGGAACCGTTCCCGTTGGAAAATTCCCGGTTGAATGCGTGAAAAACTTGTTCCGCCAGTTCTGAATAACGCTTGACGTCTTCTTCATACCCAAAGAGTTTTGCGGCTTCGACAAGCATCTTCAGTTCGTGATAATACCATGCCGTGGTCGGCAGTTCCGGAACGACTGCCCGTTCTGCAAACGGATGCATCCAGTCACCAAGACCGAATCTGACAAGGTGCCCCTTTGCCAGGCTTTCCGTAAAAGCAAGTGCACGCTTGAAAGGCTCATAGTTTTCACGCATGGGAACCGCGTCGCCGCGGTAGATATAAATGTTGCGCGGTATCCCGAACAGGATGGTATCGAACATGGGGCCACTACCCCAGTTGTAGCCCCAGCCAGAGGTCGGAGCCATGCCGGGAAGCTGTCCATTCGGGCGCATGCAATCACGGATTGTTCCGAGCCATTCCCGATACGTTTCCTTGCCATCAAAGAAAAAAAGGCCAGTATCTGAAACAAGCTGTGCATCGTTCATCCAACCATTCTTTTCGCGATGCGGACAGTCGGTCGGAATCCCGACAAAATTATTGAGATAGGACCAGTAAGTACATTGTTTCAGTGCATTCATATCGGGGTCAGAACAAGTGAAATCGCCGACCTGTCTGACATCGCTGTGAATTGCTTGTGCGGTCATGGAAACGAGTTCCGCCTCGCCGGTGATCTCCACTGCTGCATAACGAAATCCGTGATAGGTGAAATGCGAATGCCAGACTTCCGTTGCTTCTCCTTTGAGCGTGTACCTTTCCGTCTGAAATTCACCGCTTTTGACAAATCGGGCAATATTATCGAGATAAAGTGTTCCATCCGGGTTCAAAACATCACCGTACTGAATTTTGATGCAGCTTCCGGCTTTTCCTCGGACTTTGATCTCGGCACGTCCGGCGAGATTCTGCCCAGCATCCCAAATGCCGCCTCCGAGTTTGTGCATGGGAAATGTGCGGGTAACACGGCATGGTGCGGAAGTCTGTTCATACAGAATCCCTCCCGGCCCGGCAGTAATAGTGGCATTTTGCCATGCGGAATCATTAAAGCCGTTCTGATCCCAGCCGGGCATTTCGAGCCGGGCATCATAATATTCCCCGTTACGAAGCGAATCGAATATAATCGGCCCCTTGTTCGTGACCTTCCAAGTATGATCACTGGCAAGGATCGTTTGCCCGTCTGCGGTAAGTTCCGCAATCATTTTTGGATAGTCACGCCAGGTAGCCTTATCGAAATGCCATACTTCAGCTGTTTGGCAGTTATAGAGGCCATTCCCAAGCGTAACACCGATCGTATTGCGCCCGGAAACAAGAAGGTTGCTGACATCGTGGACGAGATATCCTGCATGAGCATCGTATTTTGCCTGTGCCGGTGCCAGCTCAAAGTCACTGACGCGCCGGCCATTGATCCTGACTTCATGAAAACCAAGTCCGCAAATATACAGTTTACAGTCTTTAGGCTCCGCTATTTCAAACTCTTTTCGGAAATATGGAGCAGGAAAGTTTTTTGCGTTCCAGTCTACCATGGTTGCGCCAAATGATATCCAGTACGCTTGCCACACTCTTGTATCAGAAAACGACATATCACACAACCTATTTTTTAACCACGAACCACACGAAAAGGCTTGGCGCGGACTGATCGCCCGCAACCCACACGGACTTTACACGGACTTTACACGGACTTTACACGGACTTTACACGGACTTTACACGGACGACAGATCGGACGGCTCGCCATGTGCCAAGGTCGGCTTTACTTTTTCAGTCGGAGGCGATATGGAGCGCCGGCGGCTCGCCGGCATGAAGCCGGCTTCCCTCTCCCATCACTGAAAAATCAAAAAAACTCTCTCACAAAGGCACGGAGGTACGGAGGGAAAGGCGACGGGATGGATGGAAGTGGATGGCATTGATTGTGCCCAAGGTGGATCAACAGATGACTTTGTGTGACCAGTTGGAGATGCCGCCACCTCCGTGTCTCCGTGCCTCCGTGAGAAATAAAGAAGAAGTTGGGCGATAGCAGTCCGAAAAATTCATGGGAAGCGGTTTTGTGGGGCAGGATTTATGGTGTGATTATGATCTTGCAGGAGCGTGCTGGCATTTGATATTCCGTGCCGTCAGCGATGCATTTTTGTGGATGTGCGGTAAAATTGATCATCACCAAGGCCTGGCGTCCGTCCGGCGCTTCCCAGCGTGAATGCAGGATAACCGGCAGCTCCTTGAAAAGAATGGTGTGTTTTTCCTCGGTTGTGAATAGACCGCGCTGGAGAAAGCCGAATTTTTCCGTCTTGCATTCAAAGTCCCCCGGTGCAAGAAGCCTGCCGTCATACAAGAAATCTCGGTTCTGGTAGTAGAATTTTACCAGTTCCACAAGAAACCTGTACATTTCCTTAAACCGGCCTTGTGTATGGCAAAGCTGGAAGTTGCAGACGGTTGGCTGCATGCCCCAGATCACGGTGCGCGCCATTTCCAGGTAGAATTGATCGGGATAGACTTCGTCCCAATTCTGTTCGTTCTTCCAGCGTTCCCGCTCCGGCCACAGGGGGTCCCATGGGGGAATGCCATCCGGCAAGGCATAGTTGCCGAACATTGCTGTCGCGCCATGGTAAACCGCCGAAAACAATGGGACGCAATCGAGCCATTCCTGACTGCCGCAACGTTCCATGCTCGAGGCTAAGACAATGACCGAATCAAAGATATCGAGGAAGTTTTCATTGCAGCATTCGGTGGACAAGTGAAGTTCCGGGTGGTTTTGGCGAATTTTCGCGACCATGTTCCGGTAGCCGTGTGCGTGATAGTTGCCGCCGCCTGGTGCATGTCGGTGTTTTGGATTGTAACATGGATGTATGGTTGCGCATCCGATCATATCGAGATAAACGCCCGGCAGTCCGCAATCAGCAAGTTTGCCCACCAATTCCAGCATCCGCTTCTGAAAAATCGGTGCTTCTCCGCACATGTAACCGAGTTTGCGATGGGTATAGCAATTGAATTCAACGGCATGTGGTTTGCCATCGCGGTCGATGACAACATCTTGCGCACCCTGTTCGGCAAAGTCCGGAAGATCGATATCCCAGGTCAGGCCGTTCACGTAGACTTGGGTATAGATTCCTTGCCGGTTAAGCCGTGCAATCGCTTTCCTGAAGGTCTCTTCCCCTTCACGCGGCGGCCAGAAATTCGGATAATCCGTGTCGTATGGGTTGCTGTGCCACCAATACCAGTCCAGGGCCACCGGCACGCCGGAATCTGCAGCAAGCTTTTCGGCAGGGGGGATCACATGTTCGGCGCTGCCGCGATTCCACAGCCAGACCGCGATGTCGCGCATGGCATTATTTCGGATGCGGTTGCGGTAATACCGGGCTCTTAGCGCCCATTTCCGATAAATCTGCCCCGCCTCGAACCAGTCTCCTGCAAAGCGTTGAATGGAGCTTACATACGACAGGCGTCCGGCTTTCCGGTTGCGCGGTGCACAGGGCAGGGGATGCACGCCGCGATATTCGAGGGTTGTGCCATGCTTTTGCCATGAATAACCCTTGAGCATATAATTGTTGTCGCGGCAATCAAAGTAAATGCCTTCGCCTCCCAGCAGGGCGGCGCACATTTGCAGCGAGCTGTAGTGGTGCTTGGCCAAATCACCGTCAGCATGATCGGCATCAAAGCGATAGACCCAGCCTTGCGAAACACCAACTAAAATCCGTACTCCGTCTGCCGGAAATGCCATTCGGGCAGTTGGGAAATGAACCGTTTCAATAAACAACCCGCTGCTGTTTCCGGCGAATTTCAAGGTTCCTTCCAATCGCTTGTCGGCGCGGCATTTCCATTGAATTGTGACCGTGAAATCTTTGCCGCAAACCTGATGCCCATGCCATTGCGCAGTACATTCCCCCGGCGTTTTTTTGATCAGCTGGAAGGTATCCATGGATTCCGGAGTCAGGGTGATCGGCGGATTTTTCAAATCACCGGCAAGCAGTTCCCAGCTTAAGGCAATTCCTGCATATTCCAGCACGCCATTTCGATCAAATTTCCACATAAAGCTCTTAACTCCTAAATTAGATCATGTCCAAAAAGGATTTTTTAACCACGAACCACACAAAAAGGCTTGGCGTGGGCTGACGCCCACAACCTATTTTTGTCCACGGAAAGCACGGAAAACTCGGAAAATTTTTTATAGGGGGTGTTGCTTCGACGGATGGAATGGCACGCAGAATCGCGGTTTGGTCTGTTGTTTTCTCCGATTGCTTGGCGTTCTTGGCGTCTTGGCGGTTGGTTCCTCGTCATTGAAC
>JAPXLT010000322.1:0-3323 GCA_033809415.1 Lentisphaeria bacterium
CCCTGCACCCTGCACCCTGCCCCCTGCACCCTGCACCCTTGATTTGCAAATTGTCATAGATGGAATATTTTTCTGGGCATGATTAGCCTGCGTGACATTTTTGAGGATTCGCCTTGGGAAGCGGATGAATTTCCCTTTTACCGGGGAATTCAGTTTGGATTTCTCGGAATCATCTTGTTTTATTTTTCATATCATATTGCTGCCCGGCATGTGCAATTTTCCAGCCTGTCTCCGGTATTGCAATTACTAATCGCCCATCTTCCTTTTATTGTCTGCGGCACAGGGGGTGCTCTGCTGGGTCTTCGTAAGAGCTTGCAGGAATATGGTTGGCGAAAAGTACTGGATATGCCAGCGGCACTGCCCTGTTCTAAGCGCATATTTTGCAGAGAGCTGCTGAAGTGGTCGCTGTTGTTGGTCGTTGCCGCCACCCTGCTCAACCTGATATTTTCCTTTTTCTTAAGGAACTTGGGATTTCAACATTTTCCAAAGCAGTCGCTCGAGGCATTCGGTGCCGACGCCGGGTTACCCTTCTGGATTATTGCATTCATCTTATCGGTTATAATAGTCCCCGTAAGCGAAGAAATATTATTCAGAAGAGTATTATATCATGGGCTGAAAAGCCTAGGGTTTTCGCACGCCGGACTAGTTACCGCCATTTTATTTTCGCTGTGCCATACCCTGCCACAGGCCTTGCTCTCGTTTGTATTCTTCAGCCTGGTTCTCCAAAAAGCATCCCATAAAGGCAGCTTGTGGATGGCAATCGGACTGCATGCCGGCTATAATCTGATCGTATTCGTATTAATGATCGGAAAAATATTCTTTTTTTCTGCCTAATCCCAAAAATCCTGGCACCAGACGCGTTTCCGGGGGTCTGAAATAGTGTCGTGTTTTTAATTTAAGATTCTTGCAATAAGAATCTTAGGAATTATTATGAATGCTTATGACTGGAGCTAACAATGAGCAGCACAAACTATCTAATCGCCGATCTGCCGGATACGGAACGCCCCCGCGAGCGGATGCAACGTCTTGGAGCGGATGCCCTCAGCAATAGTGAATTGCTGGCCATCCTCATTCGTCATGGGACACGCGGCAAATCCGCATTGGCTGTCGCGGCGAATCTGTTGCGGGCTTTTGATGGCAGCCTAAAGCGTCTTGCCGGCGCACAGCCTAGCGAATTGCATAAGATTCCGGGGATCGGCACCGTGAAAGCCCTCGAATTGAGCGCGGCATTTGCCTTGGCCAAACGAGTCACTCTGGAAAGCTGCATGCAGCAGCCGCAAATGACTAGTCCGGAGCTTGTCGCCAAATACGTCCGTGAAAAGCTTCGGCAGCGTGAGCAGGAGGAATTTCATGCGTTACTGCTGGACACCCGCATGCGTCTGATCCGTGATGAAGTGATCACCATCGGGTTGCTGGATCGCAGTCTCGTGCATGCCCGGGAAGTATTCCGCGGCGCCATCAAAGAGGCCTGCCAAAGTGTCATCATCAGCCATAATCATCCCAGCGGCGATGTAACCCCATCGGAGGAGGATTTGAAAAGCACGCGCATGCTGCAACGGGCAGGACAGATCATTGGCATCACCATCCTTGACCATGTCATCGTCAGCAGTGGTCTGAATGACAACCGTTTTTTCAGTTTCCGGCAGGAGAACTTATTGCTTAAGGAGCCGGAGCTGAAAGGAAATATATCCCGTTAAGGATTTGCTTCTACGCTTACGGTTAAAAATTATAAAGGAAAATTGACAGCAGCAGCAACAACGCCGCAACGAAGCGGCGAAAAACAATGTTCCAGGAAGTTTTCTCCTCGAGATAGGTTTGTCCGCTGCGTGACAGAATTACCCCGAGGATGACCGCCCAGATTCCACGTGTGCTCTGCACGATATTGCCATTGACTGTACCGATCTGTTCGAAGCATGCAAAGAGGAAGACGATTCCAATCAGCCATGCCAGTGAAAATGGTGCTGCCATTTTCCAGACTTTTGCAGGATGTCGTTTGAGGAACGGCAGAATCAGTGCGCCGACGATGCCACAGATCGTGTAAGAAAGGCAGGCGCTGAGCAAAGACTGCTCGACCAGGCTCTCCATGCCGAATTCCCCGATACGTCCAGTCTGCAATTTTATACAGATGTCAGACAGGGAATATCCGCAGCAAGCAAGCAGCACCCAGGTCAAACTGGACAGAGGAATTTTTCGGCCTGCATTATTGAGGAGGAATGCGGAGAAGATGGTGCACGCGATGGCCAGCAGCTGCATCCATCCATAGGTTTCGATATTCAGCAGCAGTCCATTGATGAGGGCAAGGACAACTAATTTCAGACCGAGCAGTGGAACCAGGCGTGAAGGATCGACCGTGCGTTGAGCCATAAACAGGCACGCCTGTCCCGCCAGATAAAAGACCACGCCATACCAGGTAATCGGGAACCAATATTTGAATTCGGATAAAACTTCCGGCACCCAGAAGAAATACAATCCGACCAGGGATATGACTCCCATGATGACATGCGCACGGGCAAGCAGTCCCAGCGAACCGAGCGCAGGACATTTGCGCACTGCTCGACCGGAAAAAACGAAAGCGAGCGCCATGAAAAATGCGGACACGAGTCCGCACAGGATACCGGTAATGGTCATAATCTGAACAGGGACAAAGATAGGAGACAACAATAGGTACGCAGAAACAGACGAAGCCCCAGACAACTTGCCTCGAGGCATTCGTCCGTTTTATCGGGGTCAGAGATTCACCGGAACAGGTGATTTTCGTCAAGGATATCCAAATCGGCGGCCCGCAGTGCGTTCACCGCTTTTTCCCCCTCGCTAAAGCGGAAAACCATCAGCGGGCGTTCATTCTTCGGTTCGGCCACCGCATACATATATTCGACATTAACACCGGAGGCATTAAGCACTGACAGGACTTTTGCCAGCCCGCCGGGCCGGTTGTCAACCGCGACGACTGTGACATTGTTGATACGGCAGACCACATTGTTTTCCCGCAGTGCCTGCTCCGCTTTTTCAATATCATCAACGATCAGGCGCAGGATGCCGAAGTCATTGGTATCCGCCACCGACAAGGCTCGGATATTGACGCCGGCTCCGCCAAGGATTTTTGCCACGCCGGCCAAGCGGCCTACTTTATTTTCCAGAAAAACGGACAGTTGACGCACTTTCATAAATTGTCCTCCTTGACAGTCTTATGGTTTTAACCGAAGAGATGCGGAATTTTTTCGTACTACTATCACCCAGAATCTTGCTTTTTGTGAAAGATTTTCAAAAACCAGATGCGCAAGTTGCTGGCCTTGAAGGCCTTTCTCATTTTTGAGATTTTTTTG
>JAPXLT010000322.1:3333-5244 GCA_033809415.1 Lentisphaeria bacterium
AGCGTCAGATGTGTATAAGAGACAGAGGGAAGACGGCTTCATGCCGGCGAGCCGCCGGCGCTCCATATCGCCTCCGACTGAAAAAGTAAAGCCGACCTTGGCACATGGCGATCCGTCCGATCTGTCGTCCGTGTAAAGTCCGTGTAAAGTCCGTGCCCCGTCCGTGTCCCGTCCGTGTCCCGTCCGTGTAAAGTCCGTATGGGTTGCGGGCGATCAGTCCGCGCCAAGCCTTTTCGTGTTTTTCGTTGTTAAAAAATGTGTTATTTTCTCAGGTCCAGGACTCTTTTTGCTTTTCCGGTCGAGCGTTCGATTTGTCCAGGTTCGACGAGTGTGACCTTTGCATTCAAGCCGATCATCTGTTTGATTTTCGAGTGAATTTCATTACGCAGCGATTCGAGTGCCCTGACTTCGTCGGAGAAGACGAGTGGTGTGACTTCGACGCGCACTTCCAGTTCATCCATCGCTTTTTCGCGGGTGACGACCAGCTGGTAATGCGGTTCCGTACCTTTAACGCTAAGCAACACACTTTCGATCTGGGACGGGAAAAGATTGACACCGCGGATAATCAGCATGTCGTCACTGCGGCGCTTGACTTTATCCATGCGCACAAGTGTCCGTCCACAGCCGCATTTTTCATAGCAGAGCCGGGAGATATCACGGGTACGATAGCGGATCAGGGGCATCCCGGTTTTCGTGATGGTCGTGAAGACCAATTCGCCTTCCTCCCCTGGGGCTTTGACCTCTCCAGTATCCGGATCGATAATTTCCGGAAAGTAATGGTCTTCAAAGACATGCAGTCCGGCGCAGCATTCGCAGTCCGATGACACGCCCGGACCAATAATTTCAGAAAGTCCGAAAATATCTCGTGCGGTGATGCCTGCGCCTTGTTCGATACGCCGCCGCATTTCCGGGGTCCATGGTTCCGCGCCAAAGAAACCGATGCGGAGGCTGGCTTTTTTCAGATTGAATCCGGTTTTTTCCGCTTCTTCCATGATATGGATGAAGAAGGAGGGCGTACAGCAGATGACCGTGACTCCGAAGTCCTTGATCAAAAGCAGTTGTTTTTCGGTAGCACCTCCGCCCATGGGGATAACCGAGCATCCGAGGTGTTCCGCTCCGTAGTGCACTCCCAGGCCTCCGGTGAACAGGCCGTAGCCATAGGAAATCATGACGGTATCCTGTTCGGTCACTCCCCCCATCCAGAAGACACGGCTGACGGTTTCGGCCCAGATATCAAGATCATTACGGGTATAGCATACGACTGTAGGTTTCCCGGTTGTACCGCTCGAGGCATGAATCCGCACGACTTCTTTCATCGGGACTGACAACAGGGCATAGGGGTAATGATCCCGCAAATCGCTTTTCAGGGTAAAGGGGAATTTGGCCAGGTCGCTGAGTTTCTTGAGATCATCGGGTTTGACCCCGGCTCGAGTAAAAGCCTGCCGATAAAACGGCACATTCTGATATACCCGTTCGAGCGTATCCTTCATCCGCCGCAGTTGTAAAGTTTCCAATGCCTTGCGGTCAACAAAGTCTTTCAGATAAAGATCGGAGATCATACTATTCCTGCTTTCTGAAGATGCTTCCGACCGTCGGACGGGTCGGACGGGTCGGACGGAAGCCGGACGCCCTACGCACTATGCAGCAATTCGGGCGTGAAAGGGCAAACGGAAATCGCAACCGGGACGGTCGCGCCACTTTTTAAACCTGCCCCCTGCACCCCGCACCCCGCACCCCAATACTCTTAACTTAACGCCTTGTAACCACACAGACGACTCAACTCCGTAAAGCCGATCTTGACACACAAGAATTTTGGACAGGGATTATGTCGCGCCCTTACAGGGCTTTGCCGATGGTGTGATCCCTGACCCAGGGCGTTGCCCTGGGCTGGTATGTCGCGCCCCTTCAGGG
>JAPXLT010000323.1:0-5224 GCA_033809415.1 Lentisphaeria bacterium
TTACAAGGCACTGTCTTTGGGGGATTTCCCACCCCAGGTTAAAACCTGGGGTTAAGCATGGTTAAGCGCCTACGACGCAAAGCATTGTGCCGATCCGTCCGATCCGACTGATCCGACTGATCTGTCGTCCGTGTAAAGTCCGTGTGGGTTGCGGGCGATCAGTCCGCGCCAAGTTTGTTCGTGTGGTTCGTGGTTAAAAAATCCTTTTTGGATGGGGTCTAATGAGGATTCAGTGCAGTTTATCAAAACAAAAGGAAGAATAGAAGCATGGAAAACTTCATTACAAGAACAGAGAAAATTCCGTTTTACAATAAATATGATGTTATCGTTGCAGGAGGGGGCGTTGCCGGAGCCGCATCGGCACTGACCGTCGCACGTGCAGGCAAAAAAGTCCTGCTCATCGAAAAGAACTGCATTCTGGGAGGACTTGCCACCATCGGGCATATCAATTTTTTCGTGCCCATGTGCAACGGACGAGGAAAACAGATTATTTCGGGACTGGCCGAGGAATTTCTCAAATTGTCGATTCGCTACGGTTATGACACGGTTCCACCTGAATGGAAAAATGGTGAGCCTGCAGAGCCGACCAATGTCCGGTATGTCACTCGTTTTTCTCCTTGGATTTTCGCGATCGCCCTGACGGAACTGCTGATATCTTCCGGCGTGCAGATTCTGTTTGACACCATCGTGACCGATGTCATCATGAAGGGGCGGACCTGCGAAGGACTTCTGATCCAGAACAAATCCGGCCGGTCATACTGCACGGCCTCGGCATATGTTGATGCCACCGGGGATGCCGATCTCCTGTTCCGTGCGGGTGTACCCACAGTGCAGGGAAAAAACTATTTCACTTATTTCGGATTCGGCGCAACAGTCGAATCCTGCCGCAAAGTTGCCGAAACCGGAAATTTCGCCTGGCTGAATGCGGGCGGAGCACATGGCGGACTCATTAATCTTTACGGCCATAATCAGCCGGATGATGTTCCTCTCTATCAAGGAACAACTGGCGATGATGTTTCCGATTACCTTATCCGGAATCAGCGGCTCATGCTGGAGAATTTGAAGAAAGAACCATTGAAATCACGTGAGATTCTTTCGATTCCGATTATGCCGCAATTCCGCACGACCCGGAGAATTGATGGCAACGTGACCCTGAAGGAAGAAGATGCATATCGGCACTTTGATGATTCGGTCGGAGCAATCTGTGATTTCGACCGACGCGATTATCTTTATGAAATACCTTATGGAGTTCTGGTACGTGAAGGATTCCCGAATCTGATAACAGCGGGGCGATCTGTATCGGGTGAAGGGTATGCATGGGATGTTCTGCGGGTAATTCCCCCGGCGATTGTTTCGGGACAGGCAGCCGGTTTTGCAGCCGTTCAGGCAATTGAATCCGGAAAAGGAATGGATTCCTTGCCGGTGGAACCGCTTCAGCGTGCAATGGAGAAAGCCGGAAACCAGATTCATTTTGATGATGAGCTCATTCCGGAAAATAACCAAGAAGCCGCCGATTCCCATGCGGAGATCGGCCATGTCTGATCGTGTTTGAATAATAAGTAACTACAGCGTAAGGCGTCAGTGAACCCGGATAGGCAAAAAATTCTTTTCGAACAACGAAAAGGCACGAAAAGGCTTGGCGCGGACTGATCGCCCGCAACCCACACGGACTTTACACGGACTTTACACGGACGGGACACGGACAACAAATCGGACGGATCAGTCGGATCGGACGGATCGGACGGATCAAGTAGATCGGTCCGATCGGTCCGATCGGTCGGATCAGTCGGAGAAAAAAGACAAGAATTGGTGGTACCTTAAAAGGGCTGTGTGCCAATGACTTGGAGATTTCTTTCCAGAAAAATCTTTCTGAAAAAACAAGAAGTTTGAGGATAGTAGCACGAAAAAATTTCATGGAAATGGCTTTGTCTGCGAGAATGTGTCGTGATTGCCATGAAATTTTTTAGTGTCCATTAGTGTTTTTAGTTGTAAAAAACTACCATCCAGTTTTACTGGCGCATTATCACCTACAGTCTTGTATTTTTTCCTATTGATCTTGTTTTTCCAGAATCAATCATTATATTTAACGTTTCTACCATTTGAAGGTTTCGTCCAGCTCCCGGACGGGGCTTTCCAAAAATCAACCAAGTGATGTTTCGAAGAGTGGCAGGGGGCTTTTTTTCGCCAACTCCGGTAAAACATTTCATGAAAACGAAAGGATAGAAGGCCATGGCCAAAACAACGATTACTGACCTGCTGGAAGCCGGAGTGCATTTCGGACACCAGACCCGCCGTTGGAACCCCAAGATGAAACCATACATCTATGGCACGCGCAGCGGCATCACCATCTTCGACCTCGGAAAAACCATGCGCCAGCTCGCGGCAGCCTGCGATTTCCTTACTGAAACCGCGGCCAATGGCGGAACGATCCTTTTCGTTGGCGCAAAACGCCAGGCTCAGGAATGCGTTCGCACAACCGCAGAACGCCTGAATATGCCTTTCATGTGTGAACGCTGGCTGGGCGGTACCTTGACTAACCAGACTGTAGTGCTCAAACGGGTTGCTTACCTGAAAAAACTCAGGGAACAGGATGCCAATGGAAGCATGGACGCACTGCCGAAAAAAGAAGCGGCAGGACTGCGCCGTGAAATGGGAAAACTCGAAAGCGCATTGGGCGGAATCGTCAACATGCACAAGTTGCCGGCTGCGCTGGTCGTGATTGACGTCGATCGGGAGCATATTGCTGTGCAGGAAGCTTCCAAACTGGGGATTCCGGTGGTTGCCCTCGTTGATTCCTGCTGCAATCCTGATCTGATTGATTACGTGATCCCAGGCAATGACGATGCTTTGCGTTCAATCAAAGTGATTGTCGATGCCCTGGCCACTGCAATCGAAGCAGGTCTGGCTGTCGCCAACAAAAAGCGTTCAGATAAAGATGAAGCCCTTTCGGAGGCCGCAGTCGGCAAGGAAGATGCCGCAGAAGAAGTGGAAAAAGACTGACGAAAAACAGGACAGAGAATTATGACAAAAATTACTGCTCAAATGGTCAATGAACTGCGCCAGAAAACAGGCGTGGGTATGATGGAATGTAAAAAGGCCCTGGTTGCCTGCGGCGGTGACGTGGAAGCCAGTGTCGAATATCTTCGCAAATCCGGCATCGCCAAAGCGGCGAAGAAGGCCGGGCGAAGCGCTAATCAGGGAAAATTTGTTGTGGCCAGTAAAGGCAATGCTACCGTTCTGGTCGAAGTGCTCTGCGAAACAGATTTCGTGGCAAAAACCAGCGATTTCATCGCATTTGCCGAAGCAACTGCGGACAAAGCCTTGAATCAGTTTGATGAAGACGGCGATATTTCCTGCAAGCTGGCTGAACTAGTCTCCGAAGACTTGAAAGCTCTGATTGGCAAACTTGGTGAAAATATGCATGTTCGCCGCGCTTTGCGCTGGACGACGGACGGCGTGATTGGCACTTATCTTCACACCGGCGTCCCCTATGGCACCATGGTTGAAGTCAGTGGAGACTGCACCCCCGAACTCTTAAACAGCATCTGCCTGCATGTCTGTGCCAGCAACCCAACGTATGTTTCGTCCGCCGATGTGCCTGCAGAATTCATCGCCAAGGAGAGAGAAATCGCTGCTGCGCAGCCGGAACTGCAAGGGAAGCCGGCCGCTATGCTGGAAGGGATTTTAAAAGGTAAAATGAATAAGATTTTCAAAGAAATCTGCCTGATGGAGCAGCCTTGGATTGATGACGAAAAGTCAACGCTGGCTAAAGTTGCGCCACAAATCAAAGTCAAGCGGTTTGTGCGTTTCCTGGTGGGCGAAGACCTCCCTGGTGAAGCGGCCGCTTCCGAAGAGTAAGCGCTTGTGCTGAAAAACCGGCAGAAGAATTTTCTGCCGGTTTTTTATTTTCAGAAAAAACATGATTTCGCGGATGATGAAGGAGGATTGCTATGCTGGAATTGACGAATCTTCGACACGGTGCCGTGCTCAACCATCATGACGGATATGAAACTTCCGCCGGACTCGAGGTGATCCTTGAAGGGCTGGCGCCCTCGATGGCTCAAGTGAAAGTGAATGGGAAACCTGCCACGCGTTGCGGACGCAACTTCAAGGCACCCGTCCTGCTGACCGCGCAATTCAATGAAATCGTTGTTACGGCAAATGATAAATTTGGCGAAATGCAGCGAAAAATCCAAGTGGTCTGGGACAAAAAATCCTATCCCAGATACAACTTTTTTATTGATGATAACATCTTCTTTCTGACGGATGTCGCACGGCAGAAACCTGCCACGCTCTTTGATCATTTTTACCTGAAGGCGCTCCGGGAGACTCACCGCCGGTATGGAACGAAATTTACTCTAAATCTGTTCTACCATAATGACCACGATGATTTCAGTCTGAAAGATTTCCCCGACAATTACAAAGGGGAATTTCAGGAAAACTCCGACTGGCTGAAAATGTCTTTCCATGCATACTCGGAATTTCCCGACCGCCCTTATCAGCATGCAACTGCTGAAAAACTTGCCCATGACTATGACTTGCTGCATTCAGAAATCGTTCGCTTTGCAGGCGAAGAATCTTTCATCGAGCCTGTGGTGATTCATTGGGGAATGGTTCATCCAGATCATTTTTCTGTTCTGACTGATCGTGGCTGCCGCGTGTTGTCGGGGTCATTCATGGATTCCAAAACTTATGTCGGTGAACATGACACCAAAGAATCGGTCTGTGATGTCGGGTATTACCAGGATGCGGATACAGCTACCTGGCTGTTGGCTAAACGGCGTCTCTTTGATTTCAACCATGGACTTTGCTGGGAAAAGAATAATCTTTGCTGTAACTTGGTCAGCCAAACGGAAATCAACGAGATTCTGAATTCATCGTTGACCGCCGAATATACCGCAGACACCGTCAATCTCGCATCCCATGAACAATATTCTTTTCCCTACTACTTCAATTATCTGCCGGATCACCTCGAACGTATCGACTTGGCCGCAAGACTGGTGACGGAAAAAGGCTTTAAACCAGTCTTCTATAGCCATGGATTCCTCGGTAATACCGCCTGGGAAAAATAAGGGTGCAGGGTGCGGGGGGGCAGGGGGCAGGGGGCAGGGGCAGGGGGCAGGTTTAAAAAGTGGCGCAACCGTCCCGGTTGTGATGCTGCGTGCTGTTGTGCGTGGAAGTGGACTTTGTGGACTTTGTGGACTTTGTGGACTTTGTGGACTTT
>JAPXLT010000324.1:0-499 GCA_033809415.1 Lentisphaeria bacterium
CCCACCCCGCCTCGCGGCGACGCAGTTACGGTCGGGTACAAACCTGAAAGGTCGATTTGGAGGGAACTTTCATCCCTCGATATGTTTGCGCCCACTGGCGCACGAGCGCCGGCGGCTCGCCGGCATGGCATCACGACTACAACCTATTTTTTTTATTCACGGAAAGTACGGAAAGCGCGGAATTTATAGGGTTGCTGCTCAGACGGATGGAATAGTATGCGGTTTAAAAAGTGGCGCAACCGTCCCGGTTGTGATTTCTATTGACTCTCACTTGTCTGACCTGTCCGACCTGTCCGACCTGTCCGACTTGCTTTTGCAATTAGTCATTCTGCGTAGAGCATTGCTGCACAGCTTGGGCAGGCGACGTTTTTTCCATTGATTGTGTCTTGGCAGATTTGTGCGGTCATTCGCATGCGGCATCTTCCGCAGGCGCCGTCCATGATTGGCACGAGGCATGGCTGTGTTGGATTGTAGTTTCGTCCTGAGCGCAGGTGGGTAT
>JAPXLT010000324.1:509-5194 GCA_033809415.1 Lentisphaeria bacterium
CCTTGATTCCCTGCGTCCGTTTTTTCGCCTGCTCGACTTCTTGTTGCCGGTCAGCCACATCTTGCTTGAGAGTATCAATTTCGAACATTTTTTCGAGTTGCTGGTCTTCCAGGTTTTTAATCACCTGGTCGCACATCTCGATATGCAACAGGGCTGCACGATATTCCTCATTATTTTTGATCAGGATCGTCTTGGACTGAAAATTGCGCTTTTTTTCCTGTTCCACCGCTATTTCGTTTTCCAGCGTTTTGGCAGCCACTTCGCTTTCCTTCAAGCACTGTTTTGCTTGTTCGAAAGCTTGGCTTTCTGCTTTAAAAAGCTGGTCTGCTTCAGCCTGTTTGGCAGGAACCAGAGCCATTTGTTCCGCGATTTTTGCCAATCTGATATCAAGTTCCTGAACTGCCAACAGCTTTATTGCCCAGTCATGCATCTGCATATCTCCTTTTAATGATTCTCACAAATTCCTACGCTTTTTCCCCGGAGGCCTCCCGCATCCGCAAGCCCTCGAGGTATTCCTGTTCGAGGATATCGGCCATCAGGTGCCAGTCAAAGAGTTTTCGCACTAATTGTTGTCCATTTTGTCCCATTTTCTTTCGCAGAGTGGGGTTTTTCAGAAGCGTGATGATTTTTTCAGCGACCTCGCTGGTATTTTCCGGTTCGCAGAGGTAACCGGTGATTTCATCTAAAACGACTTCCGGTGTGCCATCCAGGGGATAGGCCACGACCGGTATCGAGCTGGCCAATGCCTGCACGGCAGTCCGTGGCAATCCTTCACGGAGTGAAAGATGCGCCAGAAGGTCCATCAAAGCGGTGTACTGGCAGACTTCCTGCGGAGGCACCAGGCCGGCAAAGACAAAATGCTGTTGCAGTCCCAGGTTGGCGATGCGCTGTTCGATGGCTGGGCGCAAGATACCGTCACCAACCAGCAGAAAACGCACATCCGGAACCGCCTCGATAATCGCAGGCGCGGCATCGACTAGGGTTTCGTATCCTTTTAATTCAAAAATCCGGGCGATTTTGCCAACGACCGGGGCGTTTTCCGGGATTCCGAGCTTTTGGCGCAATTCCGGGTCTGGCTTGCAATTCATAAAGGCTTGCAAGTCCATTCCGCTGTAGACTACCATATACTTCTTGCGCGGAGCAACTCCGGCTTTGACTGCCTGGTCGATCATTGCCTGGGCAACCGCATAAATCTTGTGACAACGCCTTGCAGCCATTTTTTCCAGCGTGATATACAGCCAGTTCTTCCAGGCGGCCTGATAGGGATGAAAAGCCTGCCCGTGCACCGTATGAACGATGAAGGGAATCTCGGCTTTGTCGGCGGCAAAGCGCCCAAGGATGCCTGCCTTCGAAGCATGCGTGTGCACGACATCAAAGCGCTGCTCCCGGAAAATCTTTACCAGTTTCCGATAGGCAAGGAAGTCTTTGACCGGGTTTATGGCCCGGATCAATTCCGGGATTTCCAGCAGTTTCATGCCTGGCGGGCAACTGTTTTGCAGCAGATTCCCTTCCGGCCCTGGGCTGCCACCGGTTATCAAAGTGACATCGTGACCTTTTTCAAGGTGTCCTTGAATGGTATACAGAGTGTTTTCCTGGGCACCACCGATGATCATTCGGGTGATGACATGGCATATCGATAGTTTTCGGGGCATCGTGGGTATCCTGAAACAATAAGGCGAAAAAATGGCTTTTCATAAGATAAAGGAATAAGAAAAGATGTCAACTCAATTGAGAGCATCCACGTGATTATTAACTGAATAGCCGTGTAAGCGTCAGTCTTCCGTAGTGCGGTGTGCGTAGTGCGTGGTGCGGGTCAGACGTGGTGGACAGTGTGGACAGGACAAGAGCATCCCCGCACTCACGACAGTCAGAATAATCACAACCGGGACGGTTGCGCTACTTTTTAAATGGGCTGGTGCCGCAGATCGGGCAGCCTTGGATTCCCAAGGGGAGATCAAGCCCACTCTTGACAAGCAGGTCGCGGTCTGTCAACAGGGTGGCAGTTGGCCCATCCGCGACGATGCTGCCCTGGTGCATAATGATCGTTCGCGGGCAGAGGGCGAGGATCATATCGAGATCATGTGAGGCGACAATTTTCGTATGTTTGAAGCCGCCAAGGAGGTGAATCAGCCGACGACGCGCCTGGGGATCAAGGCCGGCACTCGGCTCGTCCAGCACCAGAATATCCGGGGACATCGAGAGGGCGGTCGCAATGGCGGCGGCGCGCTTCTCGCCGCCTGACAGCCGATGTGGAGGGCGGGAGCGGAGGTGCAGGGCGTTGACGGCATCGAGTGCCTCGTGCACTCGTTTTTCAACATCTTCCGGGGGTAGGTGCATGTTCAATGGTCCGAAGGCCACGTCCTCTCCTACCGTAGGCATGAAGAGCTGGTCATTGGGGTCTTGGAAGACGGTGCCCACGCTCCGACGAATCTGTTTCAGGGTGTCGCGCAGAACCGGCACATCGCCGATTCGTACTGTTCCCTTGGTGCCCAGCAGGCAACCGTTGAGATGGAGCAGCAACGTGCTCTTGCCGGCGCCATTTTCGCCAACTATACCGACAGATTCACCATGCTCGATGCGGAACGAGACACCCCTCAGAGCTTCCGTGCCATCAGCATAGCGGTACTCAAGTTCCTTGACCTCGATGATATGATGGCTCATGCGATCAGCTCCAATGTCCACTGGCCCACACGGGTTGCCAATTGACCGTAACGTACCAGAATCAGGAACGCTAAGCTGCCGACTACGAAGAGGGTGTCCGCTGTCGCCCAGTGAAACGCTTGAAGGGGGCGGAAGGTTCCGTCGAATCCGCGTGCCAGCATGGCTGTATGCACGCGTGTGCCGCGGTCATAGGCGCGCAACAGAAGATTGCCTGCAAGTGAGCCCCAGACGCGCAGCGGGATGCCACGTCCATTGGGGGAGCGCAGGCTGTGCGCTCGTATCATTCGCGAGGCTTCATCAGTCAGGATGAAGATGAACCGGTACAGCATCATGAATTGCATGGTCAGCAGGCGCGGTGCGCCAAGCTTGCCCAACGCCGCACATACGCCCACATATCCAGTGCAGGCAAGCAGCAGCAAGACGGCACTGACGGTGAGGACGAGCCGGATCAGGATGGAGATGAACGAGACCCATCCGCCGGTTACGGCCAGTGGCCCTATATGTGCGATGATTTGCCGGTCGAATAGCGGATTGAATCCCCCAACCAGCACTGCAAACGGGCATGCCAGCAGCAGATAGCGGGCAATCACCCGCACAGGTACACGTCCCAGAGCCAGAAGCACGGTCAGGTAAAGGAATAACGGTGTCAGTTCGACGACGTCGTACTTCCGATACGAAACGACAGTCAGCAAGAACAGCGCCGTTACAATAAGCTTGGCGCGAGGATCGAGTCGGTGGATCGGTGAATCCCCGGTCGCGAGGCGGTCCAACGCATCGACATTGCCGATGGCCGCATCGATCCGCGTCATGGTGTGACAGTGCTCCGTCGGCGCTGAATCAGTTGCAACGACATACCAATGAGGACTGCCAGGATCAGCACTATGCCCCCACCCACCACGCCGGCTACCGAGGTGCCGACGCTGACCGCCGGCCACGACTCAGCTTCCTCCGCCGATTGTTCGGTATCAGTCTCCTGGGGTGTTGGCGTTTCTGCAAAGTCATAATCAGGCATGAATGCCGTCTTTTCCTGGAATCCTGCCAGTGTTGCGTGTATGCCATCGTCTGGCGCTGCCAGTTCCTCTTTGCCGGTGATTCGGAACATCGCCCATTCGAGGCCGTCCGGGTGCGTCGAGGCAAACCAGGACAACAGCGCAGCTGTAATCAAGGCAACTATGGCGAGCACCGTCAGTACCGGCTTCAGTGACATGGTGGGTTCGAGTTTGCAGTCTGACGACAGTTCGAGCAACTCCGGTCGTGTGCGCCAGACGAAAGACACCAGTGCGGCGGTCACTATGCCCTCGACGATGCCAATCGCAAGGTGGATGGGTTGCATCAGCAGCACGAACGTGCCGAAAGGCAACTCCGAGATGCCGGACATGAGTGTCTGCAGAACCACACAGAAAGCGCCGAGTTGCAGGCTGAGTATTCCGGAGACAATCGATCCTGTCAGGAGCCGTCCGTGGGTTGGCTCCTTTCCCACCATCTTCTTGAACACCAGGGGATAGATCACGAAGCATGGCCAGAAACCTAAATTGAAGACGTTACAGCCCAGCGCCAGCAACCCGCCGTCCGCAAAGAACAGCGCCTGGACTGCCAGGATCGAGAACATGACCAGGAAAGCCGCATGAGGTCCGAGAAGGATTGATAGAATCATGCCTCCGCCCAAGTGCCCGCTCGATCCAGTTGCAGGGATGGTGACATTGATCATCTGAGCCGCGAAGACGAACGCGCCTAGCACTCCCATAAGCGGGACTTTGCGTTCAGCTACCTCGGGTTTGATCTGGTGTGCCGAGTAAGCCGCCAGCGCTATCGATGCGACCCACATTGTACCCCCGACCTGGGGAGAGATCAGAGCATCTGCCATGTGCATAAGAATTCTCCTTGTTTTAATGGACTAGAGACAGGGACAAGAATGGACAAGAATGGACGGAATGGACAAGAATGGACTGCTGAATGGACAAGAATGGACGGAATGGACAAGAAAGGAATCTGTCCCCCGCACCCCGCACCCCGCACCCCGCACC
>JAPXLT010000325.1:0-4732 GCA_033809415.1 Lentisphaeria bacterium
TTCTTATTGCCCGTGAACTCGATGTCAAAGTATTTGGTTTCAAAAGTGCCGGAACCAGAATACGTGTATCCCAATGGCGAATTAAGAGCGGTTTCGGGATTTTTATTTTTCAAGTCAGTAGTACTATTGGTTTTTTCATGTTCACGGGGACCAAGGGTCACAGTGCGTGACGGCGCCTCACAAGCATAACGTTTTTTGCCCGACAATACGCCGCCGTTGGCCAGATAGCTGACGCAGAATTTGCCGACGTCCGTAATAGTTTGTGCAAAATCGTCTTTCTTATCTTCGTTTTGATCGGCACCACAGGTGAAAATTTTAGGTTCTTTGATGTAAGGATAAAGGTCGTTGACCCAATAGGAATTGGTACTTGTACTTGAGCTAATAGTGACCTTATGGAACGAGGAAGCGAATTGGTTACTGCTGTCGGCAGCGTAGGCCACTTCAGCGGCAGCGAGCTGTTTCAGATTTCCGGCGCATTCAGTCTGAATGGCCTTGTCACGCGATTTGTTCAATACGGGCAACAGCAGCCCGGCCAGAATGGCAATGACTCCGATGACCACCAGCAGTTCCACAAGTGTAAAAAATTGTTTTTTCATCGTATGTGCCTCACTTTCCTTATTGCGTGATGTTGTAGCGATTATTATTTTTATCCCAGGCAACCGGGAACGAGTAGACATTGTCGTTGCGAACAGCGTTGATCGACTTGCCGGTTTTATCAGCTCCCTTGGACCAAATGATGATACTATAATACAGATCGCCAGTAAAATGTTTCAATGAAGGAGTACTGCCACCAGTACTGCCATTTTCTATCTTGTCATCTGCAACAATGGCAGTAGCATTTATTTTGCCGTCATAATCATGATCCATATAGATCAAGTAGTTATTGCCCCATGGATCCTGGAATTGTCCCGGCGTATTTCCCACTACATCCAGGAAACGGGTCTTTCGGGTATTGGGATTGGCTGAACTATACGATGTATAATTATAATTTGTGGTGGTAGGATATGGTTCGGCCTGTAGCATGAGAATTAGGTCCTTGTACTGGTTAACCGTTAAATTCCTGGTTGCATCATAACCGGCTGGTATGGTTGGCAGCGGCAGGTGTCCGTATGTACTTTCGAATTGTTTGATGGCATTGATGAGGGTGGTGATTTCGGATTTTGCCTTGGTCATATCAGCGCGTTTGGCGGCACCGCTGAGAACCGGCAATAGGATGCCGGCAAGGATGGCGATGATGCCGATAACGATCAGCAGTTCCACAAGTGTAAATTTTCTCGAGTACATAATGAATTCCCTTCTCTATGGTGATTTGATTGAAAAAGAAAATGAACAGCCCTAGAAAAATTTTTCCGCGTTTTCCGTGCTTTCCGTGGACAAAAATGGGTTGTGGGCAACACTCCCTGTCAATTCCGCTTCCAGTTGCAAATGTCGTCCCCATTACCGGGAACATCGCCACTAACTTTTTTATCACCAGGTGCGCCATCGGCCCCTAGTGACCAAAGGTCATAGGAACTGGTGTTATTCGTTCCTGGACAGCAATACTGAAATGCATTGCCCCAAGCGTCGTCGTAAGATTTGGCAACATCTGTAACCCAGCCAATCTCCAGATAAGGACGTTGCGTGGAACTGTGCACAAAAGTGTATTGCGTGGTAGTAGCTCCAGGGGGAGGAAGCTGCAGCTGTAGCTTTAACTCACTGCCGTCCGTAAGAAATTTGACAGAGGCCGCTGTTGCTACTGGCGGATAATATCCCCGGTCCTGCTTGAAGGCATCGAGAGCCATTTCGAGTTGAGTCATCAGGGAGATCGTTTTCGCCTGGTCGGCCCGCCGCCCGGCATAACTCATGCCGCCCAGGACGATCCCGGCGACAATCGCAATGATCCCGATGACCGAGAGCACCTCGAGAAGAGTGAAGAATTGACGTTGATGGTATGTTCTCATGCTCGAAACCTGTGTTTATTCACTTTTTTTTGCTGGCCATGGCCAGCAGGAGTTTTTCTGCCTCAGCGGGGAAGAGCCAGTCACGATCAAGGGTCTTCAAGCGGTTGTTGTTCATTTCCGTTTCCAGAATCTGCATCTGCGTCAAAGACTGTTGCGTTGTATGCGTATTTTTCTCGTCATAGGCCTTGATGATATCCAGTTGTATCCGGCTCATTTCAGCATAAACCCTTGCGACTTTGCCAACCCGTTCGGCGAGTTCTTTCTTGCCATCCATCAGTGCCTTGTCCGACCGCTCCTGCAAATTTGCAGCCATCTTCTGATATTGCGGCTGACTGACTTTGCAGGATTCCGCAATCACAGAAATATAGGCCTCGAAAACTTTCTCATGATCGGTCTTGCCGGTCGCTGTTGCCAGCTGGATCTGCCGGAAAATCAGAAAATGTTTTTTCTGACCTCTGTTCAGCTTGTCCAGCACTTTCTCGGCATCCTGCCCAAAACCCGACAGGCTGCACAGAAGCAACAGTATTAAAAGAAGATTCTTTTTCATCGTTAATTACTCCAGATAACGCTGCTGTACAATCTGATAGGTATTGCGCCAGGCATCACGTACCACATGCGCCATCAAAACCTGCGTGGACAAGATGCTGCAGTAGTGGGTGGTTGCCGAAGTTGGCGGCGGCCCTGCTGTTGCAGCGCGCGTATAAACCGTCGAATTGATTACACTGTCTTTGACAGCATCGTAGTTTGTTGCATCAACCCCTGGCAATTCCTGCATCGCCTGGGCGAGGACAATGATCGTATAGCAGTCATTCCGGGTGCTCAGCAGGTTCGCAGTGCGCCCGATCCAGGCTTCGACGGCTCGATCCGTATTTCCTCCCCATTCGGCAAGGGTATTTGCGATCTGCCCGCGGAATTCGCTGACAGGCCCCCAGGGAATAGTGCCCGGGAGCGTTGGGGCGGTAGGATTCCAAGTCGGCGCATCGTATGGGTCTGTCTGATGGATCCCGGATAGCAATTCGTTGCAGACTGCCGGATTGTTGGCATTAGGGTTGTATTTCCCGCGGCTGAATTTCACCGGGCCGATCTTGACCTGATCGAGGATCATCGCGTCGCCGTCGGCATAATCTCCAGTTGTACCGAAGCTTCGCAGATTCAAGGTCTGCCAGGGGGCACCCCGATGAATGGCACCGAGTTCCCAGAGACTCTCCATCGGTGCATTGCGGATAAAAGCCGTGGAAAAGGAGTTGCCTAAGCTAATGCCGGTGATGGCTTCAATGTCCTTATTTGGATTTGTGCCATCATTATGGGGATCAAAATTTGAGTTGTTTGTGAAAATGGTATTATGCGGCGGAGTGGGGGCGGTTGAGAATACCGTGCCGCTGCCATACCATTGCCAACTGTCACTACGGTGATTGAGACGCGGGTCTGCGACTTCCAGAGAGGCATATTGTGTTGAGTACGGTGTCGTTGTCGGCACGATGCTGGTCGTTACATCACCTGCCCAGAAACCATAATCCTTGATCTGGTCATTATCGTCCTCCGTTCCGGAGATCATGATGACTTGAGTGATATGGAGAGTAAACGTTGCGCCGGAAATATCATCTGGTCTCGTCTCTTCGTACACAATGGTCAACGGATCAGTTGGATTGACTGCGGTCACATCATAGGAATAGGACTTGACGTCATCCTTATTGGGGAAAGAGAAGATTTGGTTCAAAGAATCCTCATGTATTATTGTTCCCATGCCGTCGGTCAGCTGATAGGTACCGATGATACGGACTCGAAAAGCTCCGCTGTGCAGAGAACCAGTCGGACCCGGCGGACCAAAAATATTCACCAGTTCCACCCTAGGTATTATCCGAAGTCGGAACGTGTAATTAGTGATTGTGGGAGGAACAGGTATCGCTTTTTCCGCAACTACTGTCAGTGCCACTTCATTGAAATATGGGACTTTTTCGTTGCCGCAGTATTCCGGTTCCGTGATGCTTGTCCAAGTCACGGTATCCGGGATTGTCGCCCAAGAATCACCGTCACAGTAATCGACGAGGTTGGCGGCTACCTGGGGACGGACAGCGGCTGGTTGCAAAGTGTTCAGCCAGGGAATGCCGCCGAAGTTGGCAGGTATCGTCGTCCCGCTGATGCGATTGACTGCCGCCGGTTCAGGGGGATCGACAGTTGTATCCCAGAACGGCTGGGAGGCGTTCCGCAGGGCATCGGCAAGTCTTCTGGCGTAAATTGAGGCGTTGGCAGTGCCTGTTTCTGAAGGATGCTGCCAGCCGGATGTGGCAGGGTTCGGGCGAGTATCGCCGACTGTGGCGTAATAGGCGCCCGAGGTGCTTGGTCGCCATTCGTAGCCGGTGATATCGAAGCGCTGGCGCTCCCTTTGAAAATTGGTATCCGGAAGCGAACTATCATAGTATGCTTCCGGCTCTTCACCGCTGAAGAAAGTATAGCGCAGGATATCAGCATTAAAAGTCGTCTTATTCGGTGCAGCGTATAGAATGCTGTTGAGCAGGTGCTCATAAGACATCCATTGTGCTTTTCTGGTTGTGGCAGATGTTGCTGGCAAGGCAGATAAATATGGGGTTGCTACCCGGGTTTCCTGCATGTGCAGTCCCATGCGCAGGGTATTGGTTTCAGTAACTTGTGTTGTTGCAGGCTGATAATCCCACGGGATATTGTAGTAAAAATCGTTGGTGGCATTGAAAGAATCGGTGCCAGAATAAATTCGCCTGGCACCTGCTTGGACAAACGGGATGTTTTTTGCTTCTGTCCGAAGATTCAATGCCTGA
>JAPXLT010000325.1:4742-5185 GCA_033809415.1 Lentisphaeria bacterium
GGTCGATTTTTCCGCTTTCCTCGAGCACAACGAAGCCGACGCGCCCGATGATTTTTCCATCGCTGGTGATCGTCTGAAATCCGATGGGTTCGGGGGTAAAAGCTGGCAAGTTGTCAACATATTTACAATGTTTTTTGAGGGTGTCGAACAGACCATTGTTTTCTCCCACGGCAGAAGTATCGGCACCCATGGACAGAAAACGGACGGTGGCACCACTACCACTGTCCGTAATCGTTCCGGTAAAGGGCAGATTGTTGGTTTTTCTGGCGATATAAAAGCCTGGAGTCGCGTTGGTATCGTAATACATCGCCGCCATCAGGCGTGTCAGGCCGGATTGCGCAAGCAATTTTGCCTTGATCATATCGGCATTGACCTTGGCGATCATGCGGTTCGAGCGCGATGAAAAAGCGAAAGCCATGGCCAGGATCAGAGCCAGAGAAAGC
>JAPXLT010000326.1:0-5134 GCA_033809415.1 Lentisphaeria bacterium
GTGCAGGGTGCAGGGTGCAGGGTGCAGGGGTGCGGGGAGGATGACCTTGTCTCGTCCACACCGTCCACACCGTCCACACTGTCCACACTGTCCACACTGTCCACATCGTCCACATCGTCCACACCGTCCACCATGTCTGACCCGCATCACGCACCACGCACCACGCACTACAGATGCATTACGTTTTTTCGTTGTTAAAAAGCCGGGATCACTCAACATTATTTTTTTCTGTAATCCCATTCGGCTGGGTGTGATGTTTCTAACATTAATTTGCGATATTTTTCGCGGCTCAATGTGGTTGGCTGGGCGGCTATGCGTTTGCCGGTGGCGGCATCGCCAAAGAGGAGATCGACAGCATTCAGAGCCAGCAGTGCCGCGGACTGGATATATGCCTTGTCCGGGTCCGTGACCATGAAATCCGTGCTGTGTGGGGTTCCGGTAAAGCCGCCATTGTAAGCATGCAGTGATGGGATGATCATGCTGACATCACCCATATCTGTCGAGGAGCCGCGATGAATTCCGGTAGAAAAGGTTACTTCCGGAGCGATGCTTTTGAGGTTGGCTGCGTGCAGCTGTTCCAGTTCCGGGCAGCTTTTGAAAGGCATATAACCGGACAGCGTTTCAACTTGAACGGCACCGGCAAAGGCCATGGCCGCAGCCTGCAGGCAGCGCTCGACTTTCCCGGCGGCATCCTGGATGGCAGCAGGGGTTTTGGCGCGAATCTGCAACTCCAACTCGACCCGATCAGGAACGACATTGACCGCAGCACCGCCATGGCTGATAATGCCATGAATGCGAACGGAGTCTTGATCATCAAATGTGTCACGTTGGGCATCAATCAAACTCAAAGCCTGTCGAGCCATGCTCAAGGCATTGATTCCCAGTTGTGGCTTCAAACCGGCATGCGATGCTTTGCCGGTAAAAACAATTTTTTTCATCACGAAGCCATTGAAGCTGGCCGGTGAAAAATGGTCGCAGCCTGCATGGATCAGCATGGCGATATCGACATCATCAAAGACCCCTAACCGGATCAATTCCGCCTTGCCGCCGCAATATACCAGTTTTTTTTCAGCAATCATTTTGCGGCAGAAATCCAGCCCCTGGAATTCCTCGGCGGGGCAGGCGATGAAGACAATTTTTCCGGAAAGCTTTTCGATGGCTTTGCTTGCAGTCAGTGCGATGGCGGCGCCAGCGAGCGCGGCACTCTGTGCATGATGACCACAAGCATGTGCTGCACCGGTGGTCGGATCCGCCAGTGGGTGCGACGGCACTGGCAGCGCATCAAATTCACCGAGCAAGGCAACCGTTGGTCCCGGACGCCCGCTGTCCAACACCGCACGGCAGCCGGTAATGGCCAGGTTTTCTTGCACTGGCAATCCGAGTTCGACAAATAGATCGCGCATCAGTTTGGACGCCTGAAACTCGCGATAGCCAAGTTCGGGATGATGCAGAATCTGCTCGGCAATGGCAATAATGCGTGCCCGGTTGGCGTCAATCATCGAGCGGATTTGGTTTTTCAGATCAAGCATAAAAATTTTCGTGTTTTTTCGTGTGGTTCGTGGTTAAAAAATCATTTTTGCTTATTCGATATCGAGGTTTCCGAGTGGGAAATGCTGCTGACTGCCATAGACATCGCGGTCTTCCGGTGCACCGGAAGAGCAGGCTCTTGGGATGACGACCTTGATCGTCAGGATGCGCTCGAAGGGTTTGATTTTGACTTGTGCGGGATCGGTCTGATACGCGGCGGCGATGGTTTCTGGTCGGAATAGCGGTGCATTCAGTACGCGCCGCCAGGTTTCCGCATCCTGGAACATCAGGTCGATGGTGAATTGGAAGGGACCCGCATTTTTACTGCGGCAGACAAAGGCGAGGTCATAGAGTTTCATCAGCATCCTCCAATGGAAATCAGTTCCGGCTTGAAAGTCATCTGCATGCCGGAAGTATCCAGCAGGTGATAGAGTGCGAATTCGAAGACTTCGCCACCCCGGAAATCGGAAGGCGAGAACGGAAATGCGAGGTTCCCAGCCGTTGCTTTGCGATTTGGGAAGGCCTGATGCAGTGCACTCGAACGAGCCAGGCTGATTACCGTATCGGCAAGTTCCTGGGTCGGCGTAATCGCTTCGATCAGCAAACCGACTTCGCGGGGCAGGGGAATAGGCGGTGCCTCGATGCAACCGGTGACCCCATCCACGCCATAACGCAGAAACCGCAGCGTATATTGATCGTCGCTCAGAACGCCTTTCAGGTTGCCGGCAACTGCCTGCCGCACGCCCTGTTCAATCGTGTCCAGTTCCGCAATGGCTCTCGGATCACGGATGCCGGCAATGGTCAGGGAACGAAAACCGCAGCGGACTGCGCCCTCGAGCTTCAAGGTAGGACGTTCTGCCGGTATCAGTACCGTTCCGCTGACTTTGACCGCACGGTCGCTGATAGCCGTAAAGACGGACTGGCTGAGATCGATCTTGCCCTCGGGTTCATAAAAACATTCCGGATCAGGCTGCTCGTAGAGCGAATGCGCCGCCACCGAATCCGGCGTGCATTTGCGGATCGGATTGGCCGGCTCGACAATGAAAGAATCCGGATAAAGCGTCACCAGCAGGGAATCATTGGCACCAACCGGACGGGCGCAGAGCGCACCGCATTCGGCGATCTTGGCGGCATGCAACGCCAGCCCAGCCGGAAACCCATGCAGAATCGGATATGCAGAAAAAACGGCAGTGTCGCAGCAGCGTCCGGAGACGATGACATCTGCTCCGCTTTGCAGCGCTTCGATGATCGGTTCCGTTCCGAATTGTGCAACTGGATGGCAGAGACGCGGAAGATCGTCCGCCCGGAATTCCGGTGCGCCGCCGCAGGGGCTGAGGCGGTTTTCGGCAACTGCCTTCTGCAGTAGTTCTGTATCGAGGTCCGAATAAATGACGGCCACCTGGAAGCGCAATTTCTGTTCTGCTGCGATTTCCCGCAGGATGTCCAGCGTGCTTTCAACGTGCGGTCGTGCACCGGAACCTCCGGCGCTGCCGATAATCAGGACGATTTTCCGTTCGATTGCCGTCTTCAGCACTAGGCTGAGATCACGCTTGATTTGCAGGCGTTTGACAAAGCCCTTGCCGCTGCCGAGATAGTAGGGACCAGGATCGGTGGAACCTCCATCGACGCCGATGAAATCAAGCGGCTCCTGCAAGGCTCTGGCCAGGCTTTCTGGGGCATATCCATAACCGAGCAGGCCGCAGAGGGAAAGATAGTGGATTTCAGATTTCATGATCAGGCCTCTGCGTTGACATTGGTGAATTGGTAGTCGGCCGGGATGCCGAGCTTCTTTTCAATTTCCGGCAGGGCGCTGGCGACTTCCTGATCCAGTTCGCTGAAGTAATTGTTGCCATTAGCATCGATGGCCACGAAGAATGGACCGAATTCTTCCACTGCGTAAATCCAAGTCGCCTCCGTTTTGCCCAGTTCCTCGAGAAAATATACCGCATGGATTTTTTTTACCTGATCGCGCAACGCATTTCCGCTGAGACCAATTTTGGACAGATAGATGCCGCCGACATCCCGAAGAGCCTCCGCGCTGCGTTGTCCCATGGTGGTTTTGCCGATCAGGGTGCGCAACTTGAATTTTCGGATGACGTCTGCGCCATAGCGTTCGAAGCGGATACTCGAAGTCGGCTCGCAGCTGACGACCTCCCATTGCCCGTCGTCGCAGGACATTACTGGTCCAACATGGAAAAAACAGTTGATCTTCTGATAATCCAGTGGAGGGAAAATGTTGTCCTCGATGGCTCGGATGTGAAAGCGGCTGCGCCCGGTGAACAGCAGGCCGCTGACGGTTACGATTTCGCCCAGCTTCAGACTGCGGGCGACTTCTTCTGATATTGGCAATTGCAGATTTTTCATGCGAGTCCTCCCGTAAAGTTCACTTGCTGATCATCGGAAATAGTTGCTTTCCAACGTCGTCCAACAAGGCATTGGGCATTGAAGGCAACTGGTAGTGCTGCCGTATGGGTGACCGCTGTCTCGATGTTCACTGCCATTACCGCATTGATGCCGCGTGCGCCCATCGGACCAACACCCAGCTGGCGGGCGGCATCATACAATTCCTTCTCGAGTGCGGCAATTTCAGGATCGCAGTTTGGCTTGCCTACAGGGCGCAATACCGCTGCCTTTTTTGCCAGATTCATGCACAGATCAGCAGTGCCACCGATGCCGATGCCGATGATTGCCGGCGGACAAATCTTGCCGGCATAACAGGATTCGCGTACCGACTCGATGAAAAATTTCTTGATGCCAGGCAGCCCATCCGAGGGAAAGAGCATGCGGTAGAAAGTCCCGAAGATTTCCGAGCCGCCGCCTTTTGGCGCGGCGATGATTTCCAGATCAGAACCGCTTCCGGAAAAGCACAGTTCGATTTTTGGCATGCCCGAACCCAGGTTGTTACCGGGATTGCTGCGTTTGATCGGATCAACCATCGTCGGTCGCAGGAAGCAGTCTGCGGTTGCACGGGCGGTGGCTTCTGCCGCAGCCTGCCAGAGGGTTTCGAAGCCGCCTTCGATCTGCGTTCGGGAACCGGCTTGGACAAAGAATAGCGGAAATCCGGTGTCGGCGCAGACCAGACCATGGCCGCGTTCCGCGCTGTCGGCATTCTGCAGGCTGACCGTCAGATGCTGCCGGGCCATTTCGGATGTCTCTTCTGCAAGGGCTCGAGCGAGAGCGGCGCGGACATCCGGCGGCATTTTCGTGGCGGCCAGTTTCATGGCCTGATACATGGCTTCTGCAATGGTGTTTTTACAAATCATACGGCATTATCCTTTGTGTTTGTGACAGTCCAGAACCCTGATGCACCGGAGCATCCAGAGATGAAGTGTCCGACGCCTTTGCAAACAGGACTCTGAAACAGTTGCGCACTGTATAAACTGTATAAAATATATATATCTTCTTTCTACGAAATCAAGTACATGTGCCGATATTTCCTTTTTTATGGACGAGGGACGTAATGCGTCTGTAGTGCGTGGTGCGTGGTGCGGGTCAGACGTGGTGGACAGTGTGGACAGTGTGGACGGTGTGGACGGTGTGGACGGTGTGGACGGTGTGGACAGGGCAAGGACATCCCCCCCCCGCCCCACGACAGTCCGAATAATCA
>JAPXLT010000327.1:0-5115 GCA_033809415.1 Lentisphaeria bacterium
CATCGTCGGCAGCGTCAGATGTGTATAAGAGACAGCCCTGCACCCTGCCCCCTGCACCCTGCCCCCTGCACCCCGCACCCTAACTCACACCCTCTGGATTTCCTCGATGTCCTGATCGGTCATAACCGCCTTATTTTCGAAGCGTGTATACTGCGGGAAAAACAGGAGTTGCTGGACACCGGTTGCGCCATTGCGGTTTTTGGCGATAATCAGTTCGGCATCCAGGCCGACATCGTTGTCTTCGCCCTGGGCATATTGTCTGTCGCGCTCACGATGCAACAGGGTCACCACGTCGGCATCCTGCTCGATGGCGCCGGACTCCCGCAAGTTGCTCAATTTCGGTTTTTCGCCCTGTTCGGCCTGACGGTTCAACTGCGCCAGAACGACAATCGGAATATTCAGTTCCTTGGCCAGCGCCTTCAACGATCCTGAAATTTTGGAGACTTCGTTTTCCCTGGTGGCATTTCTTCCCGCCTCGGTATTGATAAGTTGCAGATAATCGATAAAGATGACGCCGACATTTTCGTGGCTTTTCATGCGCCTGGCCTTGGCTCGCAATTCCAGGATATCAATGGCGCCAGTATCATCGATGACTATCTTGGAGTTTCTCAAGCGAGTGGCTGCCTCCTTGATATTATTAATCACCCAACGGGGAGGCACCTTGTTGATAAAACGGCTGGCATTCACTTTGGCTTCACTGCAAATCAGACGCTGCACAAGCTGCTGAGCAGGCATCTCAAGGCTGAAAATCCCCACCGGAACCGAAGAAGCTCCTAAAGCAATATTGGCGGCAATATTCAATGCCAAAGCGGTTTTGCCGATCGAAGGCCGCGCTGCAAGCACAAACAGTTCGCCGGGACGCAGCCCGGTAATCGCGCGATCCAGCTGGTTGAAGCCGGTCTTCAGTCCCATTACTTCATCGTCACCACTAAACAACTTGTTCAGATGCTCGACCGCATCGACGATCAAATCCTGGATCAGCTGCAAATCCTTGGTCTCATTCATCTGCGCAATTTCAAAAATCTTCGTTTCAATCTGATCCAGCAATTCCTTCACATTGTCATCCGCATCATAACACTTTATGATCGCTTCCGAACAATTGCTGATGATGCGGCGCAAAATTGCATTCTGCTTGACAATATCGACATAATACTCGATATTGGCCGCCGTAGGCACGCAGTCTGACAGCATGGCCAGATAACTGGGGCCGCCAACTTCCTCCAAACGGGCACTCTTCTGCAGATGATCTGTCAAGACCACAACATCCAGGCCGGCATCCCCCTTGCCAGAGCACAGTTCCGTCATGGCAGTGAAAATCATCTGATGCGCCGGACGGTAAAAAGCCCCATCAAAGTGCAATGCCGAGATAGCTACCGCCGCCGCCGTAGGTTCGAGCATCATCGCGCCGAGGACAGCCTTTTCAGCATCCTCATTATGTGGTTTGGGACGATCCAGATTGAGTAAAGCCACCTTTTCGCTTGTCTTGCCGTCTGCATTCATATTTCTTCTTCCATATTTTTTTGCCGTAATTGCAACAGTAATCTCGTTCCAGTAATGTAAGCCAAAAAAAAAGCTGCGCAACAAAACGCAGCTTTTTTGTAGAACTCGAGAGCACCGGGAAACCGGACTCCGCGCAGGTCGGATCAGTCGGCTTTTTTCACGACCATGACCTTCAGATCGGCTTTGACTTCCGCATGCAACTTGACTTCGACAATCGTCTCACCAAGCGTGCGGATGCCTTCTTCCAGAACCAGAGCCGTCTTATCAAGCTCGATCCCTTTTTCCGCAAGGGCATCGACCAGCATCTGGGCATTGACCGAGCCATACAGCTTGTCATTCTCGCCAACCGCCACCGGAATCTCAAGAACGATTCCAGCAATTTTTTCAGCCATGCTGCGGGCAACCCCAACACGCTCCTCACGTTCTTGCTGAAGACGCAGTTTTTTCGCTTCGATCTGACGAAGCAAACCGGGGCTGGGCTTCTGCCCTAGTTTCCGGGGCAGAAGGAAATTCCGCGCATAACCATCCGAAACGCGAACCTTGTCACCAATTTTGCCAAGCCCCGCAACATCCTCGAGGAGAATTATTTCTATTGCCATTGATCGACTCCTTTCCAGAATTGTCACAGAACCAGTGCCAAAATACGAGCACGCTTTACGGCAGCGGCCAACAGCTTCTGATGCTTGAAGCAATTGCCAGTCACCCGGCGGGGCAGAATCCGGCCACCTTCCGTCTGATAACGACGAATTAACTCAACATCCTTGAAATCGATGTTGTAAATCTTATTTTCGCACAAACGGCAAGTCTTCTCACGCAAAACCTTGCGGCGTTTTCTTCTCGGCCTCGTTGTCTTCATATCACACAAACTCCTAAACTATTGATTAAAGATGGTAGATCGTAAGCTTACTTCCAGGATTCCCTCAAAACGGAATGTCATCCACAATTTCAGACGAAGACTCAGAATCTTCCGCCGTCTCACCTGCCGAATCCTGAGCAGGCGTTCGAGTCTCCGGCAACGGGCGAAAAACCGGCATCGAGGGCGGTGCCGCAGGTGGCGGGTTGCCGTAGGTGGGCGGTGCCGCAGGTGGCGGGTTGCCGTAGGTGGGAGGCGGCGCAAAACTTGGCGGCGGGTTGGCCGGACGGGGAGCCGAGTAGCCTCCCTGATACATGGGCGGTGCCTGCTGAGGCTGTCCATAGACCGGAGCGGCTGCATAGCCACCCTGCGAAGACTGCTGCTGCGAAGGTGGGCTGCCGATAAACTGGCTGCGCTCGACGCGTACACTCAAGCGACTGCGTTTTTTGCCAGTCTCACGGTCGTCCCACTGCTCATAATGCAGGCGTCCTTCCACGAAAAGCGGGCTGCCTTTGCGGATGTACTGATGGATCACTTCCGCCTGACGCCCTATCGCCACCACTTCAACATAGCAAACTTCCTCACGTTGTTCACCACTGGCCAGTGTCATCGTACGGTTGATGGCCATGCCAAACGAACACAGCGCAGAACCGCTGGGCAGCTGGCGCAGCTCGGGATCACGGGTCAGATTGCCGATCAGAAATACTTTGTTGAGGTTTGCCATCGTCCTGAATCCTTAACTCTTCAAGAGAACATCCGCCGTTAGCGGTTGCTTCCCCGGTAATTGCGGTAAGGCTGATCGTCCTGGTCGAATACGTCGTCCTGGAAATTCTCTTCCTTGAACTGGCGCTCTTCGCGTGGCTTGAAAACATCGTCGTCCTGGCCGTCCACATAGGTGAAGATCGCCATGCGCA
The DNA here is from genome assembly GCA_033809415.1 of Lentisphaeria bacterium. Taxonomy (GTDB): domain Bacteria; phylum Verrucomicrobiota; class Lentisphaeria; order Oligosphaerales; family Oligosphaeraceae; genus JAQVUB01. The sequence continues at coordinate 3,268 of JAPXLT010000327.1, forward strand.
ACACGGTCGTATTCAAACGATATTTGTCTTGCAGAGCCACCACTGCGGTGGGAGGCATCTCCATCACATAATCCCAATACACGCCGGCTTTGTGCTTGCCGATGGGACGCGCAAAAATGCGCTTGTCCATACATTTGATCCGGGTGATTTCTCCACCCAAAGCCTTGATCTGCTCCTCGATGGTCGCGCTGAATGCTTCCCCATTGCCCTCGACCTTGCGGGGATCGAGGATAAATACTGCCTCATACTTTGCCAATTTCAGATTCTCCTTGCTTGCTGGCATTGACGTTGTCCGCAGAGCGAATGGCGGAACGGCTCGATGCTGCTTCCCAACCCTCTTCAACAAGGGTCAGCACCAGCGAGGCCGCTGCCGAAAACGTTTCGGCCATCTTCGATTCCTCTGCGGAAACCCAGGGCGAAAGAACATAGTCAATGATCTCTTCCACACCGGGTTCTGGTCTCCCAATACCGATTCTGAGTCGTGCAAAATCTGCCGTACCTAGAATCTGAATGATGGATTCGACCCCTTTTTGCCCGCCGCTCGAGCCACGTTTGCGTAGCCGCAACGCGCCCATGGGCAGATCAAGGCAATCGCAGACGACCAGAATTTCCTGGGGGGAGAAGCCCAGTTTTCCAGTCACCTCGTTCACTGCCCTGCCGCTGTCATTCATGAAAGTCAGTGGTTTCAACAGGTATATCCTACCCGAAGAAGACTGCCATTCATAAAGTTCACCGCAGCCGGGCTGCCAGTCAGACCGTCTCCAAGTGCGCATCTCGAGCAATCGTTCGGCGACCTGCCACCCTGCATTATGCCGGGTTTGGGCATATTTATGCCCGGGATTCCCCAGACAGACCAACAATTGCACAGACATGGGCGGAGCACCGCTGACTATGTCGGCGTGAACTTCCATCATCCCTTCTCGACAACACACCAAACCGGGTGCGTTGCTTTCAAATCCGTCTTAATCCTTCTTCTTTTCGGCATCGTCTGCAGCGTGTTCTGCCGCCGCTTCTGCCTCCGCCTCTTCAGTCGTTTCTTCTTCAACCACCGCGCGCGGTGCACGAACCTGGAAAATGACCAATTCGCTGTCGCCAGTCGCCTTCAAGCCCTCGGCAAGTTGCAGATCGCCAATGGTGAAGGCCTGATCCAGTTCCAAAGCGCTGACATCGATTCGGATGGCTTCAGGAACTGCGGTTGGAAGGCACTCGATGTCGATTTCGCGTATGACCTGTTCGAGCTGCCCGCCCTGCTTCAGGCCGGCAGGCTCACCAACGTGAACCACCGGAACCGGAACAGTAATGAGTTCATCATACTTAACGGCATGAAAATCAATATGCATGACCTTGCCAGTGATGGTGTTGTGTGTGATCTCCTTGAGGATGGCGGCACGCTTGCCGAGGAAATCGCTGTTCAACTCCACAATGCCGGTATGACCCAACAGTTTGTCAACATTGCTTTCCTGGACGCTCAACGCAACACTATCAACACCACGACCGTACAAAATGGCGGGAACGTACCCGCTCCTGCGTAAACGGCGGGAGTTGCTAGTGCCTAAATCTTCGCGCTTCTCAACCGAAATGCTTACTATGTTACTACTCATCGTTTCTTTTCTTTCGTCCTTACGCTATAATGATCAACGCCATTCAAGCTAAAAATGATATGAATTGTTTAATATAATGCGCAGAACGCATTTAATCAACAGCAACCCGGCTTTTTTCGTTTTTTTGATTTTCGATTTTCGAAGAGTAATACGTCAGGAGGAGTGAACCTGGGTAGGCGAGGAATTCTTTTTGAACAACGAAATGCCCGAAAGGACACGAAAAAATTTCATGGAAATGGCTTTTTCT
>JAPXLT010000328.1:0-5027 GCA_033809415.1 Lentisphaeria bacterium
ACAGCCCTACGGCACCGGCGCAACCCTGTACATCCGTCCGATGCTGTTTGGCTCTGGTCCGCAGATCGGCGTCAACCCGGCCAAGGAATACACCTTTATCATTCTAGTGACTCCTGTCGGAGCATACTACAAAGGCGGTTTGACCCCGATGCGGGCCATCGTCTTCGATGACCATGACCGCGCCGCACCGCACGGCACCGGCCATGTCAAACTGGGCGGCAATTACGCGGCTAGCCTGCTGCCACATCACCTCGCAAACAAAGCCGGCTTCCCAATGGACCTCTACCTCGATCCCATCGAGCATAAATATGTCGAGGAATTCGGGACATCCAACTTCCTCGCCATTACGAAAGACGGCAAATACGTCACCACCAAATCCCCGTCCATCCTGCCCAGTGTCACCAATGACGGACTCTGCAAACTGGCCGCGCATCTCGGCATGCCGGTGGAAAGACGCCGCGTCGCCTTCGAAGAACTGGAAGACTTCGCCGAAATCGCCGCCTGCGGCACCGCCGTCGTCATCACCCCAGTCAACGAAATTGTCCGCGGCGACAAGGTCATCAAGGTCGGCCCGCGCGAAGGTTGCGGCCCCGTCCTGCAAAAGCTCTACAATCACTACACCGCCATTCAATGGGGCGATGAGGAAGATGTCTTCGGCTGGCTGACGCCAGTCGATTGAAAAACCAGCGCCAGGAAACATCTCGATCCCCCCAATATCGACAAATAATTCAGCCTGCCAGGCGTTATTCTTGACGTCGGTGCTGAACAAACACCCGGAGGTTAAGGTGCCAGTAAAAGAAATCATCGAGCTCCAGGAACTCGCTTTGCCGGAAAACGCTGATGACGCCAGCTATGATTCGGCTTCCGACCGTCTGCTGATGAAGTGGATGTGCAATGGCGACACGCATGCGTTCGAGACCATCTTCCGACGCTATGAAACCCGCCTGGTGGCCTACGCCGCCAGATACATCAACTCTCTCGATCTGGCCAAGGACATCTGCCAGGAAGTCTTCCTCAAGCTGATTGCCAAACCGCCCTCGAGCCTTGTCTACGACAACCTCGGCCCTTGGCTCTTCAAAGTCACCAGAAACCTCGCCATTGATAAGCGGCGCAGGCGCAAATTCGAAATCACAGGAGATGAAAAGGATTTCCCGGAAGCGCGCGAAGAACGCAATCCCTTGCAGACTCTGAGTGACAAGAATGACGCCCGCTTGATCCGAAAACTGGTCAATGAACTGCCCCAGGAGCTTCGGGATGTCGTCGAGCTGCGCATCGATGGAAATGTCCCTTTCAAGGAAATCGCCGAAATACTCGATATCCCCCAGGGCACCGCGCTCTGGAGGATGCACCGCTCCGTGGAAATATTACGGGAACAGTGGAGAAGCTATGACTCGCAATTGTGATTCTTATCGTGAACAGGCCATGATCGACGGCATGGACAGCCCTGCCGCCGTGCGCTGGCGTCTGCACAGTAAAAATTGCAATGCATGCAGAAATGAAATCCACCTTTTGGGGATGCTCTATCGGCAGGCCAACGAGCAACGTCACCATATCTCCTACAAGGATTATACCCGCCTTGTGGAAACAGTGCGGCAACTCCATCAGCCAAAAGCAAAACCGCATTGGGTTCTGACCTGCTGGAACTTTACCTGGAAAACTGCCTCGATTGCTGCACTGCTGGTGCTGGTCTTCAAGCTGGCCACGCCCTTCGAACCGGCGGGGATGCCCCGCAATCCGGCGTCAATGCCTGCTTCCGTGAAAAGTCAGGTCTTCGAGAATACTTTCACCGCAGGCGCCGACCAGGGGCAATTCCTCGCATCACCAGCACCGGCACCTGTTGCAACCCTCAGCAATACGGACTTGGCAGACTTGTTTAATACTCTTCCCGGAAGCTCTATCGAGCAGGAACTCACAAAGCTGCGCGACTCGGTTGCCGACCAGATCAACGCACTAAGCAAGACCCTCGACCGCGAATTGAACGGAGAACTCTGAACTCGACCCCATTTTGTCCACAGAAAACACGGAAAGCGCGGAAAGTTTTTATAGGGTTGTTGCTTTGACGGATGGAATGGCACGCGGTTTAAAAAGTAGCGCAACCGTCCCGGTTGTGATTGATGCTTGCCCTCCCACGCTCGAACATCCCCAGCTGCAAGAGGCAGGATGCAGATTGGTCGGATCGATCTGAGTCTGGCATTACGCATTACGCCGTAGGCGTTTACCCATGCTTAACCCCAGACTTCAGTCTGGGGTGGGAAAACCACCTAACGGCAGTGCCTTGTAAAGGCACTACAATGCGTGTCCTTTCGTTGTTAAAAAACTATTACTTTAGCCATGAAAACTTATGAGGAATCATATACTGTTCGTTATAGCGAGGGGGATCGTTCCGGTTGTCTGAAATTGCGCGCTTTGTTTGATTATGCACAGGATATCGCCGGCAATCATGCCGAACGCCTTGGCGTCGGCATGACCGGACTGCAAAAACAGGGGCGCGCCTGGATACTCTCGCGCATCCGCCTGCGCATCAGCAGATATCCGCGCATCTGCGAACCCTTCCGCATCTTGACTTATCCAATGGGCTTCGACCGCCTCTTCGCACGGCGCGAATTCCGCTTCTACGATCAGCATGACCAGCTCTTCGCCGCAGCTACCAGCGGATGGCTCCTGCTGCAACTCGATAACCTGAAAATACTCAATGCCTCCCGGGAACTAGGTGGCATCATGCCTGATAATTCCGACCGGGAGATCGCTTTCCCGACGCTTGATAAAATCCACCCGCCACAAACCATGGATTCCTGCACACGCTACCGGATACAGGAATCCATGCTTGATATCAATCAACACCTCAATAATGCCGAATACGCCGCTTTCGTGCAGAATGCTTTGGGGGCAGGAAAATACCCTGCCGAACTGCAACTCAACTATCAGCTAAGCGTTCCCCCGGATGCCACCCTCGAGGTCGGCGGCACCTGCACTGGTTCCGATTTCCTGCTTTGCGGAAATCTGGACAATCAGCCCGCCTTCCTCGCCCAAGGAACCCTCATGCAGTAAGCGGCAATCCTATAAAAACTTTCCGCGTTTTCCGTGTATTCCGTGGTTTAAAAAAGTATTATTTCAAAAATTCGTCCCAGAAAAGGAAATAGTTGATGCCATCGATCGACATTTGAGTATTTTCGATGCGCGCCCCTTTTTTAGCAAATTCCTGCGCCAGCTTCTGCGCCCGCTTTTCATTGCCGCTTTGTTCCGCACTTTCCACCTTTTTGTCGTTTGCTTCCTTTTCTTTCAGATACCCTTCCAACCTCCTGTCCAAAGGACGACGCAGTTTCTTCGCCTCCTTGACCAGTTCCTTCTTCTGCTTGAGAATCTCCCTGTCCAGCTTTTCCAGTTCACGTTTCCGTTTGCGGGCATGCTTCTCATCTGTCTCCTGCATCAAAAAATGACGATCACGGATCAGCTCGCCAAGATCATCATACAATTTCACCAGATCAGCATACCGTTTCTTCGCAGCATCCAGACGGACTTCATCAATTTTCGGACGCTTCTCCGGTCTCGGAAAATCCTTGAAAAGTTCCTCTTCGCGTTCATCCTTTTCGCCCAGCGCCGGAGCTGCCTCCTTGTCCGCATCCTTGTCTGCAATCTCGGCTTTCTTCTCCCTTTTCATCAAACCCGGTCCATCTGCGCAGACCGCAGAGACCATACCTACTAAAGCCAGAGCCAGAAAAAATCTGAAAAAAAACTGCCTGTTCATCTCGATTGCTCCTTTGCTGAATGATTGGAATAAATCTTTTTACGGACACCCTATAAAAATAGCACATCTTTTCTTGATTTTTACCTCAAACGGCATATATTATTGCAGTTGTTCAAAAAAAACTATTCCAAAGTGGGGCATTAGCTCAGTTGGCTAGAGCGTCTGCATGGCATGCAGAAGGTCATCGGTTCGAGCCCGATATGCTCCACCATTCATTTATTAAGACCTGTGAAGTCCTCAGATTTCACAGGTCTTTTCGTATCTGCGTAAATGCCGTAATCCACCAGGGTTACGGCTTTTCTTTTGCAATGTCCGTCCGTCTATAGAGACAGCCGCCGGGCAGCACTTTCAGGCTATAATGCCGCCTGTCTCCCGTATTGTCTCTGCCGTTGCAAGCCCAAGTCCACGGATTTCGCAGGTCTTAATTTCCTTTAATAAAACCGTGAAAAGACCAGTTTCTTTTGCGGGTTCCGGCGCTTGGGAGATGCTTTTCCGTCTCGAAAATAATATTTTGTGCAGGAAACCGTGGTCTGTTTGATACCGACATCCCTGCCGAAATAGCATAGAACTGGCGACCACAGGCAGAGACAAAAAAAAGGCCGCCAGAGGCTTAAGTCTAGCGGCCGGGTGGCGTAGCATTAAGCCCCCAGAAACTCCTTGACCTGTTCGTTCCAGTGCCAGGAAATAGTCTTCCGGGCACGTGCAGCGTTCAACGTTGGCGGAAGCTCGCCGTTGATGACGCTTTCGATAACCTGCGGTGCCAGGGTAGTCAGGCGCATGATCCGGCTGACGTAGCTGTTATCACGCCCGATTAGCCGAGCCAGTTCGCGGATGTCGCTGACATTGCCCTCATCGATTAGTTGCTGCCATCGGCGCCCGCGGGCCACAGCCGTCAGGAACGCCATGCGGCTGTCATTCTCCGATACCCCGCCTGGCAGGAAGATTTCCTTGCCATTGCCCCGATTTCGCAAGTTGATAGGAACACTCACCAATAGGTTGCCGTTCGGGAGCATTTCAGTCATTGTTTTCATGTTCTAGTTCCTCCTGGAAGGCTTTGATGCCTTCAGCTTTGATTTCGAGTTCGAGCTTGTTCTCAAAGAGCTTGACACTTGCAATCATGAGCTCAGCCAGGCGCCGTTTCTCCTGACTGGTGGCTTCGTTAAGGAAGTTATTGCTGAGAGCCTCCGATAATGCTGCACTGCTGACATCTGTGAGTTCATTCAGTCTTGCGGTCATCATAGGGCTTCGGAAGATGGCTGACAGCTGACTGAATACCGCCCGT
>JAPXLT010000329.1:0-4993 GCA_033809415.1 Lentisphaeria bacterium
GTTCAATGACGAGGAACCAACCGCCAAGACGCCAAGGACGCCAAGCAATCGGAAAAAACAACAAACCAGACCGAAATTCTGCGTGCAATCCCATCCGTCAAAGCAACAACCCTATAAAAATTTTCGTGCCTGTTCGTGTATTTCGTGGTTAAAAAATTAGTAACGAGTATCACCCTGCCCCGCCCGTAGCCACAGGTGTCGCACCAGGCGCCATGGACTCGACCGCATTGACCGTGCAGTCCTGCAGCGCTTTCGGTGCTGACGACAAGGCTCTTTCCTGGTTCATCTTCCAGGTCAGATAGCCGCCGGAAACCGTCGCCGCCTGAAAGCCGCGCTGCTTCAAAATACGTTCCGCAATATAGGAACGCACGCCGGACTGGCAAAAGACCAAGACTTGGCGATCCTTCGGCAGTTCCTCACAGCGTTTGCGCAATTCGGTCAGCGGGATATTCACCGCACCGGGGACGGTGCCGAGTTCGATCTCCGCTTGCTCGCGGATATCAAGCAACAGAGCATCTTGCGAAAGGGCATCAAAATGCACGACCTGGCTCAGGCCACTGAGTATATTTTCCGCAATCATGCCGGCGAAATTGACTGGGTCTTTCGCGGAGGAATATGGCGGCGCGTAGGCAAGTTCGAGATCGGCAAGTTCCTGCACCTTCATTCCCTGGCACATAGCCGTGGAAATGACATCAATGCGCTTGTCAACCCCTTTGCAGCCGACAATCTGCGCACCGATCAGCTTGCCGTCGCTGCCGAAAATCACCTTCATATGCAACGGAGTCCCGCCGGGATAATACGATGCATTTGAATTCGGATGCAGATAAATTTTCTGATACTGATCGAGTTTCCCCTTGAGCAGACGTTCGGTGTAGCCGGTGCTGGCAGCGGTCAGGCTTCCGACCTTGATGATCGAGGTGCCCAGGGTTCCGTTGAACTTGCGGGAGCGTCCGCAGATATTATCCGCCGCCATGCGGGCTTGTCGGTTGGCCGGCCCGGCCAGGGCGATGGCCGTCTGCCCGCCGAAAATCGGGTCTTTGACTTCGATGACATCTCCGATGGCATAGATATCCGGATCGCTGCTGCGTAATTCCGCATCGGTAATGATATGCCCATGGCTGCCCAGTGCCAACCCAGCGGCCTTGGCCAGTCCTGAATTCGGTTTTACCCCGACACAGAGCACGGCAAATTCCGTCGAAAGCCGCCGGCCATCGGCCAGCACAGCTTCCAAGCCTTCCTTGCCGGATTCGATGCCGGTCAATTCCGCTCCGAGTTCGACACCGATTCCTTGCCGACGCAATTCATCCACCAGCAAATTGCTCATTTCCTGATCGAGTGTCGGCAGCAGATGCCTGCCGCGCTGAATCAGGGTAACTTCACAACCACGCTCGCGGAGATTCTCGACTAATTCGACGCCGACATATCCGCCACCGACAACTACAATCCTGCGAGGCTTTTCGCTCAAGGCGGCATCCAGCTTATCGAGATCAGCCAGCGTCCACAAGCGAAACACTCCGGGCAGCGAATTGCCCGGCAACGGCTCGGCACAGGGAAGAGCACCCGTTGCAAGTATCAGCTTATCATAACTTTCAGTGCTTTCCTGCCCGGATTCAAGATCCCGCAGCAAGACGGTTTTGGCCTTTCGGTCGATGCTCAGTGCCTCGCAGCGCACCCGTGTATCGACATTGAAGCGCGCCCGGAACTTTTCCGGGGTCATGATCAGCAGCGAACTGCGTTCCTTGATCACCCTGCCCAGGAAATAAGGCAGGCCGCAGTTGGCGTAGGAAATTTCCGAACCACGTTCCACCAGCACAATCTCCATCTGCTCATCCAGACGGCGCAAACGCGCAGCCGCTCCGGCGCCGCCAGCAACTCCACCAATGATAACAACTTTCATCGAAGTCTCCTGAATTTTCGTATCTTTTCGTGTCTTTTCGTTGTTAAAAAATAATTGAAATCACTCTTGCATTCCGCTTTCGCCGAAGCTTTCCCAATCGAGCGCCAAGGGCGCTTCCTGGTTGAGCAAAGCGTCCAGGTGCATTAGCAATGGGAATTTCTGCAAGGAGACTTCTTTGTGTTTTGCCCGGATGCGCAATGCTTCCGCAACCCGCGTGGTCACCGACACTGCCTCGAGGGTGACACCGGCAAGGCGTTTCTTGACTTCCGAATAGGGCAATCCCCTGCCCAGCAGAGTTCCCAGCCGACGCGTCCTGCCACCAAAGATGGTCACGTACAGATCGCCCGCTCCGGGGATTCCTCCTACCAAATCTCCATTGCCGCCCAACAGACGCACCAGGCGGCGCATTTCGATGCAGCTCTGGGCAAACAAGGCCGCCTGCGGATTGTAATGCAATTTACCGTCATGTGCTCCGCTGATCAGAGAGTTTTCGACCTTTTTCACGTTACGTTGCTGTTCATTTTCCGCTTCGGACATGCCGATTGCCAGTGAAACGCCCATGGCATAGGCATTTTTCATCGCCACGCTGCACTCGACCCCGATCACATCTGTCGTCGGTACGATGTGATAATACGGCGTTTTCAGCAAGTCGCGGGCAAATTTAGCGGTGGCGAGGTCTTCCGAGCAGTAGCATACCAGGGTTTGGCGCCGGTCGCCCAGTTCGTAGGCGGTGCAGGGACCGCCAATCGCGGCAAATGACAGATCGGGGCGCAACCGGGCAAAGAAATGCGGAAAGGTTTCCAGACTGCCATCGGAATGTCCGAGAAGCCCCTTGGTGACATTCAGCACCGGAACTCCGGCAGGCAGCAGGGGCAATGCTTCTTGGGCAAACCAGTCCACGCCAAAACTGCTGACTCCACAGATCACCAGATCGGCACCTTCGAGGGCTTTGCGCACATCCTCGAATTGAAAGGCGGAAATGCCGTCAGGCATTGTGCATGGCAGCGTTGGGTGAACGTTCTTTTCCTGCAAAGAACGGATGATTTCCCGATCCAGCGGCGTACCCACCAGGCGAACAAGGTGCCCATTGTCGGACGCCGGAATACTCATTGCCGAACCCATCAACCCGGAACCGATTACCGTGATTATACCCATTATGCACCCTTTTTCATAAAAAGTCTGTTTCTGTGTAAAATTAATAAATATAAACTGTTATTCCGGCATTGGGTAAAAAAAGCACAGTTGCCTGCACCCTGCACCCGTTGAATGGGTGGACATGGTGGACATGGTGGACATGGTGGACATGGTGGACATGGTGGACGGGGAGCACCACGCACCACGCCATTCAGCAAGAAAAGACGAAACGCACCAACACAACCGGGACGGTTGCGCCACTTTTTAAACCTGCACCCCGCACCCTGCACCCTGCACCCTGCCGGCTGCAAACCTGCATCAATACTTTGTATTCAGGGCATCCTTCCAGACATAATTTTCTGAAAGACCAGGTTTGTTTATTTCATGTCTGATAATTTTATATCATCTTGTTAACCCCGGGCTGAATCCGCAGTGGACTCTCGGATGATCAACTTAGCGTCCACTGTCGTCGCTGTGTTGGATGCTATCTGCTTTGCTCGGATCTGGGACATCAAACTCTCGATGCACTTTTTTGCGGCTTTCTTTAATGGCGGATGCACCGTTGTTAAAAATGCGGACGTTTCACCGCTCTCGAGATCGTCAAATCCAGCTACGGCAATGTCTTTGCCCGGAATCATCCCCTTGTCTTTCAATCCTTGGCATAGCCCGATCGCGAATGCGTCGTTGATGCAGGTCACGGCAGTGTACTTTTTCAGCCGCGGCCACATGTCAAAAACCAGTTTGTAACCATGCAACAGAGATTTATCGATAGACTTGCGATCACTCGGAACCAGCAGTAAATCAGACTCATTGGGGAGAAATTCGCGGTAGAGGTTGAGACGCTGCAAACAGCTGTTGGAATATCCTGCAAACGCAATTCGGTCGTGCCCGAGCTGATGAAGATGCTCAAAAAGTGTCGCTACTGCCGGGCGGCTGTCAATGCGAACGTGTCTAAAATCATCGATCTCCTGAACCGGATCGGAAGGCATATTGAATGTAACGATGGCAAACTTGCGTTTTGACATTTCATCAAGTGCAGTTTTACCGATAAAGCCGGTCAGCGAGATAAAGCCGTCTACTCGCCCGGTGCGAATTGCCTTGACAACTTCCCTGTCTACCGAGTCCGGGCTATCGGTGTTAAGAGGAAGCAGCGAAATGGTGTAATCGTATGTCCGCAGCTCATCCACAAAATATTTCAGCATAAGACCATACGTATGGGAAGCGCCGATCTGCTGTACCCAGGGCTGAATAAGACCAATTGAAAAGGTCTTCCTGACAGCAAGAGTCCGGGCAGAATAATTCGGACCGTAGTTGTGCCGCTCGCAGAAAGCCATGATCTTGTGGCGAGTCTGCTCGTTGACAAGATGATGATGTGCCGGATTCAAGGAACGTGAAACGGTCATCGCTGAAACTCCACATTTTGTCGCAATGTCATGCATCGAAATAGACATAAAAAAACTCCTGTTACCGCTAACATAATAGGCCACATTGCCAATTAATCCAAGTTCTTTTCGAGACGAATGTTTTTTCGCCGTTAGTTTTTTATTGACAGATTGCCTGTTGCAAGTTGAAGATTTGCAATCGTGGTTCTGAATCAACAACTTTTTCGAAAATTGACTATAAATTTAAGTTGGAATCATGTATTCTGTGTTAGGTTAATGTTAGTTTTGGATAAGAATGATAAATCTAAGCTGACATATACAATGAATAATTGTCCACGGAAAGCACGAAACATTTGTAGAGCTGTTGCTTTGACGGATGAACATGCATTTATGATCGGTACACCACCCCCCAACTCTAAAATTTCGTGTCTACTATCTTCAAACTTCTTGTTTTTTCAGAAAGATTTTTCTGGAAAGAAATTTCCAAGTCATTGACACGCAACTCTTTTAAGGTACCGCTAATTCCTGTCTTTTTTCTCCGACTGATCCGACCGATCTGACCGATCCGACCGATCCGTCC
>JAPXLT010000330.1:0-4922 GCA_033809415.1 Lentisphaeria bacterium
CATGGGTCTTTTCGTGCATTTCGTTGTTCAAAAGGAGAGTGTGCCGAATGGCTATCATATCACGCATAGGACGGAAAAACTGGCGGGTGCGCCTGTTGTTTGCCGGTATGTATTTATTTCTGGTAGCAGGTGGAGCGACGATGGTTTACCCCCTGCTGCTGATGATCTCAGGCAGCACAAAAAGCTACATGGACACGAAATACTTCGAAGTGTTTCCACGCTTCCTGTATGATGATGCCTGGATGTGGGCTAAACATACCGAAGGCCTGTTCAATGAAAAGATGCCCAATCTCAATATAGTCTATGATGCAGACGAGGTTGCGTTTGAAAACATGGCCAGCAAAGTGCACCTGGAAAAAAAACGGGAGGTCTGCTGCCCGGAATGTAAGCACTGGTTTTTTTACGAGTTCAAAAAAAACGCTGAGATCACCGTCGATGATCCTCGTGAACTACATCAGCATCAAGTAAAATGCCCCGTGAAATCCTGCCATCATCTCTTCTCTATCCCACATGGTGCCTACCATGGCGAGCTGGACTACCAAATGTTGCATGAACCCAATGAAAAACTGGTGGAAGCCTGGCGCGAATTTATCCCCGCTTGGGAAAAGAGCCTGAAAGTCAGAGAGCATGAAGGCTGTCGCGACAGCAGTAACGAAAATAAACGCTGGCTTACAACAGCAGCGTTTTTCCCAGGCTATATCCGAGCCGAAAACTCCAAAACTACCACCAGTGGACAGCGTGAACTGAAAAAATTCATGCGTGCTTACAGCGAGAAAATCGATCCGAATCCGGGTGGACTTAAAAAGAAAAAAGATTATTCCGATATGAATACGGTCAACCGAATTCTTGGTACGGAGTTCTCGAGCTGGAACACGGTCAATGTCCACTTGCCGGCGATGCTCAGCCGACGGGCAACTCCCATGACCAGCCGTTATGGCGACTGCCTCAGCGAGTTCTACTGCCAGCAACCCCTGGGAATGCGCTATTACTATTCACTGCAGGGATTCTTTAAGAAAAATTATTTGAAGCCGATTTACAATCAGTCGCTGGATGACTATAATCAGATCAACCAGACCAACTGGGTCAGCTGGAGCGAAGTAACTCTCAGCAAACGCTTCCCCGAAAATGGCAGCGCAAGGGAAAAGGAGGACTGGGAGGATTTTGTCCGCAATACTCTGGCTTTGGAGTGGATTCGTCTCGATGAAAGTTTGGCGGGAAAGTATCGTGAAATGCTCAGCCAGAAACACAGGGATATAACCGTGTTGAACCGTCTGTATGGAGGCAAGCAATACAAGAGTTTTGCCGAGATTCCATTTCCGGTTACGGCTCCAGCCGTTGGCATGGCCCGCAGTGACTGGGAGGCGTTTTTACGGGGATTTCAGGAACCCAGCAGCAGCACACTCCACATTGCGCCTTTGGAGAAAATCGAGCTGTGCGGCATAGACTTTGCTTTCCAGGATTGGATTGTCGAGCGTTATGGTTCGGTCAAGGAAGCGGCGAGCATTTTGGATACCAATTGGCAGAAGGTCAGCGACATCCGTTTGCCGCAGTTGGATGTGCACCGGAGCTGGTTCAGGGAAAACATTTCTGCATTGCGCTGGGAGTTTGTCACCCGGAATTACAAAGCGGTAGCTGATTACATGCTGTTTCATGGGCGCGGAATCATCAATACCGTGATTTACTGTTCCTTGGCCATTCTTACGGCCCTGCTTGTCAATCCGCTGGCTGCTTATGCTATGAGTCGGTACAAGATGCCCTCGACCTATAAAATCCTCCTGTTTCTGATGAGTACGATGGCCTTTCCCGCCATGGTTACGGCGATCCCCAGCTTTCTCATGCTGCGCGCTTTTGGCATGCTTAATACCTTTGCCGCGCTGATTCTGCCCGGGATGGCCAATGGCTATTCCATCTTCTTGCTGAAAGGTTTTTTCGACGCACAACCGCAGGAGCTTTATGAAAGCGCCCAGCTTGATGGTGCTTCGGAATGGGTGCTGTTCTGGAATATTACCATGAGCCTATCCAAGCCGATTCTTGCTGTTATTGCACTTGGCGCGTTCACCGCGGCCTATTCCAACTTCATGTTCGCTTTCGTCACCTGTCAGGATCAGAAAATGTGGACGATGATGGTATGGCTCTATCAGCTGCGGCAGAGAAGCGGGCAGGCGGTCATGTACGCATCCCTCGTCATCGCAGCTATCCCGACCTTCCTAATCTTCCTCTTCTGCCAGAATATCATCATGCGAGGAATCGTCGTCCCGTCGGAAAAATAAAACTGCTTTTTTAACAACGAAAAGACACGAAAAGACACGAAAAAAGCTTTTCGCTGCGCTGCGTTTTATTTTTTATCGATCAACTCGATTTCATAGAGTTCGATCTTTTGGTAATCGCGTGGTTTCGTACACACGAAATTCACCCGGACTTTCACACTGCGCAGTTTTTGCGGATAGGTCAACTCCAGCAGATATTTTTCATCGTTTCGCTGAGCAGGTTCCGGAGTTTGCCATTCTCCCCGTTTCCATATTTGCACTGTGGCTCCTTCCATTCCCGCTCCGTGGATGCGTATCTGGTTGAATTCCGGGACAAAGTTTGGAAAAGACAGTTCATACCATGGTTTCTGATCCCAACGTGGCCGCCAGGCAAGGTCATCGGTTATGCCATTGATGAGCAGCGAACGCTGAAATGCCATGCCGATATTGGGGTCATAGGTCGATGTACTGACCTCGACATCGCTGTATTTATCAAGCAGCAGATTTCCATTTGCCAGGCGTGCCTTCTCCGCATCCTGGTATTTTTTACGTGTGGCAGGGATAGATTCCAGGCCGTCATCGAGTTTCCTCGAGGTCAGGATCAGCACCTGGAAGGGATGCATGTCGATGTCAAAAGCACCCTGGCGAAGCGCTTGCGTGCCCTCCTCACAAAAACGCAGTAACGAAGCATGTTTTTGCAGGGGCGCTGATTGCACCTTTATGCTCTGCGGTGATGGTGAGACGTTTGCCAGGATCAGCAGCAAAACTCCATCGTGCTCGACGAGGCGTCCTTCAACCTCCGCATTGTTGACTTCAAGGGGCAATTCTGCCGTTGAGGTTAACCAAGGCGAAAGACGATCAAGGGCAAAATAGCTATGGTCGTAGGCTGCGGCCAACTCGTTGTTGGAGATGTATTCATGATGGATATAGGGCATCAGGCCCTGGCCGCCGCCGGCTGCCATGCTCCACACGATCGAGCGCACCTCATCGAAGGAGGCATAGACGGGGCGCAGTTTGCTGGCTGCAAATGCTGTCGGGCAGATCATCGCCACTTTGTCTTTGCGCCCGGTATTGATGATTGTTTTCACCATCTTACGGGTGGTGCTGACTGGGCGGTCATAAATCCGTTCGCCGGCTTTATTGTAACGGGGGTTAATATAGGGATGGGGCGCCATGATGTCGCAGGCATCAAGATACGCTGCCGGGCTTCTGGAAATGATCAGCACGGGATGTGTGGGGTCCAATTCTTTGATGAAGTTGTACTGGTGCTTCAGCCAGATGGGGGAGACGCCCCGGCATTCCGGCTCATCACTCAAATAGTAAAAATCAAATTGGTTATTATCCCGGTTGCGTTCGACCTGTGCCCGGATTTTATCGAGAAGCTCCTTCGAGGGTTCGACATCGAAGGTGCCTTCCTTGCTTTCAATCCCTTTGATAAGGCGTCCTGCTTGCATATTGACCCAACCGCCGGAATTGTAGGGGGTACGGGTGTTGATTGTGGGATATTTCTCCAGGTATTTTTTGCTCATCAGCCAGTTGGGACCGTACCATCCAAGATGGAAAACCGGCTTGCCGTCAATGATAAGACGTCCGTTTTCCACCCAGAGCATTTTACGGTCGGTCTTAGCCAATACCTGTACGCTGGTTTGGATTTTTTCTCCGTCGCCATCCGCCGTGGCTAGCTGTGCGGTGACTTCGTGACGTCCGACCGGCAGGTCTTGTTTGAAATCAAAGGAAGCCACGCCGTCTTTCACGGGAAGGCTATACGATTTTCCGGCAATCGTCATGTTGACCATCGAGACGCCCGCTTTGTTGACCGCAATCTTTCCGGCGATGCGGTTCGTATCCTGGCCGGGGAAATAACATTGTGCATACTGGGGGTGCGTAAATGACAAACGCAAAGGGGCATAATCCAAAAGCACCGGATAGCGCCGGCCATAAAGCAGCTTGTTACCCTGCAGCAGCTTGACTGTCAGATGCTGCCGTCCCAGCTTCGAAAATGTCACTTTGGGAAAGGTAAAGGAATATTGTTGGCGTCCTGCTATTTCGATGGAGCGCCTAACCGGTTTCAGCAGGGCGTCTCCGCTGATTTCCAGCTGTCCATTTAGTTGCAATTCTGACGGTGCAGTGAGTTCTACCTGCAATTGCCCTGTCGTCGATTCAGCGGAAAGCTGTGATGTCAAAGATGCCGTCACGCCGGGGATATAGAGGTCCTGGTTGATTTGCTTGCGGGGAAAAAGATCGATTTTGCGGAAGTTTTTCGGCTCTGGGAAACCACGTTCCAGTATGCTCCATGAGCTTAATTCCTTGACCGGTTTGCGATCGCGGCAGACATTGAAAAGCCAGGTGTCACTCCATTGGGCGGTCGAGGTCATGTAGAATGCCCAGAGTGGCAGGCGCATTTCAATGCACCAGTAGTCCTTGCCTTTTCCCGTTGCCACGTCATAGAGCGGAGCATAGGGGTCTGGTCGGATATTGCCGCCTTCGGCTGAAAACTGCTGCCATGTGCCGCCACCGGCACTGATGACGAACTGGTAATAATTTTCTTCCAGGCCGGTTGGGGATATGAAGAGTTCTACAACGTCATCGACCCAGGGATTTCCGTTGACCCAGGTGACGGTGGCTTTTAATTGATCGATAAGAGGTTCTTGGCAGGTGACAGCGATATAAATTGCC
>JAPXLT010000331.1:0-4878 GCA_033809415.1 Lentisphaeria bacterium
CGCCGTGGTTCAGAAATCATCCAGCCCCACCCACCCAGGGGGCAACCCACCCTCGATAAGGTACGCGCGCGCGCGAGCGAGGCGGAAACGGGAGGGCACGCAGCGGGTATGGTGGACGGGATGCCGATGCCCCCCCCACCGCATCCTGAACATCACAACCGGGACGGTTGCGCTACTTTTAAACCGCATGCCATTCCATCCGTCGAAGCAACAACCCCTATAAAAAATTTTCGTGCCTGTTCGTGTGGTTCGTTGTTAAAAAAAATCTGCGGATAAGTAGTGGGCGTCATTTGGTCATATTCGGGTTATATTATTATTTTCACGTTTGATGAAATTTCAGGAGAGATTGGATGACCAGTGAAGAATTACAAAGTAAAGTGATTGAGGCCGGTCAGCGGCTGGATCACTTAAGGGGGTATCTTTGACGTCGCCACTAAGAAAGAGAAGTTGGCGATGCTGGAGGCGAAGATGACCCGTCCGGATTTCTGGGACAGCCGGGAATCCTCGCAGGCGACAGTAGGTGAAGTGCGTGCGTTGAAAAGCGTCCTGGAACCCTTCGGGCGGATGGAAGGCCGCATCGAGGATTTCAAGGTTCTGGCGGAGCTTGCTGAACTCGAAGGGGAAGAATCCTCGATGTATGCGGAGGCCGATCAGGTCTGGCCGCAGCTGACGGAAGAACTCGACCGCCTCGAACTGATGAGTTTCCTGTCCGGCAAAATGGACGCAAACAATGCCATCATGACCATCCATGCCGGGGCAGGGGGGACGGAGTCCTGCGACTGGTGCGGCATACTCTACCGGATGTACACGCGCTGGCTGGACAAAAATGGCTTCACGTATGAGGTTGCGGATATCCAGCCGGGCGACGAAGCCGGAACCAAATACGTCACGCTGACCATATCCGGCGAATTTGCCTATGGATATCTTCGGGCGGAGAAGGGGGTTCACCGGCTGGTGCGCATTTCTCCATTTGATGCCAACAAACGCCGCCATACTTCCTTTGCTTCGGTCGATGTCCTGCCGGAAGTCGATGATGATATCGATATCGTCATTGCCGACAGCGATCTGCGCATTGACACCTTCCGCGCCAGCGGTGCCGGCGGTCAGCACGTCAACCGTACCGATAGTGCCGTGCGTCTGACGCATCTGGAAACCGGGATTGTGGTAGTCTGCCAGAGTGAGCGTTCGCAGCACAAGAACAAAGCCAATGCGATGCGCATCTTGAAAGCACGCCTGTATGATCTTGAGGATTCCAAGCGGCGCGCCGAGCACGCGGCGGAGTCGGCTGCCAAGGGCGACAACGCCTGGGGCAACCAGATCCGCTCCTATGTCCTGCAACCTTATCAGCTGGTCAAGGATTTGCGCACCGAGGTCGAAACCAGCAACGTCAGTGCCGTGCTCGATGGTGATATCGATCTGTTTATCAATGCGTACCTGCGCTCCGGCATCAACCGTTAAGCAAAAATTTATTTTTAGCCACGGAACAACCGCGAAAAAAGTCCAAAATAAAAAAGGAGAGAAGAGAAAATGATGTCTTGTCAAGCCAAAGAAACCTTCAAGAAAGCCATTGATACGGTTCGTCTGCTGTCTGCGGATGGCGTACAGAAGGCCAATTCCGGTCATCCCGGCATGCCGATGGGCTGTGCCGACTACGCCTTTACCCTGTGGAGCGAATTTTTGCGTTTTGATCCGAAGAATCCGGAATGGTATGGGCGCGACCGTTTTGTTCTCTCGGCGGGTCATGCTTCGATGCTTCTGTATTCGTTGCTGCACCTGTTTGGCTGTGGTCTGGAAATGGACGATCTGAAGCAGTTCCGTCAATGGGGCAGCAAGACTCCGGGGCATCCGGAATTTGGCCATACTGCCGGCGTGGATGTGACGACCGGTCCGCTGGCTTCCGGTCTGGCTTCCGGCGTTGGCATGGCGATTGGTCTGAAGCAGTTTGCTGCGCAGATGGGCGACAGCTGCCTTTTCAACCAGAAGGTTTATGTGATCAGTGGCGATGGCTGCATGATGGAAGGCACTGCGCATGAAGCTTGTGCGATTGCCGGGCATCAGAAACTCGACAACCTGATCCTGTTTTATGATGACAACAGCATCACGATCGAAGGGCCAACTAGCTTGGCGATGAGCGAAGATGTCGGTGCGCGTTTTGCGGCCTACGGCTGGAATGTCCTGCGCATCAATGGACACTGCGTGAAACAGATCAAGGCGGCTCTGACACTGGCGAATGCCTGCAAAGACAAGCCGTCGATTATCATCGGCAAAACCACGATTGGCTACGGCTCCCCGAAACTGGCCGGCAGCAGTGAATCGCATGGCGCACCGCTGGGCGTGGAAGAATTGGCCGCGACCAAAACCGCGCTCGGCTTCGATCCGGCGCAGTCCTTCTTTGTTCCTGCGGATGTGCGCGAGCTTTGCAATAAGCAGATTGCAGCAAAACAGGCTGCTGCCGCGCAATGGAACGAAAAATTTGCGGCATTCAAGGCTGCGGCATCGGCTGAAAAGCTTGCCCTGATGGATGCTTTGCTGAAACGCACCGTTCCGGCAAATATTCTCGAAGAGTTGCTGAAGGCGGTGCCGGAAAAAGCGACTGCGACTCGGAATTCCGGTGGCGCGGTCATGCAGGCTGCTGCGGCTTTGGTGCCCTCGCTGACTGGTGGTTCTGCGGATTTGAATCCCAGCACAAAGACTTACCTCAAGGGGCTTGGTGATTTCACTCCGGAAAACCGTGCTGGGCGTAATATTCACTATGGCATCCGTGAGCTTGCCATGGGCATGATCAGCAATGGTCTCGCACTGAACGGCAGCGCGATTCCCTTCAGCTCGACCTTCATGGTCTTTTCCGATTACATGAAACCGGCTCTGCGGCTGGCTGCCATCCAGAACCTGCACGAAATCTTCGTCTTCACGCATGATTCGATTTTCGTCGGTGAAGACGGTCCGACGCATCAGCCGATCGAGCAGCTGGCCATGTTCCGGGCCATTCCCGGAATGACGGTCATCCGTCCTGCGGATTCCTATGAGACGGCGCACGCCTGGGCGGTCGCTTTGCAGGCGAATGGTCCGGTCATCATCTGCCTGACCCGTCAGACTGTGCCGAATCTGCCGCAGGAAGTAGTTTCCCGCATGGCAGTAGCCAAGGGCGCCTATGTCGTTTCCTGCGAGGAGAATTTCGAAATGATCCTGATTGGAACCGGTTCGGAATTGTCTTGCGCAATGGGTGCTGCTGAGATTCTGCGCAAGGAAGGACGCAAGGTTCGCGTGGTCTCGATGCCTAGCTGGGAATTGTTTGAAAAGCAGAGTGCGGAATACAAAGAGTCCGTCCTGCCGTCTTCCTGCTGCAAGCGCGTTGTTGTCGAAGCGGGTTATCCGATGGGCTGGGAACGCTATGTCGGCAAAAAAGGGCTGATCCTCGGCATCGATCATTTCGGAGCCTCCGGCCCCTTCGAGAAACTGGCTCAGGAATATGGCTTCACCGCAGAAGGTGTCGCTGATCATGCACGGGCATACCTCAAAGCTTGAGAAAAAGGGTGCAGGGTGCAGGGTGCGGGGTGCGGGGTGCAGGGTGCAGGGGGCAGGGTGCGGGGTGCAGGTTTTAAAAGCGGCGCAACGCAAAGACGCAGACTGAAACCTGTACTCTGTACTGCATACGGGAAAATAAAATGGGGCAATTTCAGCAGTGAAATTGCCCTGTTTTTTTGCAATAGAGCCATGCGATGAGCAATGAGTTACAATTCAGTCTGGCGCCTATGGCTGGGTATACTGATCTGCCTTTCCGGCGGATTTGTCGTCGTTTTGGGCTGCATTATGCATATACGGCGCTGATAGATGCCGGTGCGCTGACGCATGGGAACCGCGAAAATTCCCTGATTTTGGCGCGTGGTGAAGAGGAACCCTGGCTGGCCGTGCAGTTGTTGGGCAGTATACCCGAAGATATCCGGGTGTCTGCCGGCCTTTTGCAGGCGATGGATTTTGATGCGGTCGATTTCAATATGGGCTGCCCGGTGCGTAAAGTCATGCAGCGCCAGGCCGGGGCGGCACTGATGCGCAATCCGGATAACGCCCTGACTTGCCTGAAGATTTTGCGCGACAGCACCGATAAGCCTGTTACCGTCAAGACGCGTATCCTGTCCGAGACCGATCCCGAGCCAACGGTGCGCTTTTGCGAAGCTCTTGCCGGAGTTGGTATTGACGGATTGACGATTCACGGACGACTGGCCGGCAAGGTCTATTCTGGGCCGGTGGCGTATTCAGTCATCAAGGCAGTGCGTGAGGCTCTTAAGATTCCGGTTTGTGCGAATGGCGGAATCTTCAGCCGGGCGGACGCCCTGCAACTGGCCGCAGAAACCGGCTGCCAGCGCTTGATGGTCGCTCGTGGCGCCATTGGAAACCCCTGGATATTCCAGGAGTTGCAGGCTGAAGAATACACGCCTCCCTCACATCAGGAAATCTGCGAAGTCATGCATGAGCACTTGCGGCAGATGCGGGATTTCTACGGAGAAGAACTCGCGATGGTCATAGGACGCAAGATCGTGCAGAGCTATCTGGTGGGGCGCGGCTACCGCCGCAGCCTCAGACACCAGGCCGTCCAGATCTGCTCCTGGCAGGATTTCCAGGAATTCCACCGCCAGGTAGCCGAGGAAGGACCACGCATGATATGAGTTTTTAACCACGAAAGGCACGAACAGCCTTGGCGCGGACTGATCGCCCGCAACCCACACGGACTTTACACGGACGGGACACGGACTTTACACGGACGACAGATCGGACGGATCGCCATGTGCCAAGGTCGGCTTTACTTTTTCAGTCGGAGGCGATATGGAGCGCCGGCGGCTCGCCGGCATGAAGCCGGCTTCCCTCTTCCATCACCGAAAA
>JAPXLT010000332.1:0-4878 GCA_033809415.1 Lentisphaeria bacterium
GATGCGGGAGATCCGCACGTCCGGTTCGGAGGGAGGGGTGGCGCACACGCGCCATTCCTACCCCTATCATATCGCCTCCGACGCAATTGCGTAAAGCCGGTCTTGGCACACAAGAATTTCGCCAAAGCAGGCTCATCCGTCAAAGCAGCAACCCATAGAAAATTTTCGTGCCTGTTCGTGTGGTTCGTGGTTAAAAAATCTTAAGTAACGAGTATTCCCCTGCACCCTGCCTTTCAAGGCGCAGCGGTGGTTGTGGTTTGTGTCTGCATTTTCACGATGCGGTTCGTGGTCAGTCGTCGTATTTGGAGGCTAAAGCTGGCTTTATCTCGAATGGCCTCTTTGAAGTCCTGCAATTTGTGCATCGGTTGGTTGTCGACGCTGAGGATGATCTCATAGGGTTTCAGACCGTTGACCGAAGCAATGCTGCCGGGAATGATATTGCTGATGACCAGGCCGGGAGCGTTGGACTCCATGCGGAAGTAGTCCCGCACCTCGAACGTAGGTTCCGCGATTGTGAGTCCGAATTCTTTGGCATTGTAGCGCGGCGCGACTGCAAAATATGTCGGTATTTCTTCCAGCCGGATGGTGATTTCACTCAATTTACCCTTGCTGATCCTGCCGAAGATGGCGTCTTTTCCGACTCCGATTGTAGTCAGCAGGTCGATAAATGAGGTAATGACCGATGGCCATGGTGGGGGCATCATCGAGAAGTACTGCTCCGGCAGCCGGTCGTAGTGATCCCATGGGAAGTCGGCGTCGAAACCATCCGGCGCATCGCTGTAACGAGAGTCCAAGTCGGTTCGGCTTTCGCCGTCGGCGGTACGGATGTAGAGTAGGATATCGCCAGCCTGCAAGCCGGCTTTAGCGGCTGGAGAATTTGGCATGACCTTGTTCAACAGGACACCAATGCGCCCGTCCTTGGTGTGTCCGGCGACGTTATAAACACGAGCCAGTTGTGCAGTGAGCCCCTGCATCTCGATGCCCAGCCAAGCATAGTGACTCGCAGGGCCGGCACTTTTCGGGACATTCTGGAGATCAAAAGGCTCCTTCGCCGCCAGCAATTCTGCGACATAACGTCCGGACAAGGGATGGATATTGCGGTCATACTCCTTGATAATCCCCCGGCGCTCGAATGAATACTGCAACAGATTCCCGGCAGAATCCAGCAGCAGGCATTTCTCCGGATCATAATTCAGGGGATCGGCAAGCACCATATTTTCGAATCCCAGGCTGAACTGATCCAGGACTGTGGGAACCAGATGGAGCTTCAGGACATTGCCAAAGTTCTGCGTGAAAACCGAGATAGCCGCCTGGTCGCAAAGCGCCGCTATTTCTGCCGCAGGAGGAACGAGGCCGGTGCCGGGCAACTTCTCTTCCGGAGCGATCACCACTCCGCCCCAATCTTTCAGCGAACCCACAAAAGCTGCGGAGATGCTCCGTCCATCCGGCAAATGCAGGACTATTTTTTCGATGCGCAAAGTCTGGTTTCCGGTGAGCAGCAGGTTGCAAAGCAGGCGCCCATCCGGCAGCAGCATTCCCACGGTAAGAAACTCGTTATCGTCTTCCCGTTCCCGATATCTGCGGTAGTGTCGTGGTTCGCTATTTTTTTCTTCTTCGAGGAAGAAGGTCACGGGGAAGAGGTTTTGAGTAAGGTGGCTTTGCAAATCCATCAGCTGTTGTTCCCGGGTGGCGCTGTCGATATTAGCCCAGTGTTGTGGTGGCGCGAAGCGCTCCTGGGTGAGCGTCACTCGTTCCTGAAACGAGAGGGTCACGGCCTCGCCGCGAGAATCGAGAACCAAGCTATTAGGGAGCATCTCCCGGTAGTCTATGCCGCTGTCAAGGTTCTTACGGATGCTCTCGCTGCTGTCGGGACGACAACCGGCAATCCGGATGCCCTTTTCCTTGACGAGGAAAAAATAGCTGTGCCGACCTTGGGACTGGCCGGTGAAAGAGATGGGTTGCAACCGAGTGCTCTCCAAGCCGCTGACTTGCAGTTCCACCGCCTTGTTTTGGGGATAATAGCGAGTGATTTTGGCCGGCAGGCGCTGTCCATCGCAGATGACCTCGATGCGTTCCAGCCAATCCAGGCGCAGATGCATATCGACGCTGAGGATGCGGTCGGCGCCGACTACGAACCCCGGCACCCCCTGCGACCTACGACGGCTGATCAGACTCTCCAAGCCCTCATAGTGATAGTTTTTGCAGTGGGGGCAAAGATAGCGCACTTGGAGACCAGGCACCTCGGATTGCTTCTCGATATTGAAGAAATATTCCACTTCCACAATCGAGTGAGCGTACTTCTCCAGCATGGCATTATTGCGGCGGATCATTTCTGCCGTACTTTGTTCCTGGGCATCGAGTCCCCGAACGAGATATCCTGAAAGAGCGATGGCAATCAGCAGCAAAGAGTGTTTTATACGCATCATTCCTCCTATAGAGTTTCCCCCAGAAAAGCCCTGTTTCGTGCCTTTTCGTGTCTTTTCGTTGTTAAAAAAATGGTGGCACACCGAATTTATTTATTTTTTGCATTACGGAAATCGATTGCCACCTGCATTTCCCGACCGTTTCGGACGATGCCAAACATCACGATATGGCTATGCTGGATATTCTTCAGCGCCTCATCATAGATTTCCTGCAAGTCTTCCAGCGAATGCACTTCTTTCCCCGCAACAGTGCTGATGACATCTTGCTCGCGCAGTTTACTGCTTACGGCATTGCCGTCTTCATCGATGCCATAGACGAAGACTCCTCCCTTGCGGGAATAAAAATACAATCCCGGATTATTGAAGCGGTTGATGGTTTTTACCGTGAAGCCCCAACGCGGAAAGGCTACTTCATCGCCATCGACTTTCCCTTTGGGAATCGGAGTGACCGTGATTTGCTGCTGATGGTCACCGCGCCAGACGGTAAAAGTCACTGGCACTTCGAAAGGCAGCAGGCCCAGCTTTCGGTTGATTTCCGGAATATCCTCGGATTGCTGCGCATCAAGACACTGCCCATTCAAAGCGGTTATCCTGTCGTTGGACTGGAAGCCAGCTTTCCGGGCCGGGCTTCCGGGCAGGGTGCCGGCGACCATCACCCCGTGATCGTAATCGAAATTGATATTGCGGTCAAAATCATGCAGCGGTTGCAGTTCGAGTCCCAGCCAAGCCCAGTTTGCTTCGCCGTACTTCCGCAGCCGCGGTAATATAGACTGAATGACTTCTGCCGGCACGGTGAAGCCCATGGTGCCGCCAATCAAAGTTGCCAGGGTGTTGATACCGATGACCTCTCCGGCAGTATTTACCAGCGGTCCGCCGGAATTCCCGGGCGAGATCGAGGCATCGGTCTGATACCAGAGCGAGTATTTGCCGTGCGAATCGAGATAGCGCCGGGAGCAGGAGATGATGCCGATGGTGACCGAGCGAGCCAGCCCCCAAGGTGCCCCCATGGCCATCACGAAATCGCCCTCGCGGATGTTCATCGGGGAGAGCGCGGCCCAGGGCAGAGGAGCGGCATGATCCGTCGGCAATTCCAGTTTCAGCAGGGCGATATCCAAGTCCTTGTCGCTGCCCAATACGGTGGCCGGATAGGCGCTGCCATCGTACAGCTGGCAGCGTATCTCCCGAGCCTTGTCTATGACATGATGGTTGGTCAGCACTTCACCCTCGGGACTAATGATGACACCACTGCCGGAAACGATGTTGCCTTCATCTTTACCGCTGGCAAGGTTGGGACTGACCACCCGGATATAAACTACTGCCGGGAAAACTTTCGCACTGGCCTGACGGATGGTCGCCTGAAAATCCTGATTATGGAGGCTTAGCGGAGTAGCGTTTCGGCAACCGCCGAAAAAAAAGACTGTCAAGCAGGAAAGAAGCAGGATAAAGATTCGGATTATCATATTGCGCTCGGGGCTTGTGGGTGACAGAAAAAAAAGATGGTGCTGAAAGATATTTCTGGTATCGGAAAAAGCAAGCGCAAAGCAAGTTACAAAAAAAGGAGCTAGATTCCTCGATAGAATTCCGCTCCTTTTCCTGCTTGGCTATAATTTTCGCAAGGCGAAAATCATTCTGATTTAGTACTTGCAGGCACTTCTGCTTTTTCAGCTTCAGCTTTCACTTGTTCTGCTGCGGGGATCGCCTCTTCCGTCACCACCGCCTGCTCAGCGGCAGTCGCCGGAGTGCCTTCCACGGCCGGTACAATGTCGATCGGCTGCACAGGAGTAGCTGCTTCTGTCGTTGCTGGAATATAAGTTTCTGCGACACTCTTGCCGCCGCGCACGCGTCCAGTCAAGGTGGCCAGCAACAGTGTCGAACCCATAAAAATCGCTGCCAGCCAGACGGTAATCTTCACCAGGACAGTCGCCGCAGAAGCACCAAAAATGGTTTCTGTGATGCCACCGCTCACGGCACCCAAACCGCCACCCTTGTTATTCTGCAACATAATGACGACTATCATCAGAATAGCAGATAAAACCGCCAGAATCGAAAGCAAGACCGTAAAAAATGTGACCATGTTGTTTTAACTCCGCAATATGTGCGCCTTAATATCAGCAAAATGAAAAACACCAATCCAAAAGACCGGAAAAAAGATAACGTATCAATATAAATCGCATTCCTCTTTAAGCAAATCCGATTGACGAAAATAACGGAAAACCCATTTTTTTAATTTTTTTAACAACGAAAAAACACGAAAAGGCACGAAAATTATATAGGGGTTGTTGCTTTGACGGATGAGCACGCAACCCGTATATGTCAAATGTGGTGGACGTTGTGGACGTTGTGGACATTGTGGACAGGGAACGAATGCACCCTGCACCCTGCCCCCCGCACCCTGCCCCCCGCACCCTGCCCCCCGCACCCTGCCCCCTGCACCCTGCACCCTGCCCCCCTGCAC
>JAPXLT010000333.1:0-4846 GCA_033809415.1 Lentisphaeria bacterium
GCTTTGGTGGTGGTGGGATGCCATGCCCCAGGTTCCGCTTCGCTTCACCTGGGGTTACTCATGGTGCCACGCCTCCGGCGTTGGATGCCTCCGACGCAATTGCGTAAAGCCGACCTTGTCACACAAGAATTTTGGCAGAGCAGGCTCATCCAGCAAAGCAGCAACCCTACAAAATTTTCCGAGTTTTCCGTGCTTTCCGTGGACAAAAAATGGGTTGTGGGCGTCAGCCCACGCCAAGCTTTTTCGTGCTTTTCGTTGTTAAAAAAAATCTTTTAGAATTCGAATACGGAGTCTTTGAGGCGTTTTTTGACTTCATCGAGCACGCGCTTTTCTTCGTCCAGGGTGGGTGCGACGAAGGTAGCGCTGAAGCGCACGAAGTGCCCGACATCATCCCATGGCACTGTGCTGATCAATTTTTCCGTAATCATCCACTGGCTGAATTCCTCGGCATTGGCAAAACGCCTTCCGCCTTTTACGCCTTTCGGAATTTCCACAAACAGGAAGAAGGAGCCTTCCGGCATACTGGCGGCAAAGCCGAGTTCTTGCAGCGTTTCGACCAGAGCCGCCAGCCGACGGCGGTACTTCTCGCAGATTTGCGGCGTGATCGACTTCTGATTCTGCAATGCCTTGACTGCTGCCTTCTGAATCGCCAGGAACTGTCCGCTGTCGGCATTGTCCTTGACGGTGGCAAAAGCCTTGACCGCCGCCGCATTCCCACAGACCCAGCCCAAGCGCCAGCCAGTCATATTGAAGCCTTTTGACATGCTGTGCAACTCGAGGGCATACTCTTTGCCTTCCGGACGTGACAGGATGCTCAACGGTTTCCCGCTGAAATTCAGCGGTGCATACGGCGCATCCACCACTAACAGGCACTTGTTCGCCTTCGCAAAAGCAATCGCCTTGTCATAAAATTCCGGCGTTGCCGAAGCCCCCGTCGGATTATTCGGATAATTCAGGTAAATCAGCTTGCAGCGCTTTTTCTGATCGGGCGTCAAGCTATCGAGGTCCGGCAGAAATTGGTTTTCTTTGAGCAGCGGCAGATTAACCACTTCGCCGCCCAGGTATTGCGTCCAAGTGCCCAGCACCGGATATCCCGGAATCGTCATCACCGTGATATCGCCGGGATTGATAAAACAGGCCGGCAGCAGCGTCAATGCGGATTTGCTGCCGATCGAGTGATTGACCTCCTTGTCCGCATCGAGTTTCACGCCGTAGAGTTCTTCCATGTAGGCGGCGGCGGCAGCCTTGAAATCAGCACAACCATTGTCGGAGTAGAAACGGTTTTCGACTTTGGCGGCCTCTTCGGTCAGCGCAGCAATGACTTCGGGGAAAGCCTTGTCATCCGGTTCACCGACCCCCATGTCGATCAATTCCACATCGGGCTTCGCTTTGCGGGCAGCCGCTTTGGCACGTTTGATCTTCTCAAACTTATAAATCGTCGTGTCCTTGCCGAAACGAATACCGCCAATACGTTCTGCAAAAAGCTCCTGTAAATACGAATCAGACATGAGACCTCCTTCTTTGTTTATTCTTTAGCAACGAAAAACATGACAAAATACGAAAAAAAATGTCAATGCTTATACTATAAGCCGAAAAAACAATCTGTCCCCTCGTAAACAAGAATGCTTTTTGCCAAACATGGTTTACATTATGCAAATTGTGTTTTCTATGCAAGAGGCGTGTTTTATGATTGTTGATCTAACCTGCGATTATATCGGATCGGTCGGGCCATTCTCCGTGGAAATCCAAGAAGTTCCTTTGCGTTCCGCCAATACGGCCTACACCGGGATCATCTACCAGTTTCAGTCCGGCTCGATGCAGGGCACTTATCTGGATTTGCCGGGGCATATCCGGGAAACCGACGACGGACAGACCGCAGAGACCTTTCCAGTGGAAAATCTGTACCGCATTCCGGCTTCGGTCATTCATCTTGACCGGGCATCCGGCAGCGGTGCAGTCAGCGCCACCGACCTCGAGGAGGCTTTTGGCGGCATTCCCGATACGCCGGGGATCATCATCAATGCCCTCGGCGCCCGCGAACCCGATCAGATCGAGCTCCGATCCGTCTTTCTCGATATGGATGCCGTGCAATGGCTTATTGATACCGGCTGCAAGATGCTGGTGTCGGACATTTACGAAAGTCAGGCGCTCGAGGGCGTCTTTCTCAAGCTGTTTCAGGCCGGCGTCTGCACTGTCTGCGAACCGGTGCATCTCGCCAAAGTCACCGCGCCGGTCGTCCGCCTCACCGTCCTATTCCCAAAATTCCCCCGAATGACCCAATTCCCCTGCCGGGTCGTCGCCGAATGGGACGAATAGAAAGTCTTTTTTTAACCACGAACCACACGAAAAGACACGAAAAAATCCATAATACCCTAAGAGAATATTATGAATCGTCAAGAACTGGAATCCGCATTGAAAAAGGCTGGCCTGAAGCGCAATGACATTGTGTTATTGCACAGTTCTCTGCTCAGCCTTGGGGAATTTGAAGGCGGTCCCGATGATGTCATCGACGCCTTTCTGCGCGTGCTCGGTCCCAAGGGGACGCTGGTTGTACCAGTATTCGGGGCGCTGGGAATTCTGACTGAGACCGTTAAGAAGCGCAAGAGTGCGGTAGTCAGCACGGCGCCTGTGGGAACACTGGCGGCTATCGGCGGCAAGGCCAAGGAAATTTGCGCCGATCACTGGGAATGTGAGACTGCCCATGGCGAAGGCACGCCTTATCTGAAAATAGCGGATCTGGGCGGATATGTCTGCCTGCTAGGGGTCGATCAAGACCGCAACACCACTTTGCACAGCATCGAAGCACTGCTGAAACTGCCTTATCTCTCCGACACCACTGCAACAGTGACTCCCAAAAAAGGCAAGCCGAAGACGAAAACCTGGAAGTATTATCCCGGACCGCATCGCGACTTCATCGGCCTGGACAAACTCTTCCGGGAAGCGGGTATCATGCGCACCAGCAGCGTTGGCAATGCTGTTGTACGCCTAATCAAAGCGCGCGAAATGATCGACCTGGGACTCGAACTGGGCAAAAAAGACCCCGCATTTGTACTCTGTGACAACCCCAGCTGCGCAGATTGCGTAAAGCAACGTGCCGCCATCTTTTCCAACCGCATCGCCAACCATGAAAGTTTCCGCCTTTCCGCCTCCTCGAGGCTGGCTGGATATTATGTTCCCGAGATCATCGACAAGCTGAAAGCAGTCGGCATCCATGCAGTCGAGTTGGATTATGTGCAGGGTCTTTCAGCGGTCACTTTGCCCGCCGAAAAACTCGCGGCGGTCTGTTCGGAACTAACTGCCGCCGGCATCGAGATCAGCGCATTGCGCATACCGGTAATTCCTTCCGACACGGATAAGATGCTGTCTGCAGTCAAGGGTGCCGGCATCGAGCGCCTGATCCTGCCCCTTCCCCGCTATCCGGAAACCCTCGAAAAAATTAGCGATGCCGGCCTGAGGTTTTCGCTGGTCAATACACAGGAAACGACGGTTGACCTCAACCGCCTGCTGATGCCCATCCGGAAAAAACACTCCTGCTGCACCACTTTCAATCCCGTGAATTTTGTCCGTGCCAATGAGCATCCTTTCCTGTATTCCTGGCATGTGGGGCGTTTCATCAAATGCATTGGGCAGCTTGATCTCGTCGATGCCAAATGGGATATGACCCCGACCCCGCTGGCTGGCGGCAACGCTGAAATCAAAGAGTTGATCTCGATTATCCGTTGCCACCACTACAAAGGATGGTTCACCCTCGGCGGCGGCGCACCATACCCCGGCACCCTCAAGGACGCCGTCAACAACTTCACCAACCTCCTCGATAACATTTAAATTTTGTGCTACTATCACCCAGAATCTTGTTTTTTGTGAAAGATTTTCAAAAACCAGATGCGCAAGTTGCTGGCCTTGAAAGCCTTTCTCATTTTTGAGATTTTTTTTTGAACTTTTTGATTTTTCGGTGATGGAAGAGGGAAGACGGCTTCATGCCGGCGAGCCGCCGGCGCTCCATATCGCCTCCGACTGAAAAAGTAAAGCCGGCCTTGGCACATGGCGTTCCGTCCGATCTGTCGTCCGTGTAAAGTCCGTGTAAAGTCCGTGTAAAGTCCGTGTAAAGTCCGTGTAAAGTCCGTGTGGGTTGCGGGCGATCAGTCCGCGCCGTGCTTTTTCGTGCCTTTCGTGGTTAAAAAAAATGGAGATCCCATGTCACTTGTTGCTCCGCAAATTGCTGAATTTCAGAAAAGTTCCTCATGGATTCGCCGGATGTTCGAAGCCGGCATCGAGCTGAAGAAAAAATATGGCGCGGACAACGTCTATGATTTCAGCCTGGGCAGTCCGGACTTGACTCCGCACGACGCGATCATTGACGCCATCCGTGACTTGCCCGAGCAGTTGCGCCGTCCTGCCGGCTTAGGTTACATGCCCAATGCCGGTTATCCGGAAGCCCGCGCCGCCCTTGCCGCCTGGCTCAGCGAAGACCAGGGCGTTGCCATCAAAGCCGAACACCTGATCATCACGGTTGGTGCCGCCGGTGGACTCAATGCCCTCTTCCACGCAATCCTCACTCCCGGCGAAGAAGTCATCTGCCCCGCCCCCTACTTTGTCGAATACGGCTTTTACTGCGACAATCATGGCGGCATCCTGAAACCCGTCAAATCCAAACCGCTGACTTTCCAGCTTGATCTCGAGGGCATTGAAGCAGCCATCACGGACAAGACCCGTGCGATTCTGATCAATTCGCCGAACAATCCCAGCGGCGTCATCTATACTGCAGATGAATTGCAGCAACTCGCTGATATCCTTACTCGAGCCACGCAAAAACATGGCCGTCCCATCTTTCTGATCTCCGATGAGC
>JAPXLT010000334.1:0-4825 GCA_033809415.1 Lentisphaeria bacterium
TTACACGGACTTTACACGGACTTTACACGGACTTTACACGGACTTTACACGGACGGGATACGGACAGCTGGTCGGTCGGATTGGTCGGATCGGTACAATACTTTGCGCCGTAGGTGCTTAACCATGCTTAACCCCTGGCTTTAGCCTGGGGTGAGGACCCACCCAAAGATAGTGCCTTGTAAAGGCACCACAATCAGACGGATCAGCTTGACAAGTGATTGTGTGCCAATGACTTGGATATTGATTTTCTGAAAAATCTTGCACAAAAAGGAGTAGTACGGAAATTTTATGTGGTTGGTGGATGAGCTTTATCTGGCAAAATCCCCATGGTTAAATTCAGGTTGTAAAAACGGGTGTTGGTTCCGGTTGCTCCGAATCCACCCAGCGAACCCCTGCAAAAAGCATTTGCCGGAAAAATTCGCTCGAGCAGGCTTGGACGTCATGTCCCAGGGCCAGGTAAAAGACTTTGCCATTTCCCCAGGGTTTGCTCCATGCCACCGGCCACATTTCGCCATTGAAAGCGGCGCTTGCGGCGATGTTGACGCGGCTGTCATAATGGATCAGGAATTGTTCATCCTGCACCCAGCATTCACGCTGTCCCCAGTTGGGCCATTCCGGCGGTGCCTGAAAGGATGCAAAATGCTGTTGCATGGCAGGATGCTTCTGATCGACAAATACGCAATATTGTCGATAGGGCGGATGTTTCTTGAAGCGCCCACCGAGCATGGATTCGTATTCCGGGCAATCTCGAAAAGCAGTTGCGGCGCAATGGATTCCAACAAACTTTCCCTTTTCGGCACACCATTCCAATAGACCGTGCTTCTGCTCCGGAGTCAGTTTGTCTTTTGTCCAGTAGAAGACGATGATGTCATAGGCGTCGATCTGGGGGCGTTTCAGCCGATTCAAGTCACCGATCACCGTTTCCACCGTGTATTGACCGTTGAGGCCTTTCAAATGATTTTCAATGACTTGGCAGCAACCCGTATAATCATGGAATTCGCCGCCGCCAAGTACCAGAATTTTTTTCATCCTATTTCCTTTCCTGTTGGTGGGAGCAATCCGGTTGCTTTGACACAGCAGTTGTTCTTTGCGGATTCGGTCATCAGCTCGATGCACCGGATTGCATTGCGGGCATCTTCCGGGGTGATCAGCAATGGCGCACCCCCCGTCCAGCTCTCGTAGAAAAAGTCGTAGTAGTCTTTATTCAAGGTATCGAGGAATTCCTTGCGAGTGAATTCAACCGGATTATTGTCGAAGTAGTAGTACTTGTTGCAGGTCAGGTCTTCTGCATTTGGAATGTGGCTTAGGTCTGCGATTGCGAAGGTATCTTTTGTTCCGGCGGCGTAGAAGCGGAAATAGCCCCGGTAGGGATAGTTGTCCGTTTCGATCTGTCGTTTGGGCAGCGGCATCAGTGAAATCCGGATATTGGGTGATTTTTCGAAGCGCAACAGGGCATCTCCATAGCCGCAACGATTCATCGATTCATTGGGATGCGCGAGGGTTGCAGTGACTTCCCGCAAGGGGGAACGATTCAGAGCCAAGGCCTGATCCACCATGTGGACCGCATAATTGCTGAAGTCTTCCATATTATACCAGGAACGCGGCGAGTTGATGTCCACGTAGAGCGGGTCTCCGATCAGTCCTTGGGAGATCACCTCCTGCGTCGCTTTCAGGCAGAGGCTGCACCGCAGATTGTGATTGACCGTGAAAAGCACCTTTTTTTCTCTGCTTTTTGCGATCAGGGCATCGCATTGGGCAGACGAATAGGTCATCGGTTTTTCCAGGATAACAGCCTTCCCCGCATCGAGAATCTGCATGGTTACGGCAAAGTGGGTATCGACCGGCTTGGTTGCCACGACGATGACATCCACCTCGGAGTCCTGGATCAGGCTATCAAGGGATTCATAAACTTTTTCACCGTGAGTCGCTGCACTAGCCGCATTTTCCGGGAAGACATCAAAAAAGCCGGTGATTTTGTAACGATCCGGCTTTTTCTGCAGCATGGGAATGTGGTAGGCTTTGACCCATTTGCCGGTGCCGCAGAATCCAATCCTGCATAATTTCATATTACCATCTCCAATTTTCAGCGCTTTCCGTGCTTTCCGTGGACAAAAAAATGGGCTATTTATGGTTTTGTTGCCAGGTGTTCGAAGGCTTCCTGTTTTTGTACTTCGTTGCTGAATTCCTGATCAATGAGGGTCTCAGTTTGTCTGACGGCGCAGAAGCGTCCGCCGATTCCATCGTTTCGGAAAGTGACCGTATACTGGACATCCTTGAAGGTGAATTTCACTCCTTCGTGTGTGTCGGTCTTAATGTATTCGGAAGGAACCATTTCTGCGAGCGTTTCCGACAAGCCGACTTGCAGGAGATTCAGGAAGCGCACGCTTTGGATCGGCTCGGCGTGGGTCAGTTCCATGCGCCAATTACCCCAGAGCGTGGTTGCGTTTTTGCTGGCATATTCCTCGAGGCGCGTCTTTCCCAGCGGATAATTTTTTCCATCGACCCAGAATTCCTTTCCAGGACCGCCGATTTTTTCCCGTTTTGCATTTGCCGGAAGGAATGTCCGGCAGAAGAGTCTTCCCTTCTGTTCATCGAAGTGGAAGATGTCACCATTTTCTTGTGGTTCATTCTGTGAATGCAGCAGCCAGGTTTTCGTTTGCGTAGGTTCAACGGATTCGACATCATCGCAAATAACGAAGAAATCCGGTTGTACAAAAACGAACTGGCGCAAGTTTTTTTTGCATTTTTCCGGGCGGTAGCAGGCCGTTGAGTCGCCGGCAATGTAGGTGTAATAATTATTGGTTTCGTAGGCTCGGACAATCCCGCCGGTGGAACGATACATCCCACCATGATTGGCCACGGCGTATTTCTGCTCCGGCCAGCCACCGAATTTTTCCCCTTCCATATAAATGGTCACCAGATTATGGGCAATGCTGGCGGCGTAATAGTTGTTGTCGTGCCATAAGTCATCCAGCCAATCCTTGTAGCCGGAGGCGGTGCGGGTGCCTGAATCGAGGGCAAGAAAGCCACCCTTGTAGATCACGAAGTGGTTTTCGTCCATTTGCTTATGTGCCGGACTCTGCGAACCGCAGGTGAACATGGCGTATGTGGAATCCGGTTTTCGTCCACTGGACATATAGGTCTGCCCCAGAGTCGGGAAATGGAAGGCTTTTGGGAAGCTCTCGAGAAAATCGCTGTCGATGCGGATGTCTTTTTGGGAAGGGTAGTTGTATTTAAACATTAGCCATGGGAAGTAGCCGTTGAAACGCCAGGTAGCCGAGGCGAAGACGCCGGCATCATCGCGGAATTCGTCCTGGGTCGAGATAAAATACTCGATCTGTTTACTGGCGGGGGAATCCGGGAAGAAGTTGCGGAACTGCGCGAGATAGCGCAGGTTCATTTTCAATTTATTGTCCATATGCCAGGAGCCGCCGGTGCCGTGTTCATAGAGTTTTCCGTCGATTCCTGTAAAGGTGGCATAGAAGAGCCAGTGTGGCAGGAGGCCGTTTCCGGGGAAATCGCTGGCGATATTGCGCCCCGTCAGCGTCTGCCATGAATAATAGAAGAGCCATTCGCACATTGGGGCATCGCCAAAGCTGTATCCTGGCGTACTGTTGTTGCCGCCGCCGGTTTTGCCAGCCATCCCTGCGCGATAGTTGAGCATCCGGATATAGTCTTGCAATCCTTCCCGCAAGAGTTTTTCAGCGGCGGCGTCATCGATACTGGCGCGATAAAAGGTCAACCCGGCATAAAACTTCAGCAATGGGGTGCCGTAGAAGCTGGATTTCCAGTTGCTGGTTCCTTCTCCTTTGTTCTGCATGCCGGATTGGATGATCCAATTAGTATCCTGTGCCTGCAAGACATGGCGAAGGAGCGCACTGCCGATTTTCTGGTGTTCGTCTGGAGTCATGTCCTGGTAGAGCCAGTCATAGGCACAGAGTGCGGAAATCCGGGAAAAGGCAGTCCATGAGACCGCTTGTTCATTGGCATATTGCCGGTTGTACCACTCGGCGGCATATTCCAGAATGCGGATGGCAAGATCGTAATATTTGCGGTCGTTGGTCATGCGGTAGCAGAATGCCGCCCGCATGGCAGTCGGCCCGAATTTATCTTTGCCGTAAAAGACCACCGAGCCGCCATGCTTCTGGGAATATATTTCCTCATTGACTTCCGTCGGATACAGGTCCACCCGCTTCAAAACCTCAGCCATTGTGTTTTTCAGCAGTTCCTCCTTTTCTGCACGTTCAATCATCTCCGCAAATTTTTCGGCAGTGAAGAATAGTCTCGGACGCTTTTCCGTAATGGCCGAGCGTAATTCCTGTTCATACTTGTCGAATTGATCCTGCAACGGTTCGGCAGCAATGATGGTCAGTGCTGTGAGCAGGCAGAGCATCAGTATGTTTTTTTTCATTTTATCAACAACCTATAAATTTTCGTGCTATCACTCGACTTCTTGTTTTTCAGAAAGATTTTTTATGGACGATGGACAGGGACAGGAATGGACACGATGGACGGAATGGACAAGAATGGACTGCTGAATGGACGATGGACGATGGACGATGGACAGAGATTATATACCTTTCAGGGCTAATCCCAACATCGCCGATCCGACTGATCCGTCCGATTTGTTGTCCGTGTAAAGTCCGTGTAAAGTCCGTGTCCCGTCCGTGTCCCGTCCGTGTCCCGTCCGTGTAAAGTCCGTGTAAAGTCCGTGTAAAGTCCGTGTCCCGTCCGTGTAAAGTCCGTGTAAAGTCCGTGTAAAGTCCGTGTAAAGTCCGTGTAAAGTCCGTGTGGGTTGTGGGCGGCAGCCCACGCCAAGTCTGTT
>JAPXLT010000335.1:0-4807 GCA_033809415.1 Lentisphaeria bacterium
G
This sequence comes from Lentisphaeria bacterium, assembly GCA_033809415.1. GTDB lineage: Bacteria > Verrucomicrobiota > Lentisphaeria > Oligosphaerales > Oligosphaeraceae > JAQVUB01. The sequence continues at coordinate 2 of JAPXLT010000335.1, forward strand.
GATAATGTAGTTCAAACATTCATTATCGCTTGGAAACCACTTGTCGAATTCTTTTGTGTCTTTTGGGTATTCGTCCATACCCTTACACTACATCTGAATTTGGTGGCTTCAAGTTTATACCCCCAATAATTTTACTGTAACCCGGATTCCAGTTTTTCACAATCTGCCCAAACGCTTTTTCCTGCCTGACTCCGGGTGCAATTCCCAAAAGTTGGTGAGACTCGTATCGTCGGAAAATGAAGCTCGCCTTCGACAGGCTTCTCCGGCGGAAAGCGACTTTGGAGTGCGGGAGCGAGTTCCCGCTTCCAAAATCATCGTCAAGCCGCCGCACTCCATACCGCCTCTCCACAGATGGATTCATATGGAGTGCGGGAGCGAGCTCCCGCTTTCAAAGCGGCGGCAAGCCGCCGCACTCCATATGGACATCCGATTTCACCACCGTTGCGCCGGAGATTGCGACGGCGGCAGCATGACCAACTTTTGGGAATTGCACCCCCTGACTCCTGCAACATTGGCCTATAGATCGGTCGGATCGGTCGGATCGGTCGGATCAAAACGAGGTTTCCGCCGGAAGTGAGCGAACAGAAAATTAATTAAAATCATGGAAATTCCATGACTTTTATGATTGCCTATGACCCCGATTGACAGACATCTTAAGGAAGTGTAATTTACCCTTGACCAGAACAGAAGGAAAGCCAATGACATGGCAAAGCATATTCCATTTTTTCAGGCAATTTCGTCATCGCTGGCACTGGCGGCGTTTGCGCCAGACCCATTTGCGTCTTGGCCGGCGTGGCGAACGCACCGCGGCGCGACTACTGGAAAATACCGGCTGCGAAATCCTTTGTCGCAATTATCGTGCAGGGCGTGATGAAATTGATCTTGTCGCCCGGGAAAATTGCATACTGTGTTTTGTCGAGGTAAAGACCCGCCGGTACAAACCCGGTATCCGGCCAGCCGAAGCAGTGGATGCGGAAAAACGTCGCCATATCATGCGCGGAGCACGTCGCTATCTGCGTGAAATCGGCTCCCCGGAATTGCCCATCCGCTTCGATATTATTGAAGTCATAACCCAAGGCTACCGCATACGCGAAATCCGACAGATGAAAAATGCCTTCCGGAAAAAATAATCTGCGTACAGCGCCGGTTTTCTGCAAAAAGAATTCCATGAAATGGAGATGACTGAGCAGATTGGCTTACGAAAACCAGCAAATGAAGCGTTTTCACTCCACTTCTATGACCAGAACGTCACCATAATCCAAATGGCACATCACTTTGCCGTCATGTACCTGATACTTCTGGCCGGTGGGCACGCTTTTCACCGCCATTCCGGATTTCAACAATACCGTTTTCTCCCCGGAACTTGCGGCTGAAATGAGGATCAGATTTCCGGCCTGAGCAGCTGGATCATTGCTGTCGATCCAGACATGCGCGCCGGCCTCAGCAGCAATATTGCGTACCAGTTCAGGGGTAAGGTTGCCGCCCTGCCCGATAAAGATTTCAGTATGGGAAGAGTAACGCTTAACTGCGGCAGCAGGGATGTTCGTTCCTGCATAGGTTCCCAGCACCTTTGCTTCAGGATCGTCCACACGCCAAACCGGCCCCATGCCGTAAGGATACCAGTTGGGAAGGAGAAGATTCCGAACCCCTTTCAGTAATGAATCCTGGGAATTTGACAATGCCATAACCGGTTTCCCATCCACTTCCGGTGCACGCCGCAAGGTAAAACCGGCAACTTTTCCAATCTCTTCAGTAACGCCAATTCCTGGAGCCCACATCCAGATCAGTACCCTGCCTGAATTGCCGAGTGTTGTGCGAATGTTCTCCGCTTGTTCCGGAGTCAGTTCTACGGCATCAGCAAAACAGAGAATCTGCGGTGCTTTCAAGTTGGGGTGGAAGATGTCATCGAGCAGGTACAGGTCCGAATCGATACCGCTGCGAGTAAAAGCCAGGCGAATATTGTTTTTGACGATATGAGCAAAAGCCCTGCTTGAATTCAGCGCCATATGTTTCCAATACGCCTCTGAATAGAAAATGGCGGCACGGTCGGTTCCAAGCGGTGCAGCTTTACGGATATCCTGGATTGAGTTGTTCCGTTTCCAAGCTTCAAGGACGGATAAAGCATCATACCAGTTGCCATCCATGTCGTAGGCATAGGAGTTTCCACCGTATGCCCCAGCCCAAAGTTGGGCACGCATAATTCGTTGCCCGAATTCTTTGATGCCATGAGTCTTATACCAGATGGACTCACCCCAGCTACCCCAATGCCCCACCGAAGGACTGCGAAAATCCAGTTCAGTAACAGCCAGCATATTGTGCAAGCGCATCGATCCATTGGCCAGTGCGGGAGTCACCGGATTGTGAGGAGAACGCCCGCCAGGGCAGGAAGCGAGAAAATCGACCTCAGGGGCAGCATGCATATACTTTCCACACTGCTGGGTCAGAAATGGCCAGCTTGAAATCGCACCCTCGGCAGAATACCCCCCGGCAAGAATACGCCCGGAACAGCCTTCTTTTACGGCTTTACACAGAGCAATATATTGGGAAGACATTCCTTTGCCGCGAGATTCAATGAAATCGGCCATGCAGTCATTTCCGGTCAGGCGGACAACCTGCGATGAAGCAACAAAAAAATCCGTGGTGCGGGGAATCTCCGCTGTGTCAAAATGGGCGTCCGGATCCTTCCAGGCCTGCCGTAATGCCTCAACTTCATTGCCATATTTTTCCCGGAGAAAATGCCGGAAATAATTCAACGAGGCCGGTGAATAATCCGCCAGCGAATGTACTCCGGGAATCTCCTCCGGAAACAGGCAAAACCACTGCCCGTCGGTACCACGGCAGAAAAACACACCGACAACTGCTTTTGATTCCGGTTTCTGTTCAAATTCAGAGAGGATATCCCGGATCGCATCAGCGGCATCACGGGTAAATTTTTCTGAGTAGTAGGAGGGTATCCAGTATGGACAGGTCCATGTTTTTTTCGCATCGGGGCGGTAACTGTCCGGCGAAGTCATGCTCAGTTGATTGACTCGAGTTCCACTCATGACCATTTTTTGACCATCCCAGTGCGCAGCAATCTCATCAGGATTTTCTTCCCCCCAGCCTGGATGGGGAGTGACATTAATTTCCAGCATGATACGCGCTTCAGGAGCATAACGCAACAAACGGCGGACAACTTTCTGAAGGACTTCCAGCTGATACTGCTTTCTGCCAAGCCAAAGTGTGTTTGCTGTGCGTGCATGACCCGGAACACCTAGATATACTGGTACTGTGAAGGTGTTGAAACCGGCTTTGATCAGCTCCGGCGTTTTCCGGTAAAAATCGGGATTCCCGTTATGATAGGTATAGGTCGTGTTTTTATAAAGTTTCAGGACTGAAGGCTTTCCATCGACCAGAAATTCCACCTGGTCGCCATTGGCGGCGACTGAATACACCTCTTTTTTCCGCTTTGCAAGGGATGCATCCAGTTCGGCATCAGAAAGAGCCTTGCGCAAAAAGATCATGGATGGTTCAAAATAAGGCCGGGCGTCTTTTTGTGAAACAGTTTGACAGTCCAAAACCACAAGGTGAATTTTCATTGGATTGCCGCAAAACTGAATACATGGTTTTGCGGATACTGCTCCCGTTGGGATGGCAATATATTTTTCATCCCAAACCAGATGCTCAGGCGGCGTATTTTGCCCGCTGGCAACTATATCCTGGGTCAACTGACGCCCTTGGGAGTCATGCAGGCTGACAAACAAATTGACGGCACTGCCTGGTTGCGAAGAAAGGGCATAAAACTTTGTCGTGACCTTTAGCAGCTTACCTGGTTGAACTGGAATCAGTTCCAATGCTGTGAATTCACTTGGATGGATATTCACATTGGAGTTGTCAATCAACAGCCCGGCAATATCTGAATCCATTCTGACGCCCGGCACTGCCGGCCAGGAACCCGCATCCAGAATGGGATCGTTTTTTAAAGATGCTTCATCGTCAGGCACCCCGGGAAAATACTTTCCGTCAACCGCCAGGACAGACCATACTAATGCACACATTACCAACAACAATATTTTCTTCATCTCATATTTCCCACTCGGGTCAAAAAAATCATTCAGTTCAGAAGCAAAAAACGCGAAGCCCATAACGGGTAGCGCCAATAGTAATATTCCTGCCAGGCAGTACTGCCACCTGTACTGACCGGAATTTTACCGTTTCTAAAATATTCCACATGCCCATCGAGAAAAGCGGAATTAACCCCATTGGAATGACGGAATTTTCCGCCACGGCTGTCGACCGTGTTGTCAGAGTAATGACCTGCATCACTGTAATACATTGTGTATCCGGGATGAGAAAGCTGACGCTTCGGATGCCAGCGCCCGAAAGAATTGGGCTCTTCTGACGCTTTTTTCAGTATGTTATAGGCCAGAAAAGTATTCATTCCATAATGACAACCGCGAAAACTTGCATACCATGCAGTCCCAGAGGCACATTTGTAACTCTCCGCAGGGCAATAATAAACTCCACCAGTCGGATTGTTTCCTGCATCATATTGCATTTTGGGCAGAAGACCTGTATATGAGGCCGATAACAGACGAGGCCAAATGTCCGCAGTAACATAAGTCATGCGCTCCTGATCGCTCTCTTCAGAATACATAAACGAAGCCTGAAAAATCTGCTTTAAATTATTCTTGCAGGTCGCCTCCATCCCTTTTGCACGAGCTTTACTCAAGGCTGGAAGCAGCATCGAAGCAAGAATGGCAATAATCGCAATCACAACCAATAACTCGATTAAGGTAAATAAGTTACACTGTGCCGGCCGATGAA
>JAPXLT010000336.1:0-4746 GCA_033809415.1 Lentisphaeria bacterium
GAATATGTTTTCGGTATTCCAGCAGTGCCTGCATGAAAAAGGAGCTGGCAAATTCAAAACCATCCTCGAAGCGGTAGTTCAGGGTGTTATAGCGCCCACCATCATTTTTGCGGGCCTTGCCACTGGCCTTGCCACTGGCCTTGCCACTGGCTTTGCCAAGTGTCGTCACCAGAATTTCCATTTTTTTCTCCTGTCTAATACTAACATGTGTGTTCCGCTTGATACATATAAGGACAGACAAACAACTTTTTCCGGAAAAAACCATTTTTAACAACGAAAAGACACGAAAAGGCACGAAAAGGCACGAAAAATTTGGTTGCTTCGGCAGAGCAGTCTCATCCGTCAAAGCAGCGACCCTACAAAAATTTTCCGCGCTTTCCGTGCTTTCCGTGGACAAAAGTTCATATCATGAGTTCTGTCCATCAGTTTCCCAGAGGATTTCCCGTAGCCATTCCGGGGTGGGGGCCGTTCCCGGTTTCGGTTGTGTCTGACGGTCATAGAGTTTTTTCCAGTTGATCTTCTTTCTCCATTTTTCGGGGCAGTTGTTTCCCAGGATTTTCCCATTTCTGGGCAGCAGATTCGGATCATTGGTAAAGTCGATCATTTCGAGCTGTTCATCCTGTGCATCGATATCCCGATAGACCAGGCTGATCCGGCAGTGGCGTGCGGCCAGCATGGCAGCAAAGCCCATCATGCGGTTGCCACCGGTGATATTCACTAGGCGGAAGCAGCCGTCACTTTCCAGCAGGCGTTCCCGCATGCGCACCTCGACTACGGCCATATTGTCGGATGGGACAGCGTGCAATTCCACTTTTAACAGAGCATCGAGCACCTTTTCCAAAACCTCTGCATGTGGACGGGTTTTTTCCGAATACCACAAACAGAGCCGTTTTGGAAAAATCTGCATGCACACCGCCAATACCGGCGGAAGCGCATTGCCGAGCAGCACATGCAACTCATCGACATCTTCCGGGAATACAAATTGATGCGGTACAATTCCGCATTCGCGCACATAGGTCAGCGCTTCAGCGAGATTTCGCACCGCGAATCCATTTGCCCCCGGCTCGGCAGCACGGCTCCAGTCTGCAAAGTTTTCGTCTTCCGGCAGCAACCAGCGCCGGTTGCTTCGTCGTGTCAACTCTGGCTTATTGCCAAGCTGGACTTGTGTTACTGCGCCTCGAACATCGACTGCTCCTGTGCAGACCCAGGCCGCCCCCAACGTCAGGCGCAAATCCGGTTCGTGAATTGCAGCTTGCGCAAGCCTTGCAGCCAGCTGCCAGGAATCCCCCTCGATTTGTTCGCCTGAAGTTTCTGGGACACCTGCCAGGAGGATAGCGCAATTTTCCGGTATGACGGTAGTGAAAGTGAATCGGTCGCGGGAACTTTTTCCCGGATAATCTTGCAGCAGATAGAGTCTCGCCAGTGCCGGGGGATGTCCGCTTTGACCTGCCAGTGGGAACACAACCATGGCAGTCTTGTCAGCGAAAGGGAGAAGATCGCGGAGGCTGGTATCCGTATCGTCAAATGGGCAAACGCCCTCCAGCCAGTCCGGCAGTTTTTTAGCTTGATCCGGGCAAACAATTCTCTGCCAGAATGCAAGTTCAGCCAGAATGGTCTGCACACGGAAACGGTCTTCCATCGGCAAGTCATCAACCGATTGCCAGGCGGAAAAATCCCATTCTTCCGGTGAAACATCGAAACACCGCTCGAGCATAGCGACGGCTTGGTTGCCGCTATGGCGCAATTTCAGTCGAGAGGGCAGCGTGGATGGAGTCATCTCAAACTTGCTCCGGTTCTGTCAGAAAAATCGTTATGTCCGCCGGGGAACCCACTTTTGGATGCTCGTCTGAACACCAGTCTGCGAGAACAATGTAAGCTTCATCGCCCTCACGGACCGTATATCCCGTGCCGAGCAGAAGCTGACTTTCCCGGTGAAAAAACAGAGCATCGGAGGAAGCTCTCGAACTGTCCTCCGGCAGTTTCCAAAGCAGATTCGGCATTTCCTTTTCCGTGACCAGGAAAACCTCCGGTTCTTCAGCAGGAGCGATGTACCGTGTCAGACCGTGCTTCTTCCCGAGTTTTTCCTGGAAAAAGCATTCGAGCAATGCGCTGGCCGTCAATGGAGTTTCCCAGCAGACGCTGCTGGCGCTGCGTCCGGCGGCGGCCATAGGGAGTTTTGCGAAGACCCCCGCATCGAAGTGCGGCGTTCTCTCTGCTATGGCTTCTGCGGCCCGCACCCCATCCAGATCAAGGTCAGGCACTGGGGTTTCCGCTGCTTCTGCGCAGAGTTCGTTCCACTCGAAATCTGCGGCATCGAGTGCAGCAAAGCGTGCCAGATTTTCCTGTTTGTAATCCAGGCGCAAATCCGGTGCTACGGTGATTGGCAGGGCTGTCCTGTCCAGCAGTTCCTCCGGCAGGTCTTCTCCGCAGACTGATGCATCAAAGAGAGAATCCGCGTCCTCGAGTTCCTGTGTGGTCAGGGTATCGACGAGCCAGCTTCTCCGCAAGAACAGGGCATGCAGCGTACGTGCATTCCAGAATTGCAGCACGTCCAGATATTCTGTGCGCCTGCCTCCCAGATAAAACTCTTCATCGGTGGCTGGATACGGGAATGGGGAGAACGGGATCACCAGCCAGACTCCTGCTCCCCAGTTGCGCAGGAGCAGAACCCAGATCATTTGATCGGGCTGCGACAAAAGGCGGATCTGGCCGGGTTGCAGGCTTTCCATATCCGGTTCGGCTGCATCAGCCAGGGGCGGTCTGGATTCCCATACGGGGATTTGGCTTACGGATGCAGTGTTTTCATCAGAATCATCATCTGCCTGATTTAAAAGGCTGCGATACAACTGATATTCCTGCAAAAAGTCCTGTGTCCATTGTTGGCGTGTTGCATGGTTTTTGTCGGATGACGTTTTCATAACATTACCTTTGTTGAATCTGTTTGGGTGATAGCCTCTGGCAGATGCATTCGGTCTCTGCCCATATTTATATAAGACCAGGCTTTCCGGTTTTTCCAACGCAACGTCCGTCCATCAACGGGAGGCACCGGCACGGATTTTCTGCACCTCACGCAAAAAGTCCTGTACTTCCGGCGAAGCATTCTGCTCGAGTGCGGTCATCAGCAGGTCACAGAAAATCTGATGCACCTCGACCGTCATGAGTTTCGGCATGTCGTCATTGTTCCGCCACCACTGCTGTATTTTCTCCAGAACCTGTTTCGACATCGCGCAGGTCGTCGATTTACCTCGCCCAAGTACCTGTGTAAGCAACGCTGCGGAGGCATTGATCTTCAGCAAACTTGCCAGCAGCACCAGTTGTTCTTCTCTGGTCAGTGTTGCAACCAGGCACTCCAGGGCTTTGCGTACGTCTTCGAGATTTTGGGCTAGCAATTTATCCGGAGTAGCCTGATCAGACGCGAGCCGTTCCCCGAGCGTATAGCCGGCATCTTCGCCTTCCCGCAACGGTTCCTGCAAGCTTCGTGTTCTTATCATGCGCCGGACTTTTTTTCCGCTTTCCTCGTGTATCATTCCTTCCTCTCTGACCTGATAATATGTTTTGATCAATTTTCGCACTACATCCATGACCATGCCTTTGGAACCCAGCAACCTGCCATTCAGCACCTGCATCGGGGGATCGCTGCTAAGGCTTAATTTATGCCAGAGAAAATCTTTGTGCTGCTTGAAGTTATGGCGTGGCATTTTTGAAGTGCCGGGTTCCAATGGCACGCCATCCTTGTAGGCCAAAAACAGATCAAACTCGATGACCATTTCGTCAGGACTGATCCTATCGTCCCAATATTCGTCTGGATAGTATTTTTGCAGTTCCTCATTCACTCTGTAGATGACCCGTCGGCGCAAATACTCACGCTGTTCTGGTGGGCATCCGTCGATAAAACAGATTTTCTTCCAGGCATTCCAGGCGGCCAGTTCGTCTTCTGGTGCAATATAGGTTTCGTCTTTCATCGCCGTCCTCCTTTCCTCAGCATCTTTTTCAGCCCGGCTTTCTCTGTTTCCGTCAAATGCGGCTTATGATCATTGCGCATAACCTCTGGCGCTGCGCCATCCTGCGGGAAGAAATCTTCGGGAAGCACCGAAACTGGGCGCATTGTCTGAAAATAGGTCTTTGTCTCCGGCGGGCTATTCGGAAATACGCCTGTCGCGGTAAAAGCCCTGCCCCGGCGTCTGCTGCTGCCAATCAGCATTTTTACCGTGTCCTGAAGACTATTAAACCGGTTTTGGCTGATACTCACCCCTGGATGCCCGATGCGCGTACTATTTGCGTCATATCCGACAAAGCGACGTTTCAGCAAAGTCTCGCGTAAATACCACAGGCTGCCAAAATGATAATGGTCAGCAAAGCTCAATAAACGAAACCAACGTTCCTTCTCATAATCTTGCATCATCCAACTCCTCTCCATGATCTACATACAAGAAGCAATTCAAAGTGCATTGACAGACTCCATCCGTTCAGATTTTTTAACAACGAAAGGCACGAAAAAACTTGGCGTGGGCTTGCCGCCCACAACCTATTTTTTTGTCCACGGAAAGCACGGAAAGCGCGGAAAATTTGTAGGGTTGCTGCTTTGCCGGATAAGCCTGCTCTGGCAAAATTCTTGTGTGCCAAGGCCGGCTTTACGTAATTGCGTCGGAGGCATCCAACGCCGGAGGCGTGGCACCATGAGTAACCCCAGGTGAAGCGAAGCGGAACCTGGGGCATGGCATCCCACCACCACCAAAGCCTCGGAGA
>JAPXLT010000337.1:0-4715 GCA_033809415.1 Lentisphaeria bacterium
CGCGACCGTCCCGGTTGCGATGCCCGAACTGTCATCCTAAAAAAGCAGCCAAAGCTGATTTTTAGTCATAATTCCTTTGCTTTCAATGTTTTGTGAAGTTCATGCCGTTCACCATGTTGGTGAACAAGGGCGTCTTCAGTACTACTTTCCCTCAAAATCTTCTTTTTTGTGAAAGATTTTTCAAAAACCAAACGCACAAATTCCTGGCATAGAAGCCTTTTCTCATTTTTGAGAAACTTTTTGAGTTGTGGACGTCAACTCACACCAAGGGATTCTTCTTTTTTCTCACGGAGGCACGGAGACACGGAGGTGGCGGCATCTCCAACTGGTCACACAAAGTCATCTGTTGATCCACCGTGGGCACAATCAATGCCATCCATTCCATCCATCCCGTCACCTTTCCATCCGTGCCTCTGTGCCTTTGTGAGAGTTTTTTGATTTTTCGGTGATGGGAGAGGGAAGCCGGCTTCATGCCGGCGAGCCGCCGGCGCTCCATATCGCCTCCGACTAAAAAAGTAAAGCCGGTCTTGACACACAAGAATTTTGGCAGAGCAGTCCCATCCGTCAAAGCAGCGACCCTACAAATTTTCCGAGTTTTCCGTGCTTTCCGTGGACAAAAAAATTCTGATTGCCGATCAATGGAAGAAGTCAACTGCTTTTTTTAGGGTCATGCGTCTATGTTCTGTCCACAATGTCCACCGAGTCCACCCTGTCCACCTCGTCCACAGCACCCGGGAACATTCGGGCGTGGGAGGGTAATCAGAAATCACAACCGGGACGGTCGTGTCCCTTTTTAAACACGGTCTATTTCGTCGCTCTAGTTCCAGCGGAATGACATGTGGATACTTTGTATAAAATGCCGGCGAATCGCTGTTCTCCCCGTCCGCCAAATGCCGATATGGTAAGCCAATATGGAATTCCTTTCAGCTGACAGGATTCTTCTTTTCCGTTGACACCAAGCACAGCCGTTTCTCCATCATATCGCAATGTGATTGTCTGCCGCTCCCCTATTGCAAGCGGCAGGGATGTATTTATCTTTTCTTCGTAGAACAGTGCTGCCTTCGGATCATACGGGACATGACTTCGATATTCCAGTTCGAGCATTCCGTTGACGATATTAATGCGGAAACCGTTAAGATAATTTGCGGCGCCAATTTGCTCAAAAAGAATCTGCCGACGTTGGATTTCGGCTGGCTCGATTTCGAAAGAGATCGTAAAGCCGTTTCGAGGTGGCACAAACGTATTGGGGAAGAAGAGGCCTTGCGAAGTCTTTCCATTGAACTTCAGAGCCCTGGCACCTTGTGGTAAACAAAGCCATTCTGGCGGTTCGCCGGGTGCCTGGTAACGGATCGGAACCGTGAATCCATGAATCAGTCCCTCAAAACCGGTGGCAAGGCTGAGGAAACCTCCGGCATGAGCATAATAATCGCGTCCATAGGGCGATGGCAGCACAGTGCCATTGCCGGGGGAATTGAAGTCATAGGTGAAATTCGGGATGCGGCTTTCAGGCAGTTCAAAACGCAGGCGCCCGCGCAGATCGCTGCACGATTGAACCTCCATCATCGCTCCCGATGCGGGAAGCGCGTATCCGGCACTCCACCAAACCTTACCGGAATTCGATATGGCGCGTACTGCGAGCATGGCATCGGGTTGTTCGACAATGAGGGGTGCAGTGAACTGGACTTGATTCAAGTTCAGTTCGAGTGGAAGCCGAAGCGGCTTGGGAAAGGCTTCCAAGGCAATGGCAAAAGTATCCGGGAAAACGTTGCATGTAACCCCCACTTTTTCCACCTCTGCGAGTTTTACCTTCCATTCATACGGAGTTCCTGCATCGGGTCCGCTGAGTCTCTTTCCCTGCACCGTCAGTTCTGCTTCAGGCACCTGATCTGCAGGAATGAGAATCAATTCATCATGGCAGAGCCTGCCTTCGGTCGCTGTTTCCGTCGAGCCAAGCGGTATTATTTTGGCCGGTTCATTGAGTCGCTCGGTCTTGAATGTCTGGGCACCTGGGCACTCGATCCTGTATTCATGCTTCAGATAACCATTGATGATACGGAATGACAGGCGGAAAAGCCTTGCGGAAGGATCACGCTGCCGAAATTCATTGGCGTGGTCATAAGAATACAAGTCCTGGCTGTTCTGGACAATTTCCAAAGCATTTAGCGACTCGGAAAATTTCACATCGACCTGGGCTTCCACTTTCCGGCAGCCTGGGCGGACGCTGCCTTTTTCAGCGAATTCGACGTGGGCGGCTTCCGGCTTCAGCAGATTTCGCAAAGGAACAGAAAACCAGGTGTAGTCTATGCTGACCGTTCCTCGGACGGCGGTCGGGGGCAACCCTGTGATCAGCTCGGTTTTCCCGAGGTAATTGACCCGCAACTGCGGTTGCAGTGAAAGCGAGTATGGCAGGTTTTCGGTTGGAATCCGCAGGGTTCTGTCTTGCAGTACGCTTGCGTCAAAGGAGAGTAGCGGCGAACGATATACGACTTTACCGAGATTGTCAACCACTTCGACTTCCACAGTGTAGCTTTCCTGAACACCATCGGGGACATTCAGAAGCTCGATTTCGTACTCCTGGCCGCAGCAGAGCTGGCGGTTGGAACTGACAATCAGGTTTGGACGGCTGAGATCATCGCCGTCGCGTGGCGAGGGCGCAATTCCCTTGACCTGATCCATCCAGTATCGCAGGATTCTGGCATTGGCCATCGGTTTGGCGACAGTCGGTTCCAGGTTTGTATTTTCATTATGCTCATCCCATTCAAAGCCGCAGAGCAAATCAACCTTATGCTTCCGGCACAATTCCAGAAAACCGCGCAGCGTTTTGGTTCCATCAGAATCAAGCGTTTGCGATCCGTTGCAATTGGTATATCCCTGAACAATCTTGCAAGCTAGAATTTTTTGGCCATTGAACGGCTCCGACGCACATGCTGCACTGAAAAGCGGCAGCAAAATTTGATCGTAATAATCGTAGAAGAGGTTACGATCCTGTTTGCCCAGATAGTAGCCGTATTCAATGCCATCACTTACAGCAAGATGCCTTCGCAAATGGTCGAAATGCCGGAGAATATCTGTGGCGCGTACACGTTTTCTTACGGCAAAATCAAGGGAAGGCCAAGATTTGACGCCATTCCCGTCGATATCCGTAATGAAAGCGATTCTGCCGCCGCCGGCCTCTTCAATATTGCGGATGAAGATTTCGATTTCTTCGGGCGTGCGCCGGTCGCTGGAATAGCCAAAAAAGAGTGGGCGTCCTTGGAATTTCATTGCATAGGGTGAAGAAACAGCCCGTTTCATATGTGCTTCACCGGGAAGTTTTCCATGTTGGAGAATCGGCGCACCTGTTTCGACATGGACATTAGGGGACAATGTCGGGATGATGGAAAATTGCTCGGGATCGAGTTTTCCCAGTTCCGCCGCATCGTAGAGACGTTCCCGTATCACATTGTCGATAAAGAAATTCACTGCGTCCACCCCGGAATCCTGCATGATCCGAAAACTCTCGAGGTAGTTGGAAAGGACAAAAAAACTCTTGTCCCAGAATTTCCGATTGGCAATAAGTTGACGGTCGCGCCAGTGTTTTTCGGTGTACCAGAGTTTCCCGCTGCGGAAAAAGACAGTCTCAACAATCAGAAACGGACGTGGCAAAGGCGATTGCCGTGTGGCGGACAGCTTGCGGATTTCGTCCATGAGTTGATCCCCCAGCAGGTAATCCTCATCGGAACCCCGTTGAACGAGAGCCGCTTCTTTCCGGATGTCAGTAAAATACTCCGTGGCAGCCGCCAGCCGAAGCAAGCCGGTGAAAAGGAATGTAACGGATAAGATTGTTCGCAACATCATCTTTCTTTTCTTGTTGTGGACTACCAGCACATCCTAAGACCTTCAGGGATTATTAGAGCGATTCGCATTTCTCACGTACCAGCAAGATACGATCCAGCCAAAAGGCATTTTCACGATTAGAATTTTTCACATACGCAGGACCGCAGAATTTGAGGGAAACATAGATATGGTAACGGTTTCCTGCGGGATCATTGGGCGTGTAGAAATAACTCAGGTTCTGCTGCAAATACCACGATGGATGCAGCCAGAGCAAAGTGGATGGAGACAGCTCGACCGTCCCTACTGAATACCAATGATACTTCTCATCCTGAAAAATCTGCTCCCTCGAGAGGATCGTAAACAGTAGCGACTTGTTATTTTTCCGATCCTGCAGGCCGAGATGGAACTCTTTTGCATGAAAATCCCCGGGATCGGCAATGCGCGGGGATTTATCCACGCCCATCGCTTGTCCGCCAGCGGCATCCGGATCATGTTTCATCCTGGTACCGTAAAATTGCAGGCTTTTAAGCTGATTGAAATCCGAAAATGTAATTTCATAGAGTTCTCTCCCCTCGACTTCCCCAGGTACAGGATACTTGGTCCCCGACTTTTTTTCAGCATATTCCTGGAAGAATCTTTGCATTTGTTCCTGCGAACGTCGCCGGGTGATTCCAGTCAGATAGCGTTCGATAAAGCGATGCCAGTCATTGGAAAGACGCTTTTTCACCTCTGTCACATCGGGTTTAAATGCAGGAATCACAGGTTGACAGATCACCCTGGCGATATCAAATGGGACCCGTTCATTTAAAATATGCAAAGTCCGATCCGGATCACTGCCCACCACAGTCAGTGCTTTATCAAGCAGCGGTTCCACAGTGCGGAAAAACTCTGCATCAAGA
>JAPXLT010000338.1:0-4640 GCA_033809415.1 Lentisphaeria bacterium
GCAGGGAGCAGGCGCTCAGGAACGGGGACTACACCAGTGTCAGCCTGATCGACCAGTACTTCTTCCTCATTGAACTGCGCAAGACGATCCGGACATGGGGTTACTCATGGTGCCACGCCTCCGGCGTTGGATGCCTCCTACGCAATTGCGTAAAGCCGACCTTGGCACACAGGAATTTCGCCAGAACAGACTCATCCGTCAAAGCAGCAACCTTATAAATTTTCCGCGCCTTCCGTGCTTTCCGTGGACAAAAAATAGGTTGTGGGCGTCAGCCCACGCCAAGTTTATTCGTGTCTTTCGTGGTTAAAAACCTTTTTGGACACCTATAGTTAAAAAAAACTTGCCCTTGAAAAATCTGCGTAATCTGCGGATTCATAGCTGAAAAGCTTACGGGAGAATCCAAGTGCCTGTCTTGCCTTCCAGGGCGTCGCTGATATGCTCAGGATCGGTAATCAGGGCCTTTTTGCCGCCATTTTCGATGAATTGAATACATGCTTGAATCTTTGGCAGCATGCTTCCAGACGCAAAATGCTTCTCAGCAATATACTGTTTGGCTTCCGGGACGGTCATCTGATCCAGCCACTTTTGCTGCGGCGTGTTGAAATCGAGAGCCACCTTTTCGACTGCGGTGCTGATCAAAAACAAATCCGCGCCAATCAATTTAGCCAGCAATGATGAACCGAAATCCTTATCGATCACCGCCTCGATGCCGGTCAGCATGCCATCCTCGCGCTCGATCACAGGGATGCCGCCACCACCCACACCGATCACCGTAAAACCAGCATCGATCAGGTTATGGATCGCTTCGGCTTCGACAATCGAAATCGGACGTGGCGAGGGCACCACTCTGCGCCATCCGCGTCCGGCATCTTCCACAACGGTCCAGCCGTCCTTAGCTCGGCGAGATTTTGCTTCATGTTCGTCCATGAAACTTCCGATAGGCTTTGAAGGATGCTGAAATGCCGGGTCGTGCTCGTCAACAACTGTCTGTGTAACAACCGTTATCGCGTCTTTGTTGATCCCACGGCGCTTGAATTCGTTGTGCAAAGCCCTTTGGAGCATATACCCGATGTTGCCTTGGGTGTTCGCGCCACAGTAGTCCAACGGGACTTCATGCAGGATTTCCTTTGCCAGTTCAGAGCGGCGCAAATTAAAACCGACCTGGGGTCCGTTGCCATGGGTGACAACTACATCCCAGCCGTTTTCAATCATATCCACAATGTGAATCATCGTGTCTTTTACACAATTATATTGATCCTGAATGGTCTGGCTGGCTTTGTCTTTGATTAATGCGTTGCCGCCAACCGCAACAACAGCGATTCCTTGCTTTGTCATACCTTAACCTAACTTCTCTGGGATTTGGGGGAAAATAAGCACAACGCCCCTTGGCTTAGTTGTTACTGCGCCCACTTGGCACCAGCTTTTCAGCTCCTGCCAATGACTGCCCTATAACATAAATCCTAAAACCCGCCTGTTCTGATGTTTCACAGCAATTTTTTGAATATACCGGGGTGGTTACTAGTCATTACGGAAGAATACAGATGTTGGCAAACTGTCGCGTTCTTTCATGGTAACTCACTGGATTAATATTATATTCTACCAATATCCCTGTTAAACGAAACGCATTCTTTTGGATACGACCCAAAAAACAAAACTGTCAATGGGAGAAAACATGACAAATCGAATCTTGAGTTTAGTTGTCCTTGGATTATTCCTTGGCGGCATGGTCGGAATGGCGGAACCTTCCGAACGCGAAAAAACAGCACTTACGGCAGCCGAGACCTGGCTTGCTTTTGTGGACGAAGAGAAATATGCTAAAAGTTGGCAAGAGGCTGCTGAATATTTCAGAAATGCTGTCAAGCAGGAGCAATGGACCTCGAGCATGCAGGCATTCCGGAAGCCCCTTGGCAAACTCGTCTCAAGAAAAATGAAGAACGCATCTTACAAGACGTCTTTACCCGGCGCTCCTGATGGCGAATATGTCATCATTCAGTTCGAGACATCTTTTGCTAACAAGAAAGATGCCATCGAGACTGTCATTGCGATGATGGACAAGGATGGAAAGTGGCGAGTTGCCGGCTACTTCATTAAGTAGACCGCGCCAAAAAAGGATTTTTTAACCACGAAACACACAAAAAGACACGAAAATTTTTTTCGTGTCTTTTCGTGTCTTTTCGTTGTTAAAAATAGGTTGCGGGCGATCAGTCCGCGTCAAGGCACTTGCCTTCGGACCGTAACCGCAAAAGTGGCCGACCTGTTTCATGGGAAACAACTACTCTAAGGCTTTAGCGTCAGTTTCCATAAATTCTTGATGTGCTCTTTGCTCGCATTCCTGTGCATACTTTAAATGAAGCGGTTTCGAGATCAATTGAAGGGTAAGACCTTGGCCTCCGCCGTATTTGATTGTCAGCTCGAGATCCTGAGCATAATAAGTTGTGCTGTACACAGAATCATCCTTAGGCGGGGGGGCTAGCTGTGCCTGGTCAACATTAAAGTAGGCATTCAACCTGCGGCGAATGTTGTAGTATTCCATATACGCAGAACGTGAACTCTCACAAATCTTCCCCAATGATACGCAAGCGATACGTCCGTCAGAAAGCATTGATACTATGAGATTTTGAAAATCCCTGAATTTTACAGGAAGTGGATTGGCTCTAAACTCGAATTCTGAACTCGCCCACAATTTACCAAAGTTCTTGTTTTCTCGCAGCAGTTCACCCGGCTTGAAGCCGCATAAGCCCGTGACTGGCTTTTCAACAGGAATTCTTTCTTCAAATCCCCACAACAATCCCATAAAACTGAACAGGAACAGCACCCCGTAAATAAACTTCGCAAGTTTCATGATTCTTTCCTCCTTTGATGAGCAGTTGACTGGGATAACTATCAAAAAATATAGCATGCGTGAAACAAGAATCAACTTGGCAACTTATGATGATTTATGATTCCCGGCTTGATTTTTGGGAAAGAGCAGATAATCTTTTCAACAAGGCGATTGTATCAACTGCAAATCAGAGGCGCATAATTTTAGGTCTCCCGTCCACAGGTTATAAATGCTTTCGTCTCGATGTTCCAGCTTTTGCTTGAAAGCCCTGAATATACGTCTGTCTAAACCCACAAAAGGCATGCCCATGAAAACTCTTTGCGCAGGCGATGTTTTTTTCCAGTTATCAGGCCAAGCAAGTGGTGCACAAACATTCTCATCGGAAAGTACTGCCTTATGCTTCCGAAAAGATAGTCTCCCGCTGAATAATTTGCCACGACCAAGGAACATATTTGCCCCTATGGGTTCTGGGATGATTTTTTCGTATTTAGGAAGGTGATTTGCGGTTTTTCGTCATCAAGCAGAAAATGGCAAGAAAGGTAAATTTCGCCGTCCGGGTAGATAAAATACAGCCCATATCTCAACTCATTTTCTTCGACGAAGCGCAGAAAACTATATCTATGTTTCACGGGCGTCTGTCCCACCAATTCCTGCAACTGCTGCCATTCGGCGACGGCAGTTTTTCCCGAAGGGTCTTTTTCGAGTTGTTGCCTGCCGTACTCGAGCAATGCGTCGTTGCTGGGAATATAGTTATGCTGTTGCAGCTTCCATCCGGCGTCATCGCGGGTCCACCAATACAATTGTCCTTGAAAGGTCAAAGCTGCCAGATTATCCTGACTCGAGTCCAGCTGATGAATTTGGCCTAAGATTTCACTGACCCGCTGCTCATTACAGGTGATCATGGTTCTCGAAGAAGGCGGGGTATTCAATTCGAAGAGTTTCAGGGTGCCGCTGGCGCTGTCAAGATAGCGGAAACCCCAGAATTTGCGGTATAACAGTGCGCCATTATCATCTGGCTTATCCTCGTAAGCGAAAGGGCATAGTACGCAGGCCAATGGATAGAAGGGAAGCCAGAACACCCAGAACATGGGACCGAGGCAGTCATCGCTACCCGAAGCATAGAAAAAGACATACAGGGGCACCAGCACCGTATCTGCGGCAATGATACCTAAATCGGTTACGGCGGCAGCCGGCACGCCGTAGAGACACTTCTCCCAAGAGCATTGCCGGGCGGTCTCGACCGTTATATAACGGAGTTTGCCGTTCAGACGCATTCTGGCCGGACCGTTGATGCAGCCGCAAAAGCAGGACAGCAGTACCAGCAGAAAACAAGTAAAATGCGACCGAAAATTACCAATGGACATGGTTTCTCGCTTCGATATTAGCCGGCACCGTAATTGAAAAACAAAGCTTCACTTAAAGATATTCACGGCACAAAAAGACAAAGATTACCATATATCTTGAGCGGGAAAAATCAAGGACTGGCTTGCTCAACTGGTATCAGATATGCAGATGGTCGTAATACGTCTGTAGTACAGGGTTCAGGGGAATGGGGTGCGTAGTGCGTGGTGCGAAGTGCGTTGGGAACGGGCGCAGGAGGCGCAGGTTAAAAAAGTAGCGCAACCGTCCCGGTTGTGATTATTCTGACTGTCGTAGGGAGTGGCGGGCTTGTCTTGTCCACACTGTCCACCACGTCTGACCCGCACCCTGCACCCCAATACTCTTAACTTAACGCTTTGTAACCACACCGACGACACAACTCCATAAAGCCGAACTTGGCATTCTTGGCGTCTTGGCGGTTGATTCCTCGTCATTGAAC
>JAPXLT010000339.1:0-4613 GCA_033809415.1 Lentisphaeria bacterium
GCACCCTGCCCCCTGCCCCCTGCACCCTGCACCCTGCACCCTGCACCCTGCACCCTGCACCCTTAAACTAAAGGAGATTAAACAATGCTTTACATGGATCCACTCTATTGGGCTTTTTTGTTGCCCGGTCTTTTTCTGGCGACGATCGCCACGATGTATGTCAAATCCACCTTTGCCCGTTATTCGAAAGTACGCGCCCGCAGCGGCATGACCGGTGCTCAGGCTGCCCAGGCGATGCTCGAGCGCTCCGGCGTAACCGGTGTCCGCATCGAGCGCGCCCATGGCTTTCTCAGCGATCACTATGACCCCAGCGACAAGGTCTTGCGCTTGTCGCCGGATGTCTACGACCGTCCATCCTTGTCAGCCATTGGCGTTGCCTGCCACGAAGCCGGTCATGCCTTGCAGGATGCGCAGGAATACTACTGGCTTGGACTTCGAACCGCTCTTGTGCCCCTTGCCAGCATCGGCAGCAATTTTTCCTACATGGTCTTTTTCCTCGGTCTCTTTCTTGGTAGCATGGCCATGGTGAAAACCGGCATTGTCCTCTTTTCAGCCGCCGTGTTGTTCTCGATTGTCACTTTGCCAGTCGAATGGAATGCCAGTGCCCGTGCAAAGGAAGCCATGGTCAACTGCGGCATTGTCGGCTCATCCGAAGCCGAAGCAGCAGGCAATGTGCTCAATGCCGCCTTCCTGACCTACGTCGCCGGAGCGGTCAGCGCCATCCTCACCCTGCTCTATTTCCTGATGCGCGCCGGACTCCTCGGAGGACGCAGAGACTGACCTATGACTGCTCCCACGCAAAAAAACATTCTGCCCTGGTTGAAAACGCGCTCCTTTGGTCAGCGCATGGTCTATGAGAAATGCATCCCCTCGAGCAACCGTTCCGTTCTCGAACTTGCCGGAACCGGAGAACCCGAAGGATTGCTGGTAGTGGCCGAATCACAAACTGCCGGACGTGGGCGTCAGCAGCGCAGCTGGTTTTCACCGCCGGATAAAAATCTTTACTTTTCCTTGCTGTTACGGCCAGTCGTGCCGCCTGCACGTCTGCCGGAGCTGGCTTTGCTGATGGCTCTGGGCTTGCGCAAAGGGGTTCTTGCATTGCTGCCGGATTTGCCGATTGGCCTGAAATGGCCCAATGATCTGTGGATCGACGGACACAAGATCAGCGGAATTCTCTGCGAAAGCGAGCAGCACCCTCGATATGGCTTCCAGGTGGTAGTTGGCATTGGACTCAATGTCAACTGCTCGAAAGACGAATTTCCGCCGGAATTGCAAAAGATTGCCTCGTCGCTCGAGATTGCCTCAGGGGCGAAGCTTGACCGTGCGCACCTGCTGGCGGAAATCCTCAATTCCCTCGAAGGATACTACCATCGCTGGCAGCAGGCAAAAGACCTGCTGCCCTTCCTGCCGGAATGGGAGTCAGCCGATATCCTGAAAGGGAAACACATCACCATCACCCAACCAGCTAAAACCATCACCGGCACCGTCTTGGGACTGGCACCCGACGGACGACTGCGCATGCAACTCGAAAACAACACTGAAACCCTAATCTCCTGCGGAGACACCGCATTCCGGTAATGGACAAGGACAGGGACAGGAATGGACACGATGGACAGAATGGACAAGAATGGACTGCTGAATGGACAATGGACGATGGACAATGGACAAAGGACGATCCGTCCGTGTAAAGTCCGTGTAAAGTCCGTGTAAAGTCCGTGTAAAAAACTATGTTCACGCTCGATTATCAGGATGGCACTCTGCTTTTAAGCCAGAGCGATGCCGCAGCGGAACTGCCTGCGGAGCTGGCTTCCTACTGCCGTTATGATGATCGTGTCGGCTGCTGGCGTGCGGAAGCCTTCCGCTATGCCGATCTTATCACTTATCTTTTTCAGAATAAAATTCCGTATCAGGACAATGCCAGAGCCTATCAGGAATTGACCCTCGAATTTTACGAGCAGCGCAAGCCACGCCCCTATCAGCAGGAAGCACTGCAAGCCTGGCTTAAAGCCCGTCGTCGAGGCATTGTCGTCCTGCCAACCGGCACCGGCAAATCCTTTCTGGCGCTGCTGGCGATTCTGCGTGCGGCCCGTTCGACGCTGGTGGTAGTGCCGACGCTGGACCTGATGGCGCAATGGGCATCACAGCTCGAACGTGCTTTCCGGCGACCAGTCGGCCTTCTTGGCGGCGGCAGCCGTGATGTCCAGGAACTTTGCGTCTCGACGTATGATTCCGCAGTTCTGCAGATGGAATACATCGGCAACCGCTTTGGATTGCTGATTGTCGATGAATGCCATCACCTTCCCGGTGAAACGTATCAGCAGCTCGCCCGGCTTTGCCTGGCGCCATACCGTCTTGGACTGACCGCAACCCCGGACTCGACCAACCAGGAAGACTCTGTGCTTCCTTCCCTGCTTGGTGACATCTGCTATCGCATCGAGATTGACGAATTGGAAGGCAAGGCACTCGCCCCCTATCAGGCCGTCACTTTACCTATCGAACTCGATGATGATGAATTCGAGGAATATCAGAAAAACCGGGAAGTCTACTTGAATTTCCTGCACCGCAATCGGCTCCGCCTCGACTCGAAACAGGGCTGGGGACTCTTTCTGAGAACCTGCGCACGCATGCCGGATGGACGAGCCGCCTTCGAAGCCTGCCTCAAACAACGCCGCATCGCACGCGGCGGACGCGGGAAAATCCGCAAAATCTGGGAATTGCTGCAACAGAATCGCGGCGACCGCATTTTGATCTTCACCGCCGACAATGCGACCGCCTACCAGATTGGGGAAACATTCTTTCTGCCGGTATTGACGCACCACAGCAAGATCACCGAGCGCCGCCAGATGCTCGATGCTTTCCGCGACGGCAGTTATCCGGTGCTGGTCACCAGTCGAGTCCTCAATGAAGGCGTTGATGTGCCCGAGGCCAATGTCGGCATCGTCGTCTCCGGCAGCGGCAGCATCCGCGAACACGTTCAGCGTCTGGGACGCATCCTGCGCCCCGCGCCCGGCAAGACCGCCATTCTTTACGAGCTGGTGAGCAGCGGCACCAGCGAACGCTATGTCAGTGAACGCAGAAGGCAGCACCGTGCTTACGAAAGACCTGATACAATGCCGACTTAAAGGCGACAAACTGCAGCCCATCCTGCTGGATACCGCTAACCCTGAACTGCTGGCGCACGCCGATCAGCTGCTGACAGCCTTCAGGCAATGCATCGGCTCACGCAAAGAAGAATTGGCGACGATGCTCGAGCCGATCCTCAGCGACATCCGACCATTGGCTCTGGGCAAAGGATTGCGAAAACTGCTTGAAGACCGCAGCGAATTCAGCAATCCGGACCCGTTGGATTACCCGGCCGAGCGGCAAAAGCTGCTGACTCTTTCGGCCAACCTGCTGAATCAGCAGCCATGGCCATCGTACGAGGCTTTCCGCCAGGCTCTGATGCAGGCTGCCGGTGACAACAACCCCCTGCTCCGGCAAGGTGGACTCTATGCCGATCTTCCGGAAAATGACAGCCTGGTTTCCTTCAAGGACTTGAATCCGCGCCAGCTGCTCGAACGCTACAATCTCGGCCAGGTGCAGGCGTTGCTGCTGAGCGCGGAATACCTCGAGCTGTCAGTGGATTCCGCTGAACCTGCCAAGTTGCGGCGCCTCTGCAAATATCTGCGATTCTTCCGGTTGCTCTGCCAGATCAAGGCCGGCAGCGGCGGAAACGCCCTGAAACTGCGCATCGATGGGCCAGCCAGCCTTTTTGAAAACAGCCGTAAATACGGTCTGCAACTGGCCATCTTTTTCCCGGCAGTCTGCACCTTGGAAACCTGGCGCATGAAAGCCGAAGTCCAGTGGAAGGAGAAAAAGCGCATCCTGCAACTGGATCAGAGCAGCGGGTTAGTCTGCCCCTATCATATTTTCAGTGCCTGCGTTCCGGAAGAAATCAAGCTCTTTCACCGCCACTTCAAGGAGACAGTCCCAGATTGGAAGATCGTCGGCGAGACCCCATTCCTCCGTGGCGAAAATAATGAAATCATCTTTCCGGACTTAAGCTTTGCCAGCGAATCAGGGGAAATCCGTCATCTCGAACTCTTCCACCGCTATCACGCCAGCCGTTTGCCGGCAAGACTCGAATGGCTCGAGAAACATCCGGAAATCCCCTTGATCCTCGGCGTCGATAAGACCCTGCTGCGAAATCCGGCACTCGAAGAGCAGCTCGAAAACAGCACCTGGTTCCAGCAAAACGGATTCCTCTTCCGCGACTACCCCAGCTGCGAAAAAACTCGCCAATGCCTAAAAAGGGTGCAGGGGGCAGGGGGCAGGGGACAGGGGTGACTACTTGGCGTTCTTGGCGTCTTGGCGGTTCAATGACAAAGCCACCTTCTGACTCGATGGAGCATGATTTTAGAAAGTCACGGCACAATCTAATACACTATTACAGAAATACAGGGCAATCAGTATTTTTTCGTACTACTATCACCCAGAATCTTGTTTTTTGTGAAAGATTTTCAAAAACCAGATGCACAAGTTACTGGCTTTGAGGGTCTTTCTCATTTTTGAGATTTTTTTTGAACTTTTTGATTTTTCGGTGATGGAAGAGGGAAGACGGCTTCATGCCGGCG
>JAPXLT010000340.1:0-4562 GCA_033809415.1 Lentisphaeria bacterium
TCTCTGTCCACCACCGAAAATATTGCTCCTGATGTCAAATGCAAGCGGCTGGCCATCAAAAGCATAAGGATTCATAAACTATCATAGACTTTCCTCAAGAAGCATAAAGATTCATAATCGATCCGACCGATCAGTCGTCCGTGTAAAGTCCGTGTAAAGTCCGTGTAAAGTCCGTGTAAAGTCCGTGTAAAGTCCGTGTAAAGTCCGTGTAAAGTCCGTGTAGGTTAAAAACTCACACTAATGCATACAATTCCGGGAAAGGTTGCAGGCTGCGCTTCAGGATACCATGCATAAAGGCGATCGAGATTCCGTAATTGGTGATGGGGATTCCCTGATCCTGTGCGCATTGCTGGCGGTATTTCATTTCCCGTTCATTCAGCATGCAGCCTCCGCAATGGATAATCAGCCTGTACGGCGTCAGATCATCCGGAAATTCCGTGCCGCTCGAGTATTGATACTCGATTTTCCGTTTGCAGAACTGATTGATCCAGTTTGGCAGTTTTACTGTACCGATATCATTACATTGACGATGATGCGTACATCCTTCCGCAATCAGAATCCGGTCGCCATCGTGCAAATCCTCGAGTGTGCGCACTCCGCGTACCGTCAATTCGAGGTCCCCCTTGTATCGGGCAAACAGGATCGAGAAGGAAGTCAGCGGTATTTCTTTGGGCGTCACTGCCGCCACCTTTTCAAAAGCCTGGCTGTCGGTCACCACCATGCGGGGACGGCAGCCAATCCGAGCAAGCAGGTTCTCCAATTCAGTATCCTGCACCACCAGCGCCGATGCCCGGGCATCCAGGATGTCGCGGATGGTCTGCTGCACCGGCAAAATCAAGCGCCCCTTGGGAGCAGCCTTGTCAACCGGAGTCACCAGTATCACCAGGTCCTCTGGCGACAGCAAATCCGCTATGACTCGACGCCCCTGATTCTCGTTGTCGGGAATCTGCCGCGCCAGAAGCTCCTTCAATTCCTGAATGTTCTGTTTTTCGAGGCTGCTGATGCCAATCACATTGTCAGCGGACGGCAAAACCGCATCTGGCGCCAAGTCCATCTTATTCCAGGCAACCACGTATGGGATCTTCTTGGCCCGGATGCGCTCGAGAATTGCTTCATCCTCGCCAGTCATTCCGATGGTCGCATCCACTACCAGCAATGCCAAGTCCGTCTTATTGAGCACCTGATAGGCTTTGCGAACGCGCAAAGCCCCCAGGCTGCTCTCATCATCCAGTCCAGGTGTATCGATGATCATTATCGGTCCCAACGGCAGCAGCTCCATCGTCTTGTAAACCGGGTCCGTCGTCGTCCCCTTCTGTTCGGAAACAATCGCCAAGTCCTGCCCAGTGATCGCATTGATGACGCTGGATTTACCCGCATTGCGCCGACCAAAAATCCCGATATGCAAACGATTCGCAGCAGGTGTATCATTCATACCCATACATTAATTCCCTTCTAACCATGATTCGCGTGACATCCGTCGGACATGTCGGACGGGTCGGACAAGTCGGACAGAACCCCCTGCCCCCTGCACCCTGCACCCCGCACCCCGCACTACCCTCCGTCAAAGCAACAACCCTGTAAAAAAATCCCGCGTTTTCCGTGTATTCCGTGGACAAAAAATCAGAATCTAAAATCACGCTTGCCGTCTTCGATATCCTGCAGATTGCGCTGGGCAATTGCCCTGATCTTTTCGTTAGGCACCTTTTCGATTTCCTTTTTGATCAATTCTTCACCGAGTTTGCGTGTCTTCTCCGAAGCGTAGTCCATCAGATATTCCTTCAGCGTCATCAACGCGTTTGGATGGCAGCAATTCTGGATCTGGCCGCTTTTGCAGAGGCTCATAAAGCGGTCGCCGGTACGTCCTTCCCGGTAGCATGCTGTGCAGAAGCTGGGAATATAGCCCATCGTCATCAGCCAATGCACCACTTCATCGAGTGTGCGGCGGTCGCTGACATCAAATTGCTCGGTATGCGCTTCCTCCGGCTCAGGTTCCGCATATCCGCCGACGCTTGTCCGCGAAGCTCCACTGATCTGTGAAACTCCCAGATGCAGCAGTCGCTCACGGCACTGCTGACTCTCCCGCGTCGAAATAATCATTCCGGTATACGGTACCGCCACCCGGATGCAAGCGACGATTTTGGCAAAAATATCATCACTGATGCTATTGTCAAAAGCGTTCGGATCGATATCATCAGCCGGCTTGACGCGCGGGACACTGATCGTATGCGGCCCCACACCAAAGACCGCCTCGAGATGCTCCGCATGCATCAGCAATGCCGTATATTCATAACGGAAATATTCCAGGCCAAACAGCACCCCCAGGCCGACATCGTCAATCCCACCCTGCATCGCACGATCCATCGCCTCGGTATGGTATGCGTAATCATGTTTGGGGCCATAGGGATGCAGGCGTTCGTAACTCTCCTTGTGGTATGTCTCCTGAAACAAAATATACGTCCCGATGCCGGCATCTTTCAGCTTGCGGTAATTCTCGACCGTCGTCGCTGCAATATTCACATTCACCCGGCGGATCGCCCCGTTTTTATGCTTGATACCGTAAATCGTCTTGATACTCTCGAGGATGTACTCGATTGGATTTTCGACCGGGTGCTCTCCGGCCTCCAATGCCAGACGCTTGTGCCCCATATCCTGCAAGGCAATGACTTCCCGGCGAATCTCATCCTGAGTCAGTTTCTTGCGGGCAATGTGCTTGTTCGAGATATGATAAGGGCAGTACAGACAGCCATTGACGCAGTAATTGGAAAGATACAGCGGAGCAAACATGACAATGCGGTTGCCGTACAAATCCTTCTTGATCTGCTCGGCCAAAGCGTAGATTTCCTGATTTTTCTCCTCGATATCGCAATCGAGCAGCACAGCCGCCTCCCGGTGCTCGAGCCCCTTGCGCTGCCTTGCCTTGGCAAGAATCTGATCGATCAGCTCGATATTGTGCTTGTTCTTCTGCGCATACTCGAGTGTTGCCAGGACTTCATCGTGATTGATAAAGTCCTCTGCCTTCGGTGACATTACATCGTACATAAATCCTCCTTTTTAACGTAATAAGTCAGTGAAACTGGGTAGCAATGGGATTTTTTGCAACAAAAGACACAAATGGACACGAAAAAAATTCATGGGAAATACGACGCATTCCAGCAGTCAAAGCCGCTTCCCATGAATTTTTTTCGGGTCTTTTCGTGAATTTCGTTGTTTAAAAAGAATTCCATTACCACTTTTACACAGTCATTTGTTTGTTGAAACTTCAGAAAAATCCCCTCGACTGACAGCGATTTCGCAGTCGATTGCCGCCAGTCTCCGGCGCAGTTCGAGCAACCCCTCGGCGGCTTCCGCGCCAGTATTCAGTTTGTTGTCATAAAGCAGATATTTTCCCCGCACATCCGGCGGCGACAGATTCGGCATGATGACATTGGCGCCGGCCAGCACGCCGAGTTCACGTCCGTCCGGCTGAATGCTGCCCAACGCCGTCGTGGCCGGCAGCAGCACCCCGGGCAACATCAGCCGTAACAGCGACAGCAGATACAGAGTCAACTCGAGGCTGCCAGGCGGCTCAGCGGCAAAACGGGTGTCATGATGCGGAATAAAGGGACCGATCCCAATCATTTCCGGACGGAAGGACTGGATGAATTCCAAATCCTCCGCCAGTGTCTCAACGGTCTGGAATGGCGAACCGACCATGAATCCGGTGCCGACCTGGTATCCGAGCGACCGCAAATCCTTCAAGCAGCGCATCCGGCTTTCCAGCGTTTGACTGGCCGGATGCAACTTGGCGTAATGCTCTGCATTGGCTGTTTCATGGCGCAGCAAATAGCGATCCGCACCAGCTTCCCGAAAGGCCTTGTAACTTGCAAATGACTTTTCGCCAAGCGACAAAGTCACCGCGCAATCCGGGAAACGGCTCTTGATTTCCCGGATTATCTCGAGCATGCGTTCATCCGTAAACCAGGCATCTTCTCCGCCCTGCAAGACAAAGGTGCGAAAACCAAGCGGATAACCAAATTCGCAACAGGCCAGAATCTGCTCGGAGGTCAGGCAATACCGCTCTGCATGGCAATTGTCCCTGCGTATTCCGCAGTAATAGCAATTATTGCGGCAGTAGCTGCTGATCTCGATCAAGCCGCGAATGAAAATCTGCTTCCCGAAATGCTGCTCGCGAAGATGCCGCGCACGGGCTGCGGCATACTCGACCAGCTCCGGAGTGCGTTCGGCAATCAAACGCCGAAACTCCACCCGGCTCAAACCGCCAGCCACCTCCAATTTCTGTAAAAGGTTCCTCAGCATTTCGTGCTACTATCGCCCAGAATCGTCTGTTTTATGCAAGCTTTTGGCTAGAGATTATGTCGCGCCCTTACAGGGCTTGTTGGGTGGGGTGATTCCTAACCCAGGGCGTTGCCCTGGGCTGGTATGTCACGCCCCTTCAGGGCTAATTCCAACATCACCGATCCGTCCGATCCGTCGGAGAAACCAATAGGCCAGATCACAAATCCGCGTACCATTCCATCCGTCAAAGCAGCAACCCTATAAAATTTTCGTGCTTTTTCGTGTCT
>JAPXLT010000341.1:0-4556 GCA_033809415.1 Lentisphaeria bacterium
CATCTGATCGGTCGGATTGGTCGGATCGGTACAATGCTTTGCGCCGTAGGCGCTTAACCATGCTTAACCCCTGGCTTTAGCCTGGGGTGGGATGCCCACTCAAAGGCAGTGCCTTGTAAAGGCACCACAATCAGACGGATCAATCGGAAAATAGTTTTTTTCAATTGACATGCTCATGCAAAAGAAAATCCTCGATGCCGACATACTTGATTCCGTATTCGTCACTCCATGGGACAATCTCGCTGTTCATAACAATAATTTTTTTGAATGAATCCTCGATGCGCCGCAATGGGCGGGTTTCCTGCTCACGCTTGGCACTGTCATCAATGTTAAGCGCTGACTGGATATAGAAGCGGTCGCCCGCCTTATCGGCAACAAAGTCAATTTCCAACTGTGCGAGCGCACTCTGCCCGTGCTCGTTCTTGTAGTTATAGGGCACAATCCCTACATTGACATTGAAGCCACGACGACGCAACTCGTTATAAATCACATTCTCCATAATGTGGTTTACCTCCTGCTGGCGAAAATCCAGCAGTGCATTGCGCAAACCGACATCCTCAAAGTAATACTTCACTGGCGAATTGATTAGCCGACGCCCCTTGATATCGTAACGCGACGCCTTTGCGAGCAAAAAGGCGTCTATGAAATAATCTAAATATATGGAGAGCGTATTCGCCGCGACGACCTGTCCTTTTTCTGATTTGAAAGTATTGGCAATGCGGGTCGGATTGCTCAAGGAGCCAATACTCGAAGCAATGACATTCAGCAGGTCATCGAGAACGCTCTTCTCATTGAGAATGCGGTGGCGCTCCATAATGTCCTTCAAGTAGATATTTGCAAAAAGACCTTGCAAATACTGACTCTTTTCCACATGGGTGGCAAGCGTCGTCAAGCGGGGCAACCCACCATAGGTATAATAATCGCGCCAGGCATGCCGCTTGTCCCCACTGTAATGCGAATAGAATTCATGGAAGGAAAGCGGGTGCAGGCGAACCTCGTCGCCACGATCTCGAAACTCCGTGACGATATCGGAAGAAAGCATTCTGGAATTGCTGCCGGTCACATAAATATCCACGTTCGGAAGCTCCATCAAACCCAATAACACATCGACAAAGCCGATCTTGGCATCAGGATGATCAAGATAGGGATTCGGAATCGACAAAACCTGCTGTATCTCGTCCAAAAACACATAAAATTTACGTCCGCCATCGGATACTTTCTCCCGGACATAGGCATCAAGCAACAAAGGATTACGATACTTGGCGTTTACTGCCTGATCCAAAGCCAGGGTTATGATATTCTCGCGAGGCACCCCATCCTGAAGCAAATAGTCGTAAAACAATTTGAAAAGAAAAAAGGATTTTCCACAACGGCGAATACCAGTGATGATCTTGACCAGACCATTGGCACGCTTCTTGATCAATTGGCTTAAATAAAAATCGCGCAGGATGAGCATTTCCCATGAACTCCTATTTATTTTACGTAAATACGCAATTTTGCTACGAGTTGCAATATAAGCTATAACGGGCAATAGTCAATTATTTGGCGCATGCAATTTCATCCGACGTAGCAACAACTTGATAAATTTTTCGTGCCTTTTCGTGCCTTTTCGTTGTTAAAAAATCAGATTTCCGGGAAGTTGTTGCGATAGAACTGTGTGCCGAAATGTTCGATGTCTTCGAGTAGGATGACCATTCCTCCGCAGCGCCAGCGGCGTCCGGATTCAATAAATGCGAGTATACGGCGCTGTAAATCCGTTTCGCACGGAAAGGTTGCATCCGGCTTTCCAGTCTTCAGGAATATGAACCAGAGGCCATCCCAGGGGCCGCTTGCCACCGGATAAAGGTATAATTCACGCTGGAAGGCGGTCAGATTCGCTCCCTTTGGCATGATTTCCTCCAAGTCGGGATTGAAAATCCAGGAAGCACAAGTGACTGCACGGATGTTGCGCTGTGGAAAATATTTCCGGAAGAAGTCGCGTGCCCTTTTCAGGGACTCTCCGCAGCACTCGGGTGTCATCCTCCCGCCTGCCGGGATATGCATGCGCAGACAATCATCACCTCTGGAAAAAACCTGCTCCCATTGATCCAGGGGAAGAGTCAGGGTCTTGCGCAAGGCATAACCTTGCGGCAGAATCGGATTGCCGCAGACTGCTCCAGCTGGAAATTCCAGTGTCGAGACCCAGCTGTCTGGTTCCTGTTCATATTCCTCGGGGCTGCCAAGGCGGAATCCCGCTGCGGTAAATTGCATTCCGGCCTCACACAAGGCGATCACTTGACCGCTGCTGCGATGACGATATATCAACAGTGAATCGGAAGCCGGTTGCAGGCAGTACTCGAAACGCCCTATTCTGAGATAGGGATTTTTCAAGTAGGACTTCAGCCAGCTCAACTGTCCGGGAAAGATTCCCGGGCGTCCGCCGAAGGCTCTGCGGTAATTGATTTCGCAAAAAACCTGCACCTGCCGCAGAGTCTCGATAGTCGCTTCTTCCGGAAGTCCCAATTGCCGGTGATATTCCAGCAGTAGAGGCGCCCAGCTCAGAGCCACCAATAATCCGGGCAGGCCGGCATCGTCGCCGAGCATCGCGATTTCCGGCCAGGAATTTGCAAGTTGAGCAGGCACAGGCGAACGGAATACTCTCCAGTACATATGCCAGACCAGATGGCGAAAAGCTTCACTCTTCTCAATCTCATCGGCCACCCGCTGAAAGCGCTGATCGTATTCGCTGCCGAAGCCGCAAAGCGCACGGTTCCGCAACCAGACTTCCCGGCGCAGAAAAAACAATCCGTCCTCCGGAAATTCCGCCTGGGAGGCTTCCCAATGCGGAGCGACCAGCTCGAGGGAGTCCACTACTCCAAGTTGCTCCAGACATTCTGCCGCTGATATCATCATGATCTCCGTTCCAACTTCAGTTTTCTGAAATTTTCCGCGCTTTCCGTGCTTTCCGTGGACAAAAAAATAGGCTGTGGGCGGCGCCCGCGCCAAGCCTTTTCGCGTGGTTCGTGGTTAAAAAAATCTGCATTCAGTATTTCATCAACGCTGCAAAGACTTCACACATTTCCCGGACGGTCTGACGGTCGCGCATCACGCTGGTTTCATCTTGCAGGCTTTGTATATTCGGGCATTTTTTCAGGCGGCTGATTGTGTCTTTCCAGTCCGTGGTTCCTTTGCCGGGCAGCGCATGATCGTCATTGTATCCGGAATTGTCATGCAGGTGGCAAGTCACAATATAGGGCGCCAGCTTGCCTAGCGCATCCTCCTCGAGGCAA
This sequence comes from Lentisphaeria bacterium, assembly GCA_033809415.1. GTDB lineage: Bacteria > Verrucomicrobiota > Lentisphaeria > Oligosphaerales > Oligosphaeraceae > JAQVUB01. The sequence continues at coordinate 3,270 of JAPXLT010000341.1, forward strand.
ATATTCCCGCGCCAAGTCGTTTCCAGATGATACGAGTTGAATTTACTTAAATCCTTTCCCTCTTTCTTCATATAATTGGCATGCCCCGAGTCAAAACAGCAAAGCAAAGACGGCGACCTGAACTGCTCGATGTACCAGATGATTTCATCCGGAGCATTCGGCGGCTCGAAGGCATTCTCCAAAGCGATCTTCATCCCCCACTTCTCGGCAACCGGAAGAATATTTTCGAGAGTATGCAGTGCATTTTCGCGCAATTGCGGCAAGTCCAGAAACGGAGGATAGACATAGAGGGCTGCACCAATATGCACCGTATACGTCTGCACGCCCAGGGCACCCAGCCGGTTGATCACCTCGATATGATCCCGAATCGATTTTTCACGCAATTCTCGGTCATCGGTATCCAGGTCGTAATGCCGGAAAGCAAGGCCATGCACATCCTTGATTTTTAAGCCATGCCTGCCAGCCAACTCGAAAAACCACTCCGCATAGCCCGAACGCTCGAGCATCCGAAGACACTGCGGATCCGAAAAGGTCAAGTACTCCGTGCCATGCTCGGCAAAAACTCGCATAGGATATTGAACAAACTCATCCGGAATCCCCTGCCAAGGATAAAAATGCGCAAGACGCAATGATGACATATGCTTCCTTTCAGTTAAAAACAAAATACCTTGTAACCTTGCAAATATACTTTTTCTCAGCAAGATCGCCAATAATTTCAAAAAACAGACGACAGACACAGGGAATTTTTTCGCCAGTCGGCTTTTCGTTGTTTTAAAACAAGAAAAAATTGAAAGTCACTTGCAATGTAAAAAAACAGTGCTACATTTATGCTGTAGACGTTTACAGCAAATAAAAAGAATGGGTGGTGTTTTCATGCAAGTTACGATCAAGGACATAGCTTCAGCTGCCGGTGTCAGTCCCGCTGTTGTTTCATGCGTTCTGAACGATGGTACTTATACCCGCATTTCCAAGAAGCGTCGTTCAGCGATCAAGGAATTGGCGCGTGAGCTTGGCTATGTGCCCAATTTGCAGGCTGTAAGTTTGCGTCGCGGCGAGAATCCCCTGGTAGGCGTTTTTTTACCGGAATGGATCGATAGATTGCTGCTCCAGCTTGTACATGGTTTGTCTGCTGAAGCACTTCGCGCAGATATTCCTTTAGTTTATAACTTGAGAGTACCGAGTTTGTTATAAAAAGGACATGACAATAGACTACTACCGCTGTCATTTTTTGCAAATTCAGCTTGAAGGATTTCCGCTATATTTTTTCAAAATCAGCCGCTTTGACAG
>JAPXLT010000342.1:0-4547 GCA_033809415.1 Lentisphaeria bacterium
TTTTAAACCAGCGCCCCCCGTACCCGTTCCCAACGCACTTCGCACCACGCACTACGCACCCCATTCCCTTGAACCCTGTACTACAGAAGACAGAGGCATTACATAAAATGTTGCACCAGCGGACAATTGATTCATCCGGCTGCCCCGCGCAAACGACAAATGAAACACCAAGCAGGAAAACTGCCAGCTCTTTCGAGAGATTCATTAAGGAGTTGTAACAAAATTACTTTTACACTTTGTTGTAATGCCGTGCTCTTCATGGAAAAGCATTTTCTGCCGCCCCGCCGGGGCTGCGTGTTTGGGCGGGTGTTTTACCCAGGGCTGCGCTTTGGCCTGGCGGCCGCGCTTGCCCTGGGCTATGGTCTTTCCACCGCTCCGCGGCTCTTTTGCCAATGCTCTTTTTTGCCTGAAGCGAAAGTGTCTGGTATAAAAGCGCCAAAGGCGCGAAAGAACACAGCCCCGGGTAGGCATTCCACCAAGACCCAAGCTCTGAAGGAGCGACAGAAAATCGGATCTGTAAAAGTTAATTTGTTACAAACCCTAAGAAACCTGCTTCCTTATTTTGCAAAACTTACATTGCCGGAAATATCGCCGGAAAAACGGACCGTCTGCGGCAGATCGCCATAAATCTCCCGCAGGAGACGCAGGTCATTCACACCGTCGATCAGCCTGAAATATGCCAATTCCGTTACCGGATTGACCAGTTCCGCGTAGATTTTCCTTCCGATCTGGAGTTTCAGCGCATTGGTGTTCCCAGGAAGTCGGGCCGATGTGACCCTAAAGGGGACAACGGGGGCAAGATGAGCATCTTTGAACTCAAAGATTCCGGTTTCCCCATACGCTAGTAGCTTGACTTTGATGGTATCTGTTGTTGGGGTAAACACCTTAGTCAGCTCTGTCCAGTCCGGAGAACCGTCGCACCCCAGGACGCTTTGCGCAATGATCTTTTCGCCTTCCAAAATCCGGAATCCTGCAACCGGCAGAGAAAGCCCCGAAGCTTTTGCATTGAGTGTCATTCTATACTTCCTGCCGGGTTCCACGGCAACAGCCTGGAAGCACCCATTCGATCCTTGTTTTTCCATATTGAAAATCACTCCGCCTTCGGACGACGTTGTAATACCTTTGGCATACTGAGGCTTTGCTGTAAGAAGATTCGCGGGAACTGCGGCAGCATCGCTGAATGTGATCCCGTCGGCGGTAATCTTGAAATCAGTGGAATCAAACTCCGGGAACGGTGCATAGGCTGTGGGCGGTGCCGGAGGCGCGGGATGTTTTTCAAGATAGGCATTCGCCTTTTTCATCGCCGCCAGATATCGTTCCGCAGATTCCCGCAGTGCATATTCCGAGGGATTGATCCCGTCTGTTATGATACGCGGATTCTTTGCGAAGAACATTTCACCGTAATAAAGCCAATAGCCATCCGCCTGCTGCGCCGCCTCCACTGCTTTTGTTCCAAGTCCCTCAGCATTGTAGCTTGAAATCACCAGACCGGGCAGATACAGAGCGGGCCAGCCCCATTTCCCGAGCTTCTCCTGATTCTCACGGCTGTGTTGATTATAGCCACGAAAATACTCCCCCTCCCCAGTAATCAGAACCGGCATTCCAGGAGTCGCCATTCCGCGTGCGACTCCGTTTGTGTACCAGTTCCCCATTCCAGGCATCAGCCCGACCAGAAAATCCGCTTTCACGCTACGGACCTCCTGCATGATCCCACGCAGTTTGCGTGCCAGACGCACCTCCAGAACTCCTTGATAGTCCTCCAGCGTATAACCGCGCCTGATAATATATTCCAGACGCTTTTCCGCCTTGGAAAGATCAACATCCTCTCCCACGGCTTCAAAAAATTGTTTCATGCAGCTGTCGCAGTAACATCCGTCCTCGGCACCGCCATAAGTGAAACCGGGATAACCACCCGCATAAAATTCCTGGTCCAGCATCATGCCGCCTGGAGCATCAAATTCCTTGTAGACTCCGGCGACAATTTTCAGAGTTGGCTTGACCAACCGATCCCAGTAAACGGAATCAAGCGGGCACGGTGTTTTCTGGACACCATATCCCACACTGCGGCATTTTTCATAAGCGGTCTGATCCATAAGCTGCTGGGTCTCTTCATGATACCACATCAACGGAATCGGAATCAGCCCGTGAGCTTTTGCCACTGTAACTTCATCGCGAAGAAAACGCAGGCGCGGCATATTGTTTGCCGACACCAGAGCCTCTCCCGATCCGGGATCATTTGACTTGACTCCACGGTGAATGCCGCTCCACCCCATTACCATATTGAAACCGGTGCCGTGCAATTCCTCCGCACGGGACGCTGGCTGTGCGGCAGAGGAATTCATGCGGACTTTTTCCCTGCGCAGTTTTGTCACGACGGCAGGCTCCGAAACCGCGTCTTCATAAGAAACGGACGTCAAAACGGCATCTGGGCGACATTCCACAGTATTTTCCGCAGCATACCAGACAGCAGGCGTAAGATCCGCCTTTATGATTCCTCCTTCCGGCTTGAAATATCCGAGGATTTTTCCGTTCAGCCTGATACAGAGAGGCTTCTCACTGTTCAATTCCGCAGTGACAGTTCCTCCGGATGCAGCGTTGGACGGCAGACGGAAAGTCCTGCCATCCGGTGGCTTCACGACCCCACCGCAGACTGTCATTACGGCAAATAGAAATATTCCCGTCAATAATGTTCTCATATAAAATCCTCCTGATCTTCCTGATTGGTTATAAGCTGTCAACATAACTGAAGAAATATCTTCCGGAGGAATCGTAATGCCCTGGGGCATTGCCATTGTTGAACATGGCACCGTTGAATTTTATGGCTTTCACGTGTCCGTCAAAGAAAAACGTGTTGTACTTATCATGATGAAAAGCAGGATAGACATTTCCCCGGATTCTATAACGTCCCTGCATATCCAACGACGGATTCGCAAAAAACATGCAGATGGAATCTGCTCCGAGCGCATTTTTACTGTTTCCATTATGCAGACGCGGCCGTGCAACTCCGCCCATGGGGCTGACACGCATCATATAGTCGGATCGATGATCGCCGTTTTTGCCCCATCTTTCCATCCACATCCTATTGCGGGGATGTCCGTCAGGGCAATAAAGCACTTTATAAGGAACCAAGTCCATTTCCCAAAGATGTCCCAGCAGCCGGTAATTCTTTCCAACCTTGATATAAGTGGCAAAACCGTAGCTCATCCATGCAGGAATTGCATTCTGCGGCAAATAACCGTCATGTGAATCAGAATAAATCGCAATCGCCATGCTTATCTGTTTCAGATTGTTTCGGCAGCTGGTTTCTTTTGCAAGATCACGCGCCCGCCCCAGTGCAGGGAGGAGCATAGACGCCAAAATCGCGATAATCGCAATAACGACCAACAGTTCTATCAACGTGAACAAAGGCCGTACGAAATCCTTAGACATTCCCTTTTGCACCACATGCTTGTTTGAATTCATCTGTTCCTCCTTTTTTCGTTTTTGCGTAAATGTTTTTTATCTGTCAATCAACGCACCTGGCATGGACAAGTGCTTTTCCCGATGATCAGCTCCGGACGAAGCATGATCGTATTGCCGATGCAATCCGGTTGCCCGGCAAACAACTCCACCAATTGTTTGGCAGCCACAGCACAAATGTCTTCCAGACGATCACAAAACCGGGTCAGTTCCAATTCCGGACGACGGACAAAGCCAGCCGGCCACCCCAGGGTATTCTGACCGCCAATCAGACTGACATCTTCAGGCACCTTAAACCCCATCGCCAGCAATGCCTCCATGGTGCAACTTGCACGCCAGTTGTCCAAACAGATCAAGGCACTGGGAAACTGCTTTCCGGCAAAGGCTTTTTCAAGATAAGGCCGGTAATCCGGCATTATCTCCTCGAAGGGAAGAACTCCCTGATGCATTGGACGTTGCCAGTTGATTGCCCAGGCTGGATCAAAGGGCAATCCCAGCATCTTCAAGCCCTGAAGATATCCAGCATAGCGCTCCTGAGGTATAGGCATCTCCGACTCGTTGCTGACAAAACCAATCCGCTCATGCCCAAGCTCGTGCAAATATTTCAATGCCTGATAACTGCGGCTGAAATTATCGATCTTCACCCAGCTGCAATTCAAATCCGGATTGACATACTGCAAACCGACATTTGGAAAAGGACGAATGTGCTGCTGCCAGAACCCAACATCAATACGCCCATGAAAAATCACTCCGCTGACATCTTTCTGCACCAGACAGGGAGGCGGCGTCCAGTCCAGCCCAACATGAGCCAGCAGCAAGTTGTACCCAAGCGGTTGCAAAACCTTGTTCAAACCACGAAAAATCGGATCAAAGGTCCCTTCTGATCGAAACGATGTCTCCGATAAAACCGTCTCCAGAGACAGAAAAACCACTTGGCGGGTATCATATTCCTGACAAACGGGACGCGCTGTCCCGGATCCGGAAGCACCTTGGGCAACAAAAGTCCCGCTGCCCTGCTGACGGTACAACAATCCGCTGGCTACCAATTTATCAATGGTCTTGCGTACCGTATTCCGACTGATCCGATA
>JAPXLT010000343.1:0-4538 GCA_033809415.1 Lentisphaeria bacterium
GCCAATGACTTGGAGCTTTCCTTCCAGAAAAAATCTTTACGAAAAAGAAGATTTTGAAGGATAGTACACCCTGTTCACCAACATGGTGAACAGCATGAACTTCGCAAAGCATTGAAAACAAATGAATTAGGATAAAAGGCCAGCTTTAACTGCTTTTTTTAGGTTAAAAAAACTGGCATATCAGCCTGATTTCGTACTTGGGCAAGGCGTCCCTCCCGAAATCAAAGCCTTGGAAAGGCGGCGCCCGACACTGCGGATCAAAAGCAAAGCAAGTGCCGCCCCGGTCTTGTGGGGTGGCTCAACCTGAGGTTACTCATTGCGCTGCCTATGAAGAGCAACCCTGGGCATTTCATTGGACAACAGGTCACATTTTACACCTTTTGTCCAATGAACAGTCTTGTTTTTTATAAAACAGGCATTATGCTATTGGACAAAACATGCAATTTAACACTTATTGTCCAATGCCTCAGGAGTACTCCAATGCAAATAGAACGCCCAGGATACATAAATGAACTGTCCATTCGCAAGCATAATGGCATGATTAAAGTCGTGACAGGCATACGGCGATGCGGGAAATCATATCTTCTGCTGAAACTTTTCCACAATGAGCTTCTGAAGAGCGGTGTCAAGGACGACCATATTCTTGAAATCGCGCTAGACGATTTTGACAACATCCCTATGAGGAAACCAGAGGCTCTGCTATCCTGGCTAAAAAGCCAATTGACCGATTCCTTGCAATACTATCTAATCCTTGATGAAGTTCAGCTTTTGGATCATTTTGTCGATGTGCTGAACAGCTGTCTGCACATCGACAACCTCGATGTCTATGTTACGGGAAGCAATTCCCGTTTCCTGTCCACGGATGTCATCACTGAATTCCGAGGAAGGGGAGACGAGATCCATGTCTTCCCACTTTCCTTTTCAGAGTTCATGAGTGGCTGTGGCCTGCCTCAGGACAGGGCTCTTAAGGATTACCTCCAGTATGGCGGCTTGCCGTACGTTCTGTCATGCCAGACTCCAAAACAGAAAATGGATTATCTCGACCATGTACGTAAAGAAGTGTATCTTCGAGATGTAGCGGAGAGGAATCGCATACAGCACGCGCCAGAACTTGAGGAGTTGCTTCATTTCTATGCCTCATCCATAGGCGCATTGTCAAGCTTACGGAAACTTTCCGATACATTCAAGTCTGTAAAGAACATTCAGCTTTCCATTGGAACCATAGGCTCATACAGCAATTATCTGGCAGAAGCCTTTATCATTCAGCGAGCCAAGCGGTATGACATCAAGGGCAAACGGTACATTGATTCTCCATCCAAGGTGTACTTTGAGGATTTGGGCATACGCAATGCATGCCTGGATTTCCGGCAGACCGAACCCAATCACCTGATGGAAAACCTCATCTACAACGAGCTTCGCGCAAGGGGATTTTTGGTTGATGTCGGGGCAATGACTGTACGGGAAAAGAACGAAGACGGAAAATTACAGCAGAAGCAACTGGAAATCGACTTCATCGCGAATCAAGGCGACAGCAGATATTACATCCAGTCAGTATACCAAATCCCGGATGACTCCAAGCGGGATCAGGAATACAGACCACTACTCAAAATTGACGATTCATTCAGGAAAGTGGTCATCACATACAATGATGTCCCCAGCTACACCAATGACTACGGAATACTTACAATCGGACTTCCAGATTTTCTGCTAAATCCACAAAGCCTGAATCTTTGACTTCTCATGCAAGTACAGCTTCATTTTTTGATTTTTCGGTGATGGGAAAGGGAAGCCGGCTTCATGCCGGCGAGCCGCCGGCGCTCCATATCGCCTCCGACGCAATTGCGTAAAGCCGGCCTCGGCACACAAGAACTTCGCCAGAGCAATCCCTTCCGTCAAAGCAACAAACCTAAAAAAACTTTCCGCGCTTTCCGTGCTTTCCGTGGACAAAAAATAGGTATTATCCGCCTGAAGTGGCTTCGAGCCAGCGCCGCAGAAATAAAGCTACTACTGGGACAGCGGTTTTGCCGCCTGACTCTCCCTTTTCGATCAGGCAGGCTATCGCATATTCAGGGCTTTCAAGCGGGCCGTAGCAAATCACCCAGGTATCCTTCTTGCGATCCGCTCCGCTGCCGATTTCCGCAGTCCCGGTCTTGGCGGCCAGGGACAGCCCGGTAGCTTGCAGACCGGAAGCCGATCCCCCCTCCGCCTGTACTGCCGACTCCATCGCAGAACGCAGCAGGCGGAAATGCTCTTCAGATGCCGGGATCCGGTGCCGGATCACTGGCGCCGCTTGCAGCAGGACTTCCCCCTGCCCGTTGATGATTTTTTCGACCAGGTATGGTTTGTAGAGAATGCCGCCGTTGGCCAGGGCAGCCGTGTAGAGTGCCGCCTGCAGCGGTGAAAGCATCACGATCCCCTGGCCAATCGAAACATAAGCCGTATCAACCGTCAGCCAGTCCCGATGTAGATTTTTCTGGGCATATTCTCGTTGCGGAGCAATTCCGCTGACGCTTTCAGGAAAATCCAGGCCGGTTTTTTCGCCAAAACCAGCCGCCGCAAAAAACGGATATAGTTCCTCGATTCCAGTATGGCATCCCACTTCCATAAAGTAGGGATTGCAGGAAAAGGTGATGGCCTGTTTGAGATCAAGCAGTCCATGGCCGCTGCGCTTTGCGCAACGTATCGCATGATTGCCGACCATGAAACGCCCCGTGCATTCATACAATTCTTCCGGATCCAGTCCCCCGCGTTCGAGAGCTGCCAGAGCAACCAGCGGCTTGACGATCGAACCGGGGGTGTAAAGCCCGTTCACTGCCCGGTTCAGCAAAGGACGCCCGCTGTCATCGCGAACCAAAGCGGCAAAAGCACGCTGCGTCAGGCCGGAGACATTGTAAGTCGGCGATGAAGCCAACGCCAGGACGGCGCCGCTACGCACCGAAACCGCCACCAACGCACCATGATGCCTCTGCAACACCCCGTCAGCCGCCTGCTGGGCATTCGAGTCGATGCTTAGCAAAATGTCATTTCCATGCCGTGGCATCAAAGCTTGGCGCACATCTTCATAGACATAGCCTTGGGAATCCACCTTCACCAGACGTGCCCCCGATTTCCCGGAAAGCACATCATTGTAATAACTTTCCAGACCGCTGCGACCAACCAGCTCAGGGGATACATATACCCTCGAAAAATCTTCTTCGAAAGTAGTATTTTCCGGCAATTTTTTACCGGTGAATCCAAGCAGATGCGTGCCTACACCCGGCAGGGTATAGCGTCGTTCCACGCGAGGGACGATCGCAAGCCCCGCCACCGGAGGCGCAAGTTCAGCGGCACGAGCCAGCTCGATGTCATTGAGATTGTCAAAGAAACGCAGCGGCATGACCGGATGGCGGTAAAGATGCCGCCGAACCGTCTCCTCATCCAATTGCGACGGTCGCCCGATAGTCATCGCCAGCAGCCGTTCACAGGCCAAGATGTGCTTGATGGTGTTGATCGGGCGACCCGGCTGGCGCATTTCAGACACATGCGCCACCAGATCATACTGGCTGATGCTGTCAGCAAGCACCCGGCCATCAGCCGCAATGATCCGCCCTCGGGCGGGATTCAACAACACGGGCCGTATGCTCTGGCGCTGTGTTGTCTGACGATGCCGCACACCCTGCAAAACCTGCACTTGCCACAACCGGATGGCCAACAGAAAAAACAGGGCGACTATAATGAAGGCGCAGAGAATGATCCGGATTTGCCGGGATTCGAGACGACCGGGCTTATTCATCGACGGCCTCCTCACGCGCGGAATACTCCTCCGGACGCAAAGCCGGTGAAAAGACTTCCTGGCGCCGCAAGGCCAGAAAACGTGCTCCTTTTTCGAGAAGCCACCAGACCGACGGCAACAACACGATCGCAACGAGACAATACAGGCTGCTGAAAAACAGCGTCATCACTCCGATCCGCCCGCCGCTGACGAGAATATTGAGCAGCAGAAAAACGCTCGAAATCAATCCGGTCAAAGCACCTGGAACCAGCAGTGAGAACAGCGAATTCCTATCGCCAAAGCGTTGCCAGAGGTCGGCGAAATACAGGATTCCGATCAAGCTCAGCCCTGTGCTAGGCAGAGTACGCGCAAACCAGCCGTCCAGCAGTGCCGCTGCCAGAAAATACAGCAGAACTCCCTTATGCCAGGGCAGCAGGCAGGCAAAATAAAAAACCACGGATAATAATACCGGCAGTGCAATACGATGCAAGCCCAGCACCACTTCCAGCAGACAGGAAAGCAGCAAACAGAATATCATCCATAACCAGAACATCGTTTCCTACCGTAGTCAATAAACAAAGTCGTCCCGTAACACTGTTTATTGTAGCCCAAAAGAATATATTTTCAATCGAAAGAGTGGCGCGACCGTCCCGGTTGCGATGCCCGAACTGTCATCCTAAAAAAGCAGCCAAAGCTGATTTTTAGTCATAATTCCTTTGCTTTCAATGTTTTGTGAAGTTCATGCCGTTCACCATGTTGGTGAACATGGGCGTCTTCAGTACTACTT
>JAPXLT010000344.1:0-4533 GCA_033809415.1 Lentisphaeria bacterium
ATGTCTGAACCACGCAGAAAACATAGTGCCGGAAAAACGGAATTTCAAGAAAAATCATGCAGAATCATAGAAAATGTGAATTGAAACACAGAAAACCCCGGGAAGTCATAGTAATTCCTAATCCTGGAAATCGGCGTCCATCTGCGTAATCTGCGGATGAAATGGGTGCAGAACCCTTTTTGGATACGCCCTAATTTAAGCCAGACAAAGCTTGAAAAGGAGAACGACAATATGCATCGTGATCATTTGGTTAATAGAAGCTCTGCGGCAATAAGTCTTCCATGGAAAGTGCGTTCGAGCATGCTGTTGCTGCTGTTTCTTCCTGCCGTTGCTTTTTGTGCGCCGAATCTGCTTCGTGATCCAGAATGTGACAATTCCGCGCTGTCTCCGGAATATAAGATCATCGAGGGACCGGCCGGCCATGGAAGCCTCTCGCAATTTGTTGAAGATGCGACCTGGAACCGCTGCCTGAAGATGGAGTTGCAAAGCCACCTTGTCAATGAAAAAGGAGAGAAGAATGTCAATTTCGGGATCAGACTGGGTGGCGATGAGGACGGAGATGGCTTCCCATGCAAACCGGATACAGTTTATGAATTCAAATTGGAAATACGGGGAAAAGCACCACGAGCAATGTTGAATTTCTATACGTGGGACAAGCTCCCGACCACTTGGCGGAATCGCTCCAAGCAGAGAACTTCAATCCATCTGATCCGTCCGCAAGGCACCTGGACGGAATATCGAGGCACTTTCCGTACAGGAGCCAACGCAACACGTGCCGCACTGGGCGTCCAGCTCTGGGGCACGGAAAAACCGGGAGAAGTCCTCGAAGAGAAACCAGGCAATTATCTGTTGATCGACAAAATTGTGATCCGGGAGGCAGCCGGTGGACTGTTCAGCGGCGCTGCCGATGCATTACCGTCCCTGAATGACGCAGTGGTTTACATCGCTCCCAAAGCAGAGGCATGGGACGATGTGAAGGAAATCGGAGGGTTTCGAGATCTGAAAGTTGATCAACCCGCAAGGCTGAAAACGACGGTGAAAGTCCGAACCGATGACAAGGCGCTGCTTTTCCTTGTCCGTTGCCACTCACCAAAGGGCGCACGCATCAAGGCGGACTGCCTCGAGGATGGCAGCGGTGCCATCTGGACGGATGACCTGATCGAACTGTTTTTTGACGATGCATCTGGAAAACGCCAGCTGAACCAATTTGTTGTCTCCGCCGGAGGCAAACGCTGGATGGGTGACGGATCCGGCAGGAAGCGTGTTAATTATGATGATTGGCAGGCGGTTGCAACGATCACAACGGAGGGCTGGACTGCAGAAGTAACCATTCCTTTTGCCAGCATCGGATACGACAAAGCCCCGAATGAGGGCACGATGATCCGGTTCAATGTCGGTCGGCAGCGTCCGCTCGGGCTTGCAGGCGAGGTAAACCCGAGGCTGGGAAGCCGGGTTGGTGGCGGGGTCGTTTTCGATAATTCATCGCTGTCTTTTGCCAATGGCAATTACCATGACAAAAAGAATTTCGCCGCACTTTTCCTGGGAACAATGAAGCCCTATGTCGATAAAATTCTTGCCACTGCGGAAAGCGAAATGGACAATCCGCAGGTTTCCGCAATCGTCAAAGCCATTGATCTGCAATTTCCAGGACAGGCCCTGAGTCTGTTGAATGAACTTGAGAACAGCGTCCGGCTGGCAAAGCTTGCCAGGAAAAAATTCATCATCTCCCGCATTCCGCCCAGCAGCGATCCTGCACTTCCATTCTTGCCTGAGGAACTGAATGAGCCAGCCCAAAAAATCGTGCTGCGTGCAGCCATCAACGAACAGGCGCCTGTCGTGCTGGCGCTGGCCAACATGACTCCTGTCATGGAGGAATATCGGCTGATCCTTACCAGCGGATGGGAACGCCAGGAACCGCAACATGAAATCTGGACAGAAATTCCCGGCCTCAAAACTGCGGATGGATTGCGTTTCCCGGAAGACCATATTTCCATTCGGCGCGGTGTCGCATTTAAGGATGCAGATACAGAGGGGCATGGCAGACGCTATGATATTCTCGCTGAACTCAATGAAGCGTCAACGGTTCCGGTTCCTTCGCGGGAGGCGGGTTTGATCTGGATCACTTTTGACTGCCGAGACGTCAAGCCAGGAAAATATCTTGGGCAGTTCAAGGTAATACCCCTCAACGAGATCAGTCGGTCCATGAGACATCAAACACCGGGCTATCATATTGAAAGTGCTGCGGAAAGCTTCGAGGTGGAGCTGGAAGTGCTTCCCATTACCCTGCCGGAACGCTCCTCGATGCCATTTAATGCCTACCGCACGGCGTTTAGCGATCACCAATTTGACTTCATGAAACAATATGACTGCTTCATGTATATGGTTACGCCTTGGTATTTTACCTTTTCATTCAATGCTGCGGGGGACCTTACAGCCACTGAAACAAGACCGTTCCTGCAACCGCATCTGGCCATGCTGATGAAAAATCTGCGGGCAAATCCTTCAACGGCTAATCCGGCAATCATGCTCGGATATAGCTGTTATTCAATCTTCAAAAGGATCATCGTCCCCAAAAGCATTCCCTTTGATTCACCTGAATACTGGAATGCCTGGCGAAACTGGTGCAAAGGCGCCGCCGAACTTCTGCAGAAGCATGGTCTGGGGTTCGACGAATTCACAATGGAGATTTTCGACGAACCCAATACAAGGGATTTTCCTATCGAGGAATTGCGACGTGCCTGCGTTGAAAGCAAAAAGGCGGTGCCGGAAATGCGTCTGATGCTTACATCCGGAATGACGTATTTTGAAGCGGTCAAAGACTTGATCGATGACTGGATTTTTACGTATTATCGCGCACTTGAAACGGATTATCGACAAAAAATGGAAAGCTTCCGGGCTATGCCGGGCAAGCACATGAGCATCTATGCCTGCGGCACCAGCATGCGACAGGACCTGTATCGATATTACAGGCTGCTGCCCTGGCGGGCACTCGAAGCGCGTTGCGACTCGGTTTCCCTATATCAATTTATGGAACAACACCCTGGAGCTGACTTTTACCGGGCACCGCGCGGTGGAGTGACTTATACAACGCCCAACGGCGTCATCCCATCCATCCGCCTGGAATCCTTCCGCCTTGGTCTGACGGATGTCAAATATATGCAATTATTGGAACAAAAGGCCAAGGGAAATGATAGCACCGCTATCGAGGCCAGGAAGTTCCTGAAACAAGCCGCTCGCAATGTTGCAGTGGTCTTTTCACATGATCCAGGCAAGGCAGACGAAATCCGTGCAAAGGCAATCGACTTTCTGCTTAGACTGGCAAAGTAAAAGAGCAGGGTGCTATTCGACTATAGCATTTTTGGCATTTTCATTGTCATTTTGGTGTTTGCAGCAGGCTTTGGCGAGGCGATGCGGTTTCAGGAGCAATGCCAGGCCGATCAGGGCTTGAATAACGTGTCGCACAACTGTGCTTATATGGGCATCGAAGGCATCGAATCCGACTTGGGGCTGCAATGGGCTGCATCCGCTTATCTTTGCAAAGCGCAGGAAATTGGCAAGCGAAGAAAATATTTTGGGCAGGGCATCAACCAGCGTCAACAACCCTATGCAACAGAATCCGATGCTGAGCACTTCCTCATACGAGAGAGTGATGCCGGCAGTGAATTCGCCGTCATTTCGGATAAGTCGGGCGGCAACTGCGTCGCTGGAGATCATCATCAACGTTCCGACAAACAGACCGGTAATAGGAGTTATCAGCATCATCAAACGCCAATCGAGAGACATCAGGGGATTGTCGCTCATGGGCTGCACAGAAAAAAATGCAATGATAGCCCCGGGCAGGAGACAGAGATGCTGCGCCAGTATGTAGACACCGACCAGCTTGATGGCGAGTGACGAAAATTCCCGTTTGCTCATCTTTATGCTCCCGTATGTGCAATGGTTGACGTGGTGTGTGGCTGAAATTTCTGCCAGGCTGGATTGGCTTTGAGGATGGCAGGCAAATCGCCGATCATCGGAAAGAAAGTCACTCCATTTTCGCTGACCGGCTCCCCAGCCACCTGAAAGCCAATGTGCCGGTAAAAATTCTGCTGTAAGGAAATTCCCGAGATCACCAGCGTTTGCAATCCGCGTTTTTCAAGTTCGGCAAACAGGGAGGCAGCCAAAGCGATTGCAAGGGGGCCACGGCGATACTCGGGGCGCAGCGCAAACAGGCGTATTTCGGCGGTTTTTCCTTCCGGCAAATGGTTTGACAGCCATGGGCCGAACTTCATCACTGCGGAAAAGGGCGGCTGCCAGTGCGCGCAGATCATGCCGACGGTGCGTTCGCCGTCCCAGGCGATCCGGTAGAGGTTCTTCGCATGAAATTTGTCCACCAGACGACCATCGGCATGCGGCGGATGCTGAGGGAACTCCTCCGCAAATACCTGATGGTTAAGTTGCCACATCGAATCGATTTCAGCTTCGGTTTCCGGCTCTTTAATCAGCATGGAAGTCTCCTGATTAGGGGGCAGGGTGCAGGGGGCAGGGGGCAGG
>JAPXLT010000345.1:0-2496 GCA_033809415.1 Lentisphaeria bacterium
GAATATACGGTGCTCTGTTCTTTTCATCATTGAGCAAACTCCTTGCTTTCAAAACAGCGCTCAAATGGCAGCGGATTCTCCGGCATGTTGAATTTTTCCAGGATTTCCTGTGAGAAGCTATCAACTCTGCTGAAGGGAATGATATAGGGGAAACGGCGATCCATGACGTATGCCATTTCCTTGAGCATGGCATGGGCTTCGTCAGCATCGGCTGCACAAAGTTTGAGGCGGTCGGCACGACGAGTGATCCCTGTTTCTGTACCACGCCCGACGGTAATGAGCACCGCCGGGTCAGGGGCGGTTTCAGGCAGTTGTACAACTGGAATCTCTTCTGCCGAAGTAATTTTCTGGTCAGCCGTAAATCTGAAATAATCTTGCAGATGAGCAGCTTCCTTCAACTCAGAGGCGTTGGCTTTGGCGGGCAATTGAATCGCAAAGGTGGGCTTCTTTGCTGCATCAACAAAAGGAAAAGAGAGGATTTCGGCGGCTTCGCAATGAAAAAAATCAGACTGAAAGCACACGGTGATATGGGCATTGGCAGGGATTTCAACAGGCGTTGCCGGACTGGTCTTTGTGCCGTTGACCAGGATCGAAGCTTGATAGCGGTGAATAAAGCGCGGTGTCAGAATGGCTTTGAATGGTGAATTCCCTTTCAGAACAATATCAAAGCGAATCTGATCAATATCTTTGTGGCTGCTGACGACTGCCTCAAGGTGCCCTTCGGCTGGCAGTTTGCTCAGATTGATGACCGCCTCATACAACCGGGGACGGCGTGAAGGCAGGGCGTCCTGGAAAATGGTGCTGCTTCCTTCAACGCGGTTGTGCAGTGTGGCCTGATCACGCATTTTTGTCACAAACAAGTTGCTGCCTTTGCCTAGTTCGGAGTTGTCTACCCGAAACTCGATTGGCATCGGCTCCGGCCATGGGTTGCCAAAATACAAGATGCTGCTGGCACCCCGGCCATAGCGGGCCTGATAGAGGTATTTTCCCTGCTCGCTTAGCTCTACCGGAATCAGTGCCTGCCAGCCATTGCGGTTGCATTCAAGTAGTTCCGGCATCGCATAAATGCTCTGGGGATTGCCGTTTTGGGTGACGTGAGTTTGGGTGACTCCATACTGAAAACCGGTCAAGACGGCATGGTCGGCCAGTTTCGCCATTTCATGGTAGAATTCCTCTTGGTTGAGGTTTCGCCAATTCGGAATCGTTTGATCAAAAAGGTAGCCGTGCCCGTGCATGACGGCCGTGCGCATCCCGATATTGTAGCGGGTTAACGGCATCCAACTGCGGAAAATTGGGTTGAATATACTGGTCTCAATCATTATGTAGTCTGCTCGCCCCTGGCCATTTTTCCAGACATAAGGCGGGTTGTCCGGATCAAGCTGGTGGACAAAGTCTATGAGGTCGTTCATGGCTACCAGCTCGTCGATAAAAATCCCTTTGTCATCCCATGCTCTGCCCGGCAGTTCCGGATTGTTGACTGCGGGACCGCGGTAATTGACGCCGGGGGTGCCGCAGTCAAAGGCAAAGCCGGGCAAATCAAGTTCCTTCCAAAGCCTTGCGATATCTTCTCGTAGAACCTTGGCAAAAGAAGTGCCCATCGGGAAGACCCGGATTTCCTGGTCATGACCGGTCGCCCAGGGGCCGAGGATATGCGGCACACCACCTTCTGTATCGTAGTTGATTGCATCAGGATATTTTTCTTTGGCCAGATTGATTTCACACCAGGCCGCACCGGTGTAAAACGAATAGCCAAAATCCCGGGCATTCTTCAAAAAGATTTCTTTTCGCAAACGATGGAAATCTGCATGTGTCCTCTTTGTATAGTCGAAACGGATGCCATTGGCGATGGAGCCAAAGGAATCCGGTTTGATTGGGAAAACGGGTTTATAGTCCCATAACTCCTCCTTGCCCCAATGGTCTCCGGCCCGTTTAAAGGGCGTGTAGGCCCAGTCAACGACCGCATAATAACGCCGTTCCCTTTCCCAGTTCGGTTTGTAATACCAGGCGCGGTATTGACTATGTGCATACCAGATATAGCGGTTGTCCTGACCCTGTACAGGCAGCCACTGGGCGGGCCAGGCATCATACATCGCCTGCACGACATTTTCCTCGCAGGCGAATTTGCGTGGTGTCAGGCCAATGATAAAGCGGAAATCCAATGTTTGTCCTGGTGCCAGCACCAAGCGTTGGGAAAATTGCAGTTCGGCGCACTTTTCATCGATGATCCGATAACGCGCGCCATTCCAGCTGACTTGATCGAACTGGAACTGCCCCAGGAAAACGGTTTTGTCAGCGGCAATCAGTGCTGCCACTGGAAATGGCTGGCAGAGACCGCCGCCCAAGTGCTTGCTGGTTTTGCCTTTGAAGCCAAGCCGTTGCAAAATGGGTTCTCCTGTTTCCAGCACGTCAAAACCGCCCCAGAAAAGATCGCCTTGCTGCCTAGGCACCAGCAGTTTCAGGCCAGGCTCTAGGCGCAATTCACGTTCTGTCAAATTC
>JAPXLT010000345.1:2506-4530 GCA_033809415.1 Lentisphaeria bacterium
CGGAACAGTTTTTCAGAACTGGATACTTGGAACCTCCATTCGAAAAGAGAATTCGTCAAGGCTTCAGCCTGCTGAAAAAGTTGCCCGGTAAGTCCATCGAGTACCTGAAATTCACCCTGAAAACTTTCTTTTCCTGGCCATTTGCTGTGCAGGGTAAAGGTGCCATTTTCAAATTGCAACTGGGCGGTATCCGCATCCAGGGCAAAGGCGCTGGCTGTGAACAAAAAGATCAGGCAAAAAATTTCCACCAGCGGGTTCCGATGTTTCATGGCATTGTTCCGTTTGTTTAACCGTTGGCAAGCATCGCAGCAGAGGTTTCCGTCGATGGAGGGAATGTTGTTCAGTTTTGTTGTCATGGCTGATTTTCCCCGAGATATTGCTGGATTTCTTTTTGATTGATTCCCAGCCAGTTTCGGCAGCGTCCATATTTTTATTTTGCGTGGATCGATTTGGTTAACTGTCTTCTGCCGGATTGCATCGGCGCAACTCCGGCTGCAAGCGCACCTGCTTCCCGCTTTTTCCGTCTATTAACTCTTCCAGTAAGGTGATTGCCAAATGCCCTTCTTTGACAAAATCTTGCTGTATGGTGGCGAAGGGCCAGCCGCTGATGCTACGCATGAAATCGCTGAAATTGTAACCTACCGGAAACACCTGCCTACCTATTTGCATGCCTGTAGTCGATAAATGCATCATGATATCCAGCAACATGTAATCCGAGGGGACAAAAATGCCGGTCGTTCTTCCCGATTGCTGCCGCAAGAAATTCAGCAATTCCTCGAAAAAATCAGGAAGGAGCTTACGGCGGTGATCATTTGCGCCCCACCCTTCCATAATCTTGTATGCCAACTTGTTTTCGAGGCAAAATTCTTCAAAACCAGCCTGTCTTTCCAGATAACATGGAGCACTCATTAACGTAACAAGCAACAGATTTTGACAGTGTTGCGAGTGCAAATAAGCCGCAGCCATCTTCCCGCCGACATGATCATCATAGGATAAGACTGAATACGATTGCGGCTCCCGTTCCTTCGGCAAGGGATTGGGATACTCATTGAAAAAAACGATCTTTCCCCCCTCGTCCATATAACGCTCCTGCAAGCGTGCAGCAGAAGGATCACCGCCACGAATGACAAGGCTCCCGGCGATCACGCCCATGTAGCCGTTATCTATCATCCGCTTTAAAAAAGATCGGTAATCCCCACCCTCACCAAAATAAAAATTTAAGGACAGACCACGCTCCGCAGCAGCATGGGAAATCCCAAAAACCGCATCGCTAATCAATGAACCACTGTAAGTCGGCAAAAAAACACCGAGAGAGGGAACTTTGCCACGACGCATGCAGGAAGCTAAACGGTTCGGACGAAAACCAAGATCACGAGCTAAACAACGTATCTTCTGACGCGTCGAAGCAGATACATTGCATGAAGCATCCGGAGTCGGATTCAAGGCACGAGATAAAACCGACACAGAATAACCAGTACGCTTCGATAATTCACGCAAAGTCATCACAAAAACCCCAAAAGTAAATACAGCGGCAAACGTTTGCCGATGCTAAACTATAACCGCAAAAATATTGAAGTCAAGTCCCTGGTAAAAATATATTTTTATGGACAAGGGACATGGACAAGAATGGACGCAATGGACATCATGGACACAGATGGACACGTTTTTATGGACAGGATGGACACGTACAGCAGGTGACGTCTTTGGACCTGTCCAGTCGTGTCCATGTCCATGAAAGAGAATGAACGCGCCTTGCAGAACATATAGCGTATAGTACTTTGTCGTTCTCTACTGAAAACTTTTATAAAACAACGAAAAAGTTTTCATTATTAGTTTTGCCAAATATTTTACCCTAAAAAAAGCAGTTGACTTTTTCCATTGATCGGCAATCAGAATCTTTTTTTGTCCACGGAAAGCACGGAAAACTCGGAAAATTTGTAGGGTTGCTGCTTTGACGGATGAGCCTGCTCGGCGAAATTCTTGTGTGCCAAGGTCGGCTTTACGCAATTGCGTCGGAGGCGATA
>JAPXLT010000346.1:0-4494 GCA_033809415.1 Lentisphaeria bacterium
TGCGGAGGCTTTCGAGCGGGATGACCAAGTCATAGCGGATGAAACCCGCGATAACATTCTCTTTTTCCGCTGCCGGAATGCAAATCTGCCCGACATTGAAATCCACAAGACCTGGTGGATAGACGGCGCTTATCTTCGCCGTGAAATGACCTTTCGCAACCTTGGCACGGAGAAGGTTTTTCTGACCCCGCGTACCCGTGTTGCTTTCACACCGGAATTCTATCAGGATGGATATTATTTGGGTGCAGGCTATATCGGTCCCCTGGTTCCGGTGCCCAAGCTTACGTCCGCGCATAAAGTCACTAGTTACAAGCAGACAACTAAGGCAATGCTGCTGTATCATGATTCGCCTGTCGGAAGCTTTGCCCAGTACCGGACGAAACTAAACGGACGCTTCGTGTATCCCTGGTGGCAATCGTCCATCACCAATTATGTTGAAGAGGAAAATTATCTGTATTTTCATCCTGATGGCTGGGAGCTGTCCCTGGGCACCATCGACGTTGATGGGGGAGGGAGCTTTCGCGTCGAAGACTGCTTTGTCGCTTTCGCCGGTGCCTGGTCTCAATTCGTCAATGAGATTTATACGGGCGATCCTGTGGTGAGTGAGCATCTTAGCAGTCTGAAGCCCGGTCCGCAGTGGCTGCAGAATGTGCGGGCATATGTCAATTTTAAGAACTTGAGCGATATTGAAAAACTCGATCTTTTGTTAAAAGATGGCGATATCATAGTTCTGACCGATTCGTTGGGTGACTGGGGCGATTATCGGGTCTGGCGACATGACCGTTCCAACGGATATACTGGCCAGAGGGGAGGAAAGATTAGCGGACAGGAGAACCGGGAATTTCTGGACAGGATGAAGGCTCTTTCTCCCCGTATCAGAATTGGCAGCTATATGTTTTTGAATTCCGGGATGGCCTTTTCCCCCATTGTCCGAGAACGGCCGGAATACTTCATGCTGAAAGACCGTCGTGGCCGTGATAAAAACCTGTTCCCGGGATCATTAGTCCATAATTTCCCTACCATGGTTAACCGCCCGGGAGTCATAGATTATTTGATCAACGAGGTGATGACCGGTTATATCGATACCATGGACGTCGACTTTATTTACCTTGATGAAACAAAAACAACCAATCTGATCGATTGGCAGAAAATGGACTTGGTGCGGGATGATCACTGGAATGACTTCTGGGAGAATATGTATCATCTGGGGAAGAAAAAAGAAGTTGTCATGTTCGGAAATGCCCGCGGGAATCCGTATCATGAATTGAATTTCATCGAGGCTTCGCATCAACTCAATCCCCGTAACTGGCGTGAATTTGCCGGTATGGCCATGGCCGTGGCCAACTTCGTCGATCACCGCGCTGGCGGTCGGCTTTGCCTGCTCTACTGGCGTGACAACGTGGATTACATCGACCGCGTGCTGGCCAACGGCTTCATTCCAGCACTAAATCCGTTCCGGGTGCGGCAGATACCCTACTTGAGTGCCCTTCACGAACAGGGGCCGCTGCGGGTGCAGGGGCGGCGATATACCCCTGACTGGAAAAATGATCCTCAGACTAAATTGGAAAGTTACTGCTCACAACGGCGCAACGGCGGTGAAACCATTTATTCCTTCATTAATCGCAGCGATGCCCCGAATATCGAAATCAGCCTGGATTTAAGCACTTTTTCTGCCAATCTGTCCATCTGGGAATACCGTATCGAACGCTATCAGGACAAGCTTACTACCAAGTATGTGTTCGGCGAAAAGGATCGGCAGGAAAATTACCGGAAATATCGTTGGCGAGAAGGCTTGATTACCTCCCCAAAAATGTTGTATTCCGGAAAGAATCCGGGACTGTACCGGCATGTGCTGTCAAAGTTAGGGTCTGACTGCATGACTCAAGTGGTGGTTAGCTCTGCTCCTGCTGGCGTTTACGCTATCGATGATTTGCCGCAGAATTATTTTTATGCAACGACCCCCTCTGTTCAGATTTCCGGGGAAGAATTTCCGCTGACAGTGACCTCGGCTGCTCAACGTGCTGAAATCATCGTTTTTGCGGCGGATGCAAAATTGCGTGTGAATCAGGAGGATGTTGTCTGCGAATATGTGGAATTTGCCGATCAGCTGTATCCCTTGGTTCAGTTGGGAAAAGGAACCCACCGGATTTCACTGGTCGGTAAAGTGGAGCATTCTTTCGAAAACGCATCTCTGGAATTCACTAATGACCGTATCATCGGCAGTAAAGGGCTGATCAGCATCCGGCGCGGAAATCAGCTGCTGTACTGCGGCAACAGCCCGGAAATTCCAACGTATACCGAGGGGGGGCTGCTGACTGCTGGTGCACCTGGACAAACACCGGTTGAACTGACTGTCAAGCCAGGTAAACCCACTCCGGCCATGCAAGTGCCGGCAATCCCTTTTATTCCTGCAGAAAGCGACTCGATCCCGGCTGACGTTGCACTCGATGGCGCCGTTGTCCGGGAGGCGCGGACGTTCAAGTATCGCTGGCGCAATGAAAGCGGTGTGCAGCCGGGTTTGGCACCATTTATTGCAAATGCAGACCCTGCTTCCCTGACGCTGGAATGCGGCACCTCGAATCGGATCGAAGACTACCTTGGACATGCTGCTGCGGCATTTTTGCTCGAGAATGCCCAAAAGGTACAGCTGCATTTGTCACACACCTTCAATATCAATAGCGGGATCGAACGTGGGCATGTCTATCGCTACAAGCGCAGTCCGACGGAATTTGCCGGATTGATGCTTGACTATCAGACCCCGCAGGGGTTTTCCAGGGTTGCCTTGAGTATGGGCGTCCTGCACAGCAAGCCTGCCCCTGGCATGCATCCTTGGGGTAGCCAAAAAAGCGCAGAGGAAATTTATCTGCTGGGCAATTGGCTGGATCAGCCAGGCGAGCGACATTTTACCCTGGACTTGACGAGATATGCTCCCGCAAACTGGAACGGCAAGGTATATTTGACGGCCGCAACCAGCTTCCTGATGCCGGGACGTCTGCTGAAACTGACGCTGGTACATTGCAATCAGAATGCCGACGCCCCAGAATGCATCGCCGTCAATCAAAAAACATTCTTCGAGGAACTGCAGAAACCGCGCTCATTGCAGGTGCCTTTTATCGCGGAAGCTACTCCGGAAAATCTCCAGGCGCAGGGTGCTTCCGGTGGAAATTTTGTCCTGATCCAGCATCACCGCCAGCCGACTTTCCCGACCAGCTTTCGACTGGCGAGGGATGCGGACTATCTTTATGCTGCTGTGCAATATAAGGATCAGGAAAGCAGTAATGAGGTCGAAATCTGGACCTGTCCAAAAGAATCCCGAGATTATCGCCAAGTCATTGTTGCAGATAATGGTGGGATTACCTGCTACCGGGGCGGTGCGCTCATCCGTGAAGCGGATGTCCTGGTTCAAAAAATCGCTCCAGGGCGTTATTATATCAGTATTCCGCTTTCCTGGCTGGGTTTGACTGGCGAAACCAGAAGTTGCCTCTTTAATGTTTGCCGCACACGTCAGTCGACCCTGACGCATCCGACAGAACACAGCTGCTGGAGCGTCCTTGAAAAAGGCTATGCAGATATCGACAACTTCGGTAGTATCACCTTTGATCCGCCTTGATAATCAATGGCAGGGGGCAGGTTGGATGCGGTGGATATGAAAACGCCCTGAGTTTAGTCCGTGTATAATCTGTGTTAAATCCGATTTTTGCGAGGTTTGTTGCGCACATCGGTTTGTCTTGAGGCTTATATTATTCTATCTGTCGGCTGTTTGCCTCGTTATAGATAAACCAAAGGAAAGGGATTATGCAAAATTATCGGAAGAATCATTTCATGCATCGTTTTTTCGTCCTGTGCGTGGCGTTTTCAGGGATATTGCTGCTGGCTGGTTGTCAGTGCACGATCACCGCCCAAGAGCAGGGTGTTCCCCGCAATATCATCCTCTGCATTGGTGATGGCATGGGGCTGGCGCAGGTGCATGCTTCAGCCATCCAGTATGGTATCATTCATGGACAGGAACGTCCGGACTTGAGCGGACGCCTAGTCTTCGAGGACTTCCCGGTTATTGGGTACCAAGTCAGCTCTTCGGCAAACGCCCTGGTCACGGATTCGGCTGCCTCCGGAACCGCTTTGGCCTGCGGCAGTAAAACCAACAACGGGGTGCTAGGACAGGACGCTGAGGGGAATCCGCTGCTTCCTGTCAGCAAAGTTGCCTTGCAGGCTGGCAAGGCGGCAGGAGTCTTGACCTCCGTCACCTTGGATCATGCGACGCCGGCGGCCTTCTATGCATGCGTACCTTCCCGAACACATTACGACACCATTGTCGAGCAGGCCTTTCAGTCAGGTCTGACGGTACTTGGCGGCAATCAGACTAGCTCCAAAAAATACGTTGGCGAAGCATTGCAGGCGCTCTGTACCGGGAATGGCTGGAATTTTGTCGATAACGCCGCGCTGGCTGCTTTGACCCCAGCTTCTGCTACTGATCATAACTTGCTTTATTTCAAA
>JAPXLT010000347.1:0-4481 GCA_033809415.1 Lentisphaeria bacterium
GTCCGACCTGTCCGACTACCCGCACTCCGCATCCTGAAGCGTTCGGGCGTGGGAGAATAAACGCACCATCACAACCGGGACGGTTGCGCCACTTTTTAAACCTGCCCCCTGCCCCCTGCCCCCTGCACCCTGCACCCTGCACCCTTTTTTAGACATAAGAATCATGAGCAAGAATCCTACTAGCGACGACTACAGATGTTCTTTTTGCGGACGGACTGAGGAGGATGGGGTCTTAGTGCTTCCCTCCAATGTCAAAAAAATAGGCATTTGTAATTTTTGTGCAGAGGGTGCCTATACTACATTTGAGCGGATACTGGGACCACGTCCCAGTAAAAAATCATCTCGGGGGGGGGCTTCGTCGGACAAACAGGCCGAACTTGAATTGCCGGAAGTGGGGACTGCGTTGGAGCTGAAGGAGTTTCTGGATCAGTATGTGATTGGTCAGGAACGGGTCAAGCGTATTCTTTCGGTTGCAGTCCACAATCATTACAAACGCTTGCAGTATATCGGCTCGGGAAAAAAGTTTTCATCGGATGTCGAGATTGAGAAGAGCAATATTCTGTTGATCGGCCCGACCGGCTCAGGCAAGACTTTGCTGGCCCGGATACTGGCTAAGAAATTGAATGTGCCTTTTGCGATCTGTGATGCTACGACGCTGACGGAAGCGGGCTACGTCGGCGACGATGTTGAAAATATTCTGGTGCGCCTTTTGCAGGCGGCAGATTACAATGTGCAAAAGGCGCAAATCGGCATTATCTATGTCGATGAGATTGATAAGATCGCCAAACGCTCCGAAAATGTGTCCATCACCCGCGATGTCTCCGGAGAAGGTGTGCAGCAGGCACTGCTGAAAATCCTCGAGGGGACAGTTGCCAATGTGCCGCCGCAGGGTGGACGGAAACATCCGCAGCAGGAATATGTCCAGATCGATACAACGAATATCCTGTTTATCTGCGCAGGCGCATTTGTTGGACTGGATAAAATCATACAGCGCCGGGATGGGATTCGAGTGCTTGGCTTTGGACGCAAAGCCGATGCTGATGCACTTGATCTGAGCAATGAGGAACTGAATACGCTGGACTTTGTCGAACCGGAAGACCTCCTGCGGTTCGGCCTGATTCCGGAGTTCGTCGGACGTCTGCCGGTTACTGTCGCTTTGCGGGAATTAAGCCGTGAGGAGCTGGTTCGGATTTTGACGGAGCCGAAGAATTCCCTGATCCGTCAGTATACGGCTCTGCTTGCCATGGATAATGTAAGCTTGACCTTCGAGCCGGGGGCCCTCGAGGCGATTGCCGAGAAGGCGGTACGCAAGAAGGCCGGTGCGCGTGGTCTGCGTTCGGTGATGGAAAGCATTATGACTGACATCATGTTCGAGATTCCTGATCTTGACGGCAAAAAGGCGAAATGTGTTATTGACGAAGCTGTCGTCAGCGGAAAAAACAAGGCCAGTCTTCAGCTGCTCTGAAGTTATGAGGGATGCATGCGCCCGGAAGTGACGCCACAAAACAGTAAAGCACTGACTCGGATTTCAGGTGCCCACGCACCTGTTCGATTCAGGCGGCTGATGATGGTGTTTTTATTGCTGTGCATCGGGCTGTTTCAGACTGCCAATCCCTTGAATGGGGGGGCGTCCCGCCCAGCATCGATCCGTTATCGCAATCTCGCTGCTGGGCGTTATCTTTATCTGCGCGATGTGGCCGCATACTATGGCATGAGTTATTCTGTTTCCGGGAAGACGGCCCGTTTGCAGTCCCGTTACAGTGCGCTTCGCTTTTCGCAGAACAGTCGTATCTTTAAAATCAACGGCGTAGAAGCTAATCTTTCGTTTGCAGTGGCGAATGAGCAAAACGAAATGATGCTGGCACAAACTGATTTCCAGCATTTCATCGATCCGATCCTGCGCAGGGGGACGATACCACGCCGCCGGGTGCGTCATATCATGCTCGATCCTGGCCATGGAGGCAATGATCCCGGTGCCCAGAGTCAGGGGGTTGTCGAGAAGAATGTAAATCTGCTGTTGAGCCGTCGTATCGCGGCAATACTGCGCAAGCGAGGCTATCAGGTCAGCCTTACCCGGGAGCAGGATCGCCTGCTGCGCCTCGAACAGCGTACGGAGCTTGCCCGGCGCCAGCAGCCGGACCTGTTTCTCAGCATCCATTGCAACGCTTTGAACGACCCCAGCGTCCACGGGATAGAAACCTATATCATCAATCCGGCACAGACTCCTTCCAGCGGCGGAAATGTCTTTGCCAAAAAAGAAGCGCCAGGGAATGCCTATAATCTTGAAAATGCGCTGCTTGGCTTTTTAATGCAAAAAAAATTGCTCGAGGCGACGGGCGCGCAGGATCGCGGGATCAAGCGAAAGCAATTTTATGTGATCCGGGAAGTGTCCTGTCCGGCTGCTTTGCTCGAATTGGGATTTTTGAGCAATGCGGTCGAGCGGAAGAAGTTATTGGAGTCGCATTATCAGGACAAGCTGGCCGTTGCGGTCTGCGATGCGGTTCAGGAATTCGAACGTATTCTCCAGCCGAAACGCTAGATTTTTTAACCACGAAAGGCACGAAAAGGCTTGGCGTGGGCTGCCGCCCACAGCCCATTTTTTAACCACGGAAAGCACGGAAAACTCGGAATTTTTTCTATGGGTTGCTGCTCTGACGGATGAGCCTGCTCTGCCAAAATTCTTGTGTGTCAAGGTCGGCTTTACTTTTTCAGTCGGAGGCGATATGGAGCGCCGGCGGCTCGCCGGCATGAAGCCGGTTTTCCTCTTTCATCACTGAAAAATCAAAAAGTTCAAAAAAAATCTTAAAAATGAGAAAGAACCTCAAAGCCAGTAACTTGCGCATCGGTTTTTTGAAAATCTTTCACAAAAAACAAGAAGTCGAGTGATAGTAGCACGAAAATTTTCGGGTCTTTCGTGGTTAACGAATCGAGGGCTTGTCAGAGTCTTTTTGCAGCGGATTTGCCGAATTTTGATGCGGGTGTGGCTCTCGAGAAGGCCCAGCTTCGGATGCTTTTGATCTGCTGTTCCATGGTATCGGACAGCGGGACGATCCTCGAGATGACATTGCTTAGGTCACGCTGGGTAAAGGGGCGGTTTTCATAAAAGGCATCGGTGCGGGCGGAAATGACAGCCTGTTCTATTTCGGCGCCATTCCAGCCTTCGGTCATCACTTGCAACATCTTAAAGTCAAACTCCTCGAGGATAGCTCCATGCCTAGCCAGGTGAATGCGGAAAATTTCTTCCCGCTCGACGGCATTGGGCAGATCACAGAAAAATACTTCATCAAAACGGCCTTTGCGGAGAATTTCTGCGGGCAATGCCTGGATTTTATTAGCGGTCGCGGCGATAAAGATCAGCGGAGGCTTTTCCTGCATCCAGGTCAGGAAGCTGGAAAAAATATGGGAAGCGATTTTCTGGCCGGACTCATCGAGACCAAGCGCATTTTCGATTTCATCGATCCACAGCACGGCTGGCGAGACCGCCTCGATCGTCTGCAAAGCCCGGTGAAAAGCTTCCTCCGGCGACCCGTACAAGCCGGAAAAGACCAGATTCATATCGAGCCGGAATAACGGAATATTCCACAGGGAGGAAATGGTTTTAACGGCCAGGCTCTTGCCGCAGCCGCTGACCCCCATCATTAACAGCCCCTTGGGAACCGGAACACCGGCTGCCAGAGCCTCCTGCGAAAAAATCTTTTCGCGCTTGCGCAGCCAGTCCTTCAGATTGTCCAGGCCACCCAATTCCTGAATGCTCCAACGTGGCGGCGAAAACTCGAGAAAACCGGTTTTTTTGACGATGCTTTTCTTTTCCGCAAAAATTGCCTCGAGGAGGTCGTCTCGGGTTGTTTTTCCGCTGCTTCCGGCGCGTTGCAGGACATAGCGTATTTCATTCTCAGTCAGTCCCCTTAGCGCCAGAGTAATCTCTCGTACGGATTCCTCTGGAATCCGCGCTTGCGGATGTGTTTGATTGAGCTGATCCACCAGCTGAAAAATCTCCTTTTCTCCAGGCGGTGGAATGTCCAGCAACTGAATTTCTTTTTTTAAGGCTTCCGGAAGAACCAGCTCCGCACAGAGCAGAATAATGACTCGATTCTTTTTCTGCTGGCCGTCTATCGAGGCTTCCCGAAGGGCGCGAGCGACTTCAGGTTGCAGCATAAACGGCGCCAAGTCCCGGAAAACTAGGAAACCGCGCATATCATTCGCAATTACTGCCTGCAAAGCAACGGATGGATTTTGCGTGCCGTCCATGCCATCGAGTCCGCCCAGGCAGGACCAGCAGCGCAAGGGCATCTCGGAATGCTTTGCGCTCAATGCACGGATGCCGCGCAGAATGCGTTCCTCTTCCGGACTGTAAATGTACAGAATTGGAGTATGGCTGGCAAAACCAGCTTCAAGTTGATCGAGTAATTCAGGCATAGGGCAGGGTGCAGGGTGCAGGGTGCAGGGTGCAGGGTGCAGGGTGAAGGGTGAAGGGTGAAGGG